>JBFFXF010000038.1:0-35842 GCA_041569895.1 Planctomycetota bacterium | reverse complement strand
GTGCGTGACCGTGACCGTGGGCCGTGACCGTGGTCCGTGACCGTGGTGCGTGACCGTGGTGCGTGACCGTGACCGTGACCGGAGGGAGCCTTTAGGACCCAGGAGGCGGGCCGCCCGATTCCTGGTGGCGCACCGGTCCCCTTCGTGTAGAGTGCGCCGCCGGGGACGCACACCGCGCCCGACACTCCGCGCCGCCCCCTATTCTTAGAAGCCGACACCCGGAGAAGACCCAGAATGGCTGACGAAGACGTGCAGGCCCAGGGCGACCGGCCCTGGGAGGAGCTCCAGAGGATCCTCGACGACAAGGACCCGTCGCGAGTCGAGGCGTTTCTCGAGAAGACGCAGCCCGGCGAGATGGCCCGCGTCATCTCGCGTCTCAGCGAGGAGGATCAGGCCGCCGTGCTCCACATCGTCGACACGGAGCACGCGGCCGATGTCGTCGAGCTCATCCCCGAGGCGCAGGCCTCGCGCGTCATCGAGCAGCTCGACCCGCGCGAGGCGGCGGAGATCCTGACGGAGCTGCCGAGCAACGAGCAGGCCGACCTCATCGCGCAGATCGGCGAGGAGGGAGCGCAGGCCATCCTCGCCGAGTTCGAGCCCGCGGAGGCCACCGCGGCCCTCGAGCTCAGCCGCTACCCTGCCGACGTCGCGGGCGGACTGATGGTGCGCGAGTTCCTCTCGTACACCGAGGACCAGACGATCGGCGACGTCGTCGAGGACCTGCGGCAGAACGCCGAGAAGTACGAGACCTACGACGTGCAGTACGCCTACGTCCGCGGCGCGCAGGAGCGACTGGCGGGCGTGCTGCGGTTGCGCGACCTGCTCCTGCGGCGCTCCGAGCGGCGGCTCGGCGAGATCATGATCACCAGCCCGCACTCGGTCAGCGACCGGGCGACCCTCGAGGAGCTCCGCACCTTCTTCGACGAGCACCGATTCGTCGGCGTGCCGGTGGTCGACGAGGCCGGGCGCCTCGTCGGTGTCGTTCGCGAGGCGGCGGTCGAGGAAGGGCTGCACGAGCGCAGCGACAGCGACTTCCGCAAGTCGCAGGGCATCGTCGGCGGCGAGGAGTTGCGCTCCTTCCCCGTGCTGCTGCGCTCGAAGCGCCGACTCGCGTGGCTCAGCGTCAACATCGTCCTCAACGTCATCGCGGTGAGCGTCATCGCGTACTTCGAGGACACGCTCGCCGCCGTGATCGCGCTCGCCATGTTCCTGCCGATCGTGTCGGACATGAGCGGCTGCAGCGGCAACCAGGCGGTCGCCGTCAGCATCCGCGAGCTCACCCTGGGAATCGTGCGTCCCGGCGACGCGTTGCGCGTCTGGCTGAAGGAGGTCGCCGTCGGCGCCATCAACGGCATCGTCCTCGGCCTCCTGATCGGCGTCGTCGGGTGGGTGTGGAAGGGAAGCGCGTGGCTCGGCGCCGTCGTCGGCGCCGCGTTGTTCGGCAACACGGTCGTCGCGGTGTCGATCGGCGGGCTGATCCCGCTCGTCCTCAAGCGCATGCGTCTCGACCCGGCGCTCGCCTCGGGCCCGATCCTCACCACGGTCACCGACATGTCGGGCTTCTTCTTCCTGCTCGGCCTCGCGACCCTGGTCCTCTCGAGGATCTCCACCGGCTGAGCGGCGCGATCCGGTGGTTGCGTTCGGCGCGCTGGCGTGGATAGTGGAAGAGTGGGGTGTTCCGAGACGGGAGGGTCGCGCCATGCACCACGGAAGGCGTCTCCGTCGAATCGCGGGCTGTGTGCCGTTCGCTTTCCTCGTCCTCGTCGGGCTTGCTATCGACGCCGGGGAGTTGCAGTGGTTCCTCCGCGGCGACTCGAACGGCGATGGTTCACTGAACATAAGCGACCCGACTCACACGCTCGCCTATCTCTTTCACGGTTCGCGGTCCGGCGAGCTCTGCTTCGACGCGATGGACTCGAACGACGACGACCGCCTCGACGTCAGCGACGGCATCTATTCCCTGGGCTACCTGTTCCTGGGCAGTGAGCCCCCGCCGCCGCCGTTCGATGCCTGCGGCCCCGACCCGACGCCTCGCTGGCTGGACTGTGATCGCTACGTCCAGTGCGCTCAGGCGGCGGGGAGCCTGATCGACGGATTCCATCCTCCCGTCTCCTTCGCCGTCGGCAGTTTCCCGATGAAGGTCGCGCTGGGGAGGGTGGACGCGAACCAAACCGTCGACGCGCTGGTCACGGACTCCCGGAAGGACGTCGTCTGGCTGTTGAGGGGGCAAGGAGACGGGACCTTCGATCGACCGAACGCCATCGAGACCGGGGACGTCGTGGAGCTCGTGCTCGAGGACCTCGACGGCGATGACGTGCTCGACCTCGTCGTCGCGGTGCGTCTGGAGGCAGGAGTCGCGATCCACCTCGGGAGGGGCGACGGGACCTTCCTGCCGGTGGTCAGCTATCCCACCGGCTCGGAAGCCGGCGCCACAGGCGTCGCGGTCGGCGACTTGAACCGCGACGGAGCGCCCGACCTGATCGCCTCGTCGAGCGGAGCCGCGAGCGTCCTCCTCGGGGTGGGGAACGGGGAGTTCCGCGCGGCGACTCCGTACTCGGTGAGCCTGTCCAGCTACACGCAGACTCCCGCGCTCGGCGACTTCAACCGAGATGGAGCTCTGGATGTCGCTGTGCCCGGACACAGCGGCGAGCGCGATGAGGTCGCGGTGCTCCTCGGAGCGGGCGACGGGACTCTCGGGCCGTCGAGCGGGTTTCCGGCCGGCCGTGGAGGGGCGTCGGGCGCAGCGGCGGGCGATATCAATGGAGACGGGAACCTCGACCTCGCGGTGACGAACTACACGGGCGACGCGGTCGTGTTCCTCCTCGGCAACGGCGACGGCACGTTTCGATCGGGCGGATCGTGCTTCGCCGGACACCTGGTGACGTCGCCGGTGCTCGAGGATGTCGACGCCGACGGCGCCGTGGATCTGATCTCCGCCAGCTTCGCCACGGCGCAGATCTGGTTGCGGCGCGGCCTCGGCGACGGAACGTTCGGTCCCGCCGCCCGATTCCGGATGACCGGTCAGTCCTGGTCGGCGGCGGTGGGTGACCTGAACGACGACGGCAAGCTCGATCTGGCCTGCGCGGTGGTCTCGAACTCGTCCCTCCAAACACCCGTGCTGACGGTGCTGCTCGCCAGGTAGTCCGGGAACGACACGCCCGCGACCGGCGGATTCGGCCCTCCCGCGGCAGGAAACGCCTCTTCGCGGCGCGCCGCGCCGGCGGCCCTGATCTCACCCGAGCCTGTTTTTCTCGACCCATCGCGCCATCCCCGATCGTTTGGCAACGCACTTGCTCCGTGCGCTCGGCGGTCCGCAGGCGCGGGCGGGTTGTCCGCTCGCGTCGGTGCGGTACGCGGAGAGCGAGAGCGCGCGAGCGAAGCGATGCTGAGCGGCCTGTATCTGAACACTGCCGGGGCCCTCGTCGAGGAGATCCGGCAAGAGGTGATCGCGAACAATCTCGCCAACGTCGAGACCAACGCCTTCAGGCCCGACGTCGCCGTCTTCCGGAAACGTCTCAACGAGGCGCTCGAGGACGTCGGTCCGCGGGACTCCGGCCAGCCGGCGCTCCTCGAGCCGCTCGGCGGCGGGGTGTTTCTCGACGAGGTGGTCTACTCGCGGCGCACCGGCGCGCTGCACACCAGCGATAATCCGCTCGACATCGCCCTCGAGGGAGACGGGTTTCTCGTCGTCGAGCGCGACGGCCAGCGGTTCTACACGCGCGATGGCCGACTGCGCCGTGATCCCGACGGCTGGCTGGTGACGCTCGACGGACGTTCCCGCGTGCTCGACACGCGCGGCCAGGCGATCCGCGTGCCGGTCGGCGAGCTCTCCGTCTCGGGACGGGGCGAGCTCACCGTCGGCGAGGAGTCGCTCGGGCGACTGGCCCTCGCCGGCTCGCTCGATCCGGATCGCTTCGAGAAGGTCGGCGGCGGTCTCTACCGCTGGATCGGCGACGGGGAGCCCGCTGCCGCGACGCCGACCGTGATGCAGAGCTTCCTGGAGCGCTCCGGCGCGCAGCCGATCCGCGAGATGGTGCGGCTGATCGAGAGCCACCGCGCCTACGAGGCGAACATGCAGATGATCCGCATCCAGGACGGCACGCTGCAGCGGGCGGTCAACGACTTCGCGAGGCTCGCCTGATGCGCCACGCGCGATTTCACGCAAGAACGAGAACAGATCGAAAGGGTTTTTGCCCGGCTTTCTCACGGCCCGGCTACTACGGCTTGCAACTGCTCGCGATGGCTGCGTCAAGCTCAATCGGCCGATCCTCACGTAGCTCAACTACGCTCCGGTCGGCCTCAATCGCTTTCCTTGCCCTCGCAAGCATTTGCTTCGCCTCGCGACGCCGCTCCGTGAGAAACCCGGGCTGGGCGGAGTTCTTCAAGGAGGAGCTCATGCAGCCGGCAGGCTCGAGGAGGGACACGTGGGAGTGAGAGCGCTCCACACCGCTGCGACCGGCATGGAGGCGCAGCTCCGGAACATCGACGTCATCGCCAACAACATGGCGAACATCAACACGCACGGTTTCCGCAAGGACCGTGTCAACTTCGCCGACCTCTTCTACACGTCGGAGGCGCTGATGGGCTCCCGCGGCCCGGGCGGTCAGATCCGTCCCGTCGGCATCCAGATCGGCAACGGATCGCGGGTCGTCTCGACGCAGAAGGTCTTCACGCACGGCGGCGTCGAGAACACCGGCAACGAGCTCGACATCGCCATCGTCAACGACGAGAGCGCGTTCTTCAGGATCGAGACCGCCGCCGGACAGATCGCCTACACGCGCAACGGCAACTTCACCAAGAACGAGGAGGGCCAGATCGTCACCTGGAACGGCGACGCCCTCGCGGGCGGCATCACCATCCCGCCGAACGCCAAGAGCGTCACCATCAACCGCGACGGCACGGTGACGTCGTTCGACGACGCGACGCCGCAGGGGAGCGTCCTCGGGCGCATCACGCTGGTGCGGTTCCTCAATCCCGCGGGCCTCAAGGCCCAGGGCGACAACCTGCTGACCGAGACCGACGCCTCCGGGCCCCCGATCGACGTGCTGCCCGCGGAGGAGGGGAACGCGCAGATCCTCCAGAGCCACCTCGAGAACTCGAACGTGCAGGCGGTCAAGGAGCTGATCGGGCTGATCCAGGCGCAGCGCGCCTACGAGATCAACTCGAACGTCGTGCGGACTTCCGACCAGGCGCTCCAGCTCGCCAACAACCTGAGAGGCTAGTCGTCATGAGCCACACCCGCGCCATCCCACGAGGACGACGCCCTTCCGTCGCGCTGCTGACGCCGGTCGTCACGCTCCTCCTCGCGTTGCCGGGGCTCCACGCCGGGGACGATCCGGCATCGCTCCGCGTGCTGCTCCGCGCCCGGGCCGATGTGGCGGCGCCGTTCGTGTCGATCGGCGACGTCGCCGCCCTCGAGCCGGTCGACGGCTTTCTCCAGCGCGTCGCCGCGCGCGTCCTCCTGGGACTCGCGCCCGGGCCCGGCGCCACGAGACGCATCACCCGCGAGGAGATCCGGCGGCGACTCGAAGATGCCGGCCTCGGCGCCTCGATCGTCCGCCTCGCCGGCGCGGCAGGGGTCGACGTCTCGTCGCCCCAGCGAACGAGACCTCCCGTCGCGCCACCGGCGACCGGGAGCAACCCGTCGCTCCCGGCGACGACTGGCGGTCGCGCGCGGGTCATTCCCGGCGGACGCATGGTCGAGCGGGACGCGCGCGTGGTGATCCAGAGGCGGCGTGGATTGGTGCAGATCGAGGAGCCGGGTGTCGCGCTGACCTCGGGTCGCATCGGCGAGCAGGTCACGGTGCGCAGCGTGCGAACGGGCAAGAGCGAGACCGCGCGCGTCGTCGGAAAGAACGCCGTCGAGGTCATCCGACCGCGCCGCCCGCTCGGCAGGGAGCCGGCCACGCCGGCGGGAGGCAGACGATGAATCATTCGCGGTCCGACGCACACCTGGGTCGGCCTCGCGCGGTCGCCGCCATCGCCACGCTGGCCGCCACGCTGGCGCTCGCGCTCTGCATGACGCACCTCGAGCTGCGAGCGCAGTCGAAGTCCTCCGCCGCGCCGGCGGGAACGCGCGTCAACGGGAGGCCGGCGGCGCCATCGCGCCGCCAGTCGCTCTACGAGCGAAAGGTCCTCCCGGAGAAGAAGTTCCAGATCAACGACCTGATCCTGATCGTCGTCGACGAGGCCGGGTCGGCGTCGAACAACGCGAACACAAACCTGCGACGGAAGTACGACCTGCGCGCGGAGCTCGAGGAGTGGGCGTCGCTCAACCTCTCCGAATTCCAGCTCGAGCCCGACGTCACGGCCCTCCCGTCACTCGATCTCAAGTCCGAGAGGAAGCTCGAGGGGCGGGGCACCACCGACCGCCGGGAGCGCATCACCTTCAAGATCATGGCGCGGGTCATCGACCTGCGGCCGAACGGCAACCTGGTCATCGAGGGGCGCACGACCCGGCGCATCAACGACGAGGAGAGCATCCTGACGATCTTCGGCGAGGCCGACCCGGCCGACGTCGACGAACGCACCAAGGCGATCCGCTCCGAGCGCATCGCCGACCTCAAGCTGGTCTACTCGGGCGAGGGCCCGGTTTCCCGGAACCTCGGCCGATCGATCCTGAGCTGGCTCCTCGAGTGGCTCTGGCCGTTCTGATCGCCATGCGCGCCGAAGGACCCGGCATCGGCCCGAGCTCGGAACCCGGCGGCAGGAACCGCCCCGATGGGCCGATCCCGCCGCCCCCGCACGCCGCTCGCACCGAGAATACGCGCGATTCACAGCGATTTGGGGCGATGGCACGAGCCTTGCTCTCCATGCCCGCGTCGCGTCAGGACGACCGCACGGCACTCTGGAGGAGGATTCTCGTGAGAACGGTCCAGGCGCTCGTCGCAGCGCTCATCATCACCGCGATCCTCTGTCTCTTCCCGCGGGTCGCGTCGGCCCAGCGGATCAAGGACGTGGCCAACGTGCGTGGCGTGCGACCGGTGCACCTCACCGGAATCGGGCTGGTTATCGGCCTCGGCGGCACCGGCGACAGCCAGCGCAACGAGGTGCTCAAGCAGTACTACGTCCAGGTGCTCTCCAACATGGGCACCGGCATCGCGCCGGCCGTCGCCGACGTCAAGACGCGCAACGCCGCGCTCGTCATGGTGAACGCGACCGTGCCGTCGTCGATGAAGCCCGGCACGGAGTTCGAGGTCACGGTGTCGTCGATCGGCGACGCCGAGTCGCTGCGCGGCGGATACCTGCTGGCCGTGCCGCTGAAGCTGCCGTACGCGTACGAGCCCGGCGAGGGCTCCGTCTACGCGGAGGCGGACGGCGCGCTCTTCTCCGAGGAGGAGGGCACCGGGAAGATCAGCCGCGCCAGGTCACGAGCGGTCCTCAGGCAGCCGCTCGACGAGAACACCTTCCTGACGAACCTCGAGCACATCGCCCTCGTCCTCGACGAGCCGGACTTCGGCACCGCGTCGGAGATGGCGCGCACGATCAACGCGTTCGATCTCTTCCGCGACCGGCGCTCGCGAGGGCTGATGTCGATCGCCTCGCCGCTCGACAGCAGCACCGTCCAGGTGCGCATCCCGACGTCGTACCTGCGCGAGGACCGCATCGTCGACTTCATCTCGGAGGTCCTCGAGATCGAGATCACCAGCGTCGATCGCGAGGCGATGGTCGCCATCGACCGGCAGAAGGGCTCGGTGATCGTCAACGGCGGAGTGCTCATCAGCCTGCCGGTCTTCATCAAGTACAAGGGCGCCAACATCCGCATTCCGCCGGCCGTGCCGGACGTCCCTCCGGTGCCGCCCGCCGGCGATCAGTACCTGCTCGTCGACGTCATCGACGCGCTCGAGAGCCCCGAGTTCGAGTTCACCGGAACGGACATCATCCACATCCTCGAACAGATGAACGTCGCGGGGCTGATCCGCGGCAAGTTCGTGGAGCGTTGACCCAAAGACACGCGCATGATCATGAGTGGCCGTTCCCGTACACGTACACGTACCCGTACCCGTTCCCGAAACTCCGGGACCGGGCAGGGGCACGGGAACGGGGACGGGAACGGGAACGGGAACGGGAACGAGAGCGGCGGAGACCACTCCGATTCCTTTCGTTCTGATTAGACACGGAGACAACCGCTTTCATGGAGCTCACCTCGATCGCCCACCTCCTGCCGGACGCGCCTCGATCACTCGGGCGCATCGACCGACCCGTCGCGCGCGACGAGCGGGTCGACGCGTCCACGGCGGCGACGCGCTTCGAGGAGGTCTTCCTGCGGATGCTGCTCTCCGAGATGCTGCCCGAGGAGGGTGGCGAGTTCTTCGGCAAGGAGTCGGGCGCGCGGATCTTCAGGGGGCTCTTCGTCGGCGCCGTCGCCGAGACGCTGGCCTCCGCCGGGACGCTCGGCATCCGCGACGTGATCGAGAGACAGCTCGAGGGCGAGCCGCCCGCGGGCGTCGGGTCCGAGAAGGAAAGAGAGAAGCCGCAACTCACGGAGACCATATGAACGCGACGACGCAGACGGAGAGCGCCGAGTTCCGCGAGCTGGTTCGCCAGCTCGTCGACGTCCTCGGGCTGCACGCGACGCACCACCGGGCGCTCGCCGACGTGCTCGGGGAGAAGAAGGCCGCCCTCGTCGACAAGCGCTTCGACGACTTGCAGAAGACCCTCGACCTCGAGCGCGAGGCGATCGGAGCCATCGGCGCCGTCGAGGAGGAGCGGGTGCGCGTCACGCAGGAGATCGCCCGGCACCTCGGCAAGCCGCGTGGCGCGCTGGTTCGGGTGCGCGAGCTGGTCGCGCACGTCGACGACGAGTTCCGCGAGGAGCTGCTCGACCTGCGCGACGAGCTGCGATCGATCGCCGCCGACATCGAGCGGCTGAACCGCATGAACCGGACGCTCTCGGTGCTGTCGCTGGATCACGTCAACCTGTACATAGCGATGCTGGCCGGGCGAGATCCCGACGCCAGGACGTACGACCAGACCGGCGGGCAGTCACGCTCGGCGGATTCCGTGCCGTCGCTCGTCCTCGACAGGAGGATCTAGACGCGCGATGTCGATCCTCACCGCGCTCCGCAACGCCGACAACGCCCTCAACGCGGCCGGAATCGCGATCCGGACCGTCGGGCACAACATCTCGAACGCAGGCAACGAGAAGTACAGCCGCCAGCGGGTGCTCACCGCCGCGCTGCCGGCGTCGACGGACGCCCGGTTCCTGATCGGCAACGGCGTCGAGGTGACGCGGATCGAGCGCATCGTCAGCGATCGCATCGAGGTCTCGTTCCGGGACGCCCTCTCCCAGTTCGAGTACCTGCGCTCGCGCGACCTGGCGCTCGCGGGGCTCGAGGGCATCTTCGACGAGCTGCAGGGCGCGGGGATCGAGGAGGCGCTGGCGCGCTTCTTCGACGACGTGGCCAACCTCCAGAACCTGCCCGACGACGCCACCTCGCGTCGCGTCTTCGTGCTCTCCGCCGAGGCGCTCGCCGAGACCTTCCGGCAACGCGATCGCGAGCTCCGCGAGCTCCGCCAGAGCCTCGACGCGCGCGTCGAGAAGATGGCCCTCGACATCAACCGGCTGACCTCGAGCATCGCGCAGCTCAACCGCCAGATCGTCTTCGCGGAGTCCGGCGTGCAGGGGCAGGGCGTGGCCAACGATCTGCGCGACGAGCGCGACGCGAGCATCCGCGAGCTCGCCGAGCTCATCGACATCCGCACCGTGGAGACATCGAGCGGCGCCATCAACATCAACTCCGGCAGGGCGATCCTCGTCGATGGGATCGACTCGTACGCGGTGGAGGTCGAGGTCGAGCAGGAGGGCGACGTGCTCATCTCGAGCGTGCGCTTCGTGGAGGACGGCTCGCCGCTGCGCCCCAGGAGCGGCGCGCTCGCCGGATTGATCGAGGCTCGCGACGACATCGTCGCGAAGTACCGCGAGGACCTCTCGTCGATCGCCGACACCCTGATCTTCAACGTCAACCGCGTGCACGCGAGAGGCGTCGGAATGGTGGGGCTGTCGTCGACGACGGGATCGAACGCGGTGACCAGCGTCACCGAGGCGCTCTCGAACGCCGGGCTGCACTACACGCCGCGAAACGGCAGCTTCGACTTCAAGGTCCGCAACGAGGTCACCGGCCAGGTCAAGACCTACAACATCCAGGTCGACCTCGACGGGCTCGACGACGACGACACGACCCTCGAGGATCTGCGGGACGCGATCAACACGGCCGTGCAGGCCGACTTCCCGTCGATCGCCGCCTCGATCACCAGCCGCCTCGAGCTGCGGGTGAGCTCCGGCGACACCGACACCACTTTCTGGTTCGCGAACGACACGTCGGACGTCCTCGCCAGCCTCGGCGTCAACGCGCTGTTCACCGGCACCGGCTCGGTCGACATCGACGTCTCCGACGCGATCGCCGCCGACTCGAACCTGGTGGCGACCGGCCGCGGCGGCGGCCCGAAGGACATCGCGAACGTGCAGGCGTTGCTCGCCGTCCGGGACCAGAAGGTGATGCAGGGAGGCGTGGCCACCATCGAGGAGTTCTACGAGGGCGTGCTCGGAGTCATCGGCGTCGAGCGCGCCCAGGTGCGCGACCTGATCTCACACCAGGAGGCGGTCAAGGAGCACCTGCGAAACGAGCGCGCCGCCTTCTCGGGAGTCAACGTCGACGAGGAGTCGATCGAGCTGATCAAGTTCCAGCGGATGTACCAGGGGGCGGCGCGTTACCTCGGCGTTGTCGACCTCGTTCTCCAGGAGCTCCTGAACGTCCTCTGATCCGGGCCGACACAGAAACAGCACCAGGACACACACGACAATGGCCACCTCGCCGCTTCTCTTCCGCACCTCGACGTTCTCCCAGGTGAACCTGCTGCACGCCAACATCCGCAGCGCGACGTCGGAGATCCTGCGCAGGGAGACCGAGCTCTCGACCGGATTCCGCGTGCGCCAGATCTCCGACGATCCGGTCCCGGCCACGAGGGCGATCGATTTCCGCCGGCAGATCGCGCGCGGACAGCAGTACATGGAAAGCATCGCGCTGGCCCGCTCCGAGCTCGAGGCGACCGAGAGCGCCCTGGCCGACGCGACCAGACTGATGACGCGGGCGCGCGAGATCTACCTCACCGAGAACGACTCGGCGAGCTCGTCGGAGGACACCCGAGCGGTCGCCGCGAACGAGATCGCCCAGCTGATTCACGAGGCCGTCGAGGTCGTCAACCGGACGTTCCGCGACCGTTACCTGTTCGCGGGCAACGACGGCAGTCGTCCGCCGGCGTTGATGGTGGGCGATCAGGTCAGCTTCGTGGGATCGCTGGTGACGACCCCGATCCAGGTCGCGCCCGGCGTCAGCATCGAGAGGGACGTCAGCGCCTTCGACGCGTTCGGCGTCGTGAGCTCCGAGCTCCAGGGACGCATGGACCTCGATCCGGCGGTCAGCTCCGGCACCAAGCTCGCCGACGTCAACGGCTCCACCGGCGTCACGCCGGGATCGATCATGATCGACGATGGTCTCGGCAACAACACGATGATCGACCTCACCGGAGCCGAGTCGCTCGGCGACGTCCTCGCCGCCATCAACGCGCCGGGGACGGTCACCGCGACGATCGATCCCTCGGGCACCGGCATCGAGCTGATGAGCGGCGGGACGATGATCACCGTGACGGAGGTCAATGGAGGGACCACCGCGCAGGAGCTCGGCATCCTGAAGGCCAGCACGCCGCCCCTCTTCGGCGATGATCTCGACCCTCGCGTGCGCCTGACGACGCCCCTCACTGAGGTCGCGGGCGGCGCCGGGATCGACCTCTCGGGGATCGTCATCACCAACGGCACCGTGTCGAAGACCATCTCGCTCGCGGGGGCGCAGACGGTGGAGGACCTGCTCAACGCCATCAACGGAGCCAACGCCCACGTCGTCGCGTCGATCAACGAGAGCGGCAACGGCATCGACCTCAAGTCGACCCTCAGCGGCACGCGCTTCACGGTGGCGGAGAACGGCGGCACGACGGCCGCCGATCTCGGCTGGACGGTCGGTCTCGCCGAGTTGCCGCTCGATCAGCTGAACAACGGCTTCGGCATCCTGGCGCTCGACGGCGTGGACTTCCAGATCACCCTGAAGGACGGCGGGACGCTCGACATCGACGTCTCCGGCGCGACGACGGTGCAGGACGTCCTCGACATCATCAACAACGATTCGAACAACGGCGGCAGGCTGACGGCCAGCGTCGCCGTGAGCGGCGATCGGCTGGAGCTGGTCGACTCGAGCGGCGGCACGGGCGATCTGCGGGTGAGCCCCGTCGACGGCAGCTTCGCGGCCCAGAACCTCGGCATCGAGAAGACCGTGCCGGATCCCGGCGTGACGCTGACCGGCGACGACCTCCAGCCGGCCGGGTTCCAGGTGGACTCGCTCTTCAACTCGCTCGCGTTGCTGCGCGACGCGCTCATAGAGAACAACGACTCGAAGCTGGAGCACGTCGGCGCGATGCTCGAGCGCAGCTCGGAGCGGCTGGTGCTGTCGCGCGGCGAGGTGGGCTCGCGGATGGAGCGCATGAACGTCATCGAGACGCGCCTCCAGGACCACGAGATCCAGATGCGGGCCCTGGTGTCCCGGGACCTCGAGGTGGACCTCGCGGACGCGGTCATCGAATTCGAGAAGCAGCGGAACGTACTCGAGGCCTCGCTGTCGATCACGGCGAGGATACTCAATCTGTCACTCCTCGATTTTCTCTGATCTATCGAGGTGGGAGCGAAGAGAACGGCCATGAAAACGAGTCAAGGCGGCGAGTCGCGTGAGCAGGGCGCCACGGAAGGCGGGGGATCGACGATCGTGTTCGAGACCACGCGGTTCGGCGCCGTCGAGGTTCCGGATGACAAGGTGATCCGGTTTCCGGACGGTCTGCTCGGTTTTCCGGAGCAGCAGCGGTACGTGCTGGTGCAGAACCCCTCGGGCGGCCCGTTCCAGTGGCTGCAGTCGGTCGACGAGCCCGCGCTGGCGTTCGTGGCGGCCGAGCCCGGTCACTTCTTCGAGAACTACGCCGTCCCGGCCTCGAGCGAGGAGCTCCGGGCCCTTTGCCTCGAGAGCATGGAGGACGCCGTCGTGCTCGTCCTTCTCGTGGTCCCCCCGGACCCCAGTCGGATCACGGCGAACCTCCAGGGACCGCTGCTGATCAATCCCGACGCGCGAGTCGGACGCCAGCTCGTCCTCCAGGTCCCGGAGTACACGACGCGCCATGCCATCTTCCCGGCCGGTACGTCCGCTGGCGAGGGCACGGACGGCGCCGCGCCGGACGGCAAGAAATCCGACGACGAGGCGCTCGAGTCGATCGGCGCGAAGCGTTCGGGGAGACAGGGCTGATGCTCGTCCTCACGCGCGTCAAGGAGGAGGCGATCATGATCGGGCACCAGGTCGAGGTGAAGGTGCTCGACATCCGGGGCGACCGCGTGCGCCTCGGGATCGTCGCGCCTCCCGACGTGCCCGTCCACCGCAAGGAGGTCTACCTCGCCATCCAGAAGGAGAACGTCGAGGCCGCCAGGCCTCCGGAGGCCCTCGACGATGCCGTGCGGCTCTACCGCGGGCGGGGCCGTGGCGGGGAAGACGAAGCGAAGGGGAAGAAGTGAGCGGGCGATAACGCTGCGCGCACAGCGTATGCGGAACCCCGGGGGCAAATTGTCCGGGATGTACTCAAGTTCTCGGGAAGCTACCCGATAAGGCAAAGGAGCCTGAGAGGGTAGACGTCCAGAGAAGCATACACGACGGGTCGCACGTCGTCCACCGCATGGCGAGTTCCTGGAATATCGCCACGCGCGCGGGAGGACGATTTCGCGGAGGCGACGAGAAGGAGTAGGCAATGGCCCTTCGGATCAACACGAATGTTGCTTCGCTGAAAGCCCTCCAGAACCTTCAGCAGACAGACATCGTGCAGCAGAGGACGCTGGAGCGCCTCTCGACCGGATTCCGGATCAACCGCGCGTCCGACGATCCGTCCGGTTTCGTCATCTCCGAGCGGCTGCGCGCGCAGGTCGGCTCGCTCCAGCAGGCGGTGGAGAACTCGCAGAACGCCTCGAACCTGATCGGCACCGCCGAGGCGGCCCTCAAGGAAGTGAACAACCTGCTGGTGCAGATCCGCGAGTCGATCGTCTTCGCCCTCAACTCGAACTCTCCGGAGCAGATCGCGGCGGAGCAGGACGCCGTCGACAACGCGCTGGTGTCGATCGACAGGATCGCTCAGACGACGCGGTTCGCCGATCGCAGGCTGCTCGACGGGACCTCGGCGATCCAGACCACCTCGACCCTCGGCAGCGGTATCCGCGATCTCACCGTCAGGAACGCCCAGTTCGACGCGAGCTCGGCGGTGACGCTCGCGATCAACCTGCAGGCCGTGGCCAGCCGCGGCGGCGACGTCTTCACCAGCGGCGCCACGACCGTCGGCTTCCGCAGCGCCACCGCGAACGTCGTGCTGCGAGTCACCGGCCGCACGGGATCGGAGGACATCTCGCTCGCCTCGGGCGCGGGCTCGACCGCCTTCCGCAGCGCCATCAACGCCTTCACGTCGGACACCGGTGTCTACGCCTCCGCCGGAAGGCTCTACTCGGTCGACTTCGGATCGAACGAGACCGTCTCTGTGCAGGTCCTCTCCGGCCAGTTCCTGGTCGGCGCCGGCGGCACGACGATCTCGAGCACGAGCGGCGTCCTCTCCGACGCCGGGGCCAACGCGACGGCGACGGTCAACGGCGCCGCCGCCTCGGCGGACGGCAACGAGCTGCGCGTGACGACCGCGTTCTTCACCGGCGACATCGTGCTGCGAGACAACGCGACGACGGGCTCGTCGTTCACGTTCAAGCTGCAGAAGAGCGGCCTCGTCTTCCAGCTCAACACCTCCCACGAGGTCACCAACCGCGCCCGCATCGGCGTTCGCACGGTGAACTCGTCGACGCTGGGGGTCGAGTCGCGCACCATCCCGGGGCCGGGATCGACGGCCGTGGAGATCGAGGGGTACCTCTCGTCGATCAAGTCCGGCGGCGCCAACGACCTGACGAACCGGCCCGCCAACGCCCTGAGAGTCGTCGACATCGCCATCGACCAGATCTCGACCCTGCGCGCGTTCCTCGGGGCGTTCCAGAAGCAGACGCTCGAGAGCAACATCAGCTCGCTCGGGGTGGCGGCCGAGAACCTCGCCTCGTCGCTGTCGGACATCCGCGACCTCGACTTCGCGGTCGAGACCGCCGAGTTCACGCGCACCCAGATCCTCTTCCAGGCCGGCACGGCCGTGCTCGCCCAGGCCAATCGGATCCCGCAGGCGGTCCTCCAGCTCCTCCAGTAGGCCGGCGCAAGACGGCCTGATAGCTCAGGTTCGGGGCTGACGGTCCGCGCGCCCGACGCGCGCCCCCGGGCTCCCCTCCGTTGGACGATTCGCCGGCGGTGTTGTACTCTTCCCCGACACCGGTGTGTCCCGCAGAACGTCCGCCGGGAGGCGGGCGCCGTCGCGGGCTGTCGTCAGGCGAAGCGTCACCATCGAGAAATCAAGTCGTCTCCACGACCGCGCTCGGGGTCTGTCCACGCCCGGAGTCCGGCACTTGGCGGCGACGCGATACGCATCACGCGATGCTTCTCTCGATGGGCGTTTCCGGCATGGGTGTCTCGCCTAGGGACAGGCGGGCCCCGAACCAGATCGACTCGCACCGTGGAGCGGTCCGCGAGGGCCACACGGGGCGAGCACGCTGGGACCCCGTGAATCAAGGAGGATTTTCTTCATGGGTCTTCAGATCAATACGAACGTTGCCTCGCTCAAGGCGCTCAACAACCTGCGAGCGACCGACAGGCAACAGCAGACCAGCCTCGAGAGGCTCTCCACCGGTCTGCGGATCAACACCGCCGCCGACGACCCGTCCGGGTTTGTCATCTCCGAGCAGCTGCGAGCGCAGATCGGCTCACTCAATCAGGCGATCGAGAACTCGCAGAACGCGTCGAACCTGGTCGGGACGGCCGAGGCCGCTCTCAAGGAGGTCAACAGCCTCCTGGTCCAGGTCCGCGAGTCGATCATCTTCGCCCTGAACTCGAACTCCGCCGAGCAGATCTCGGCCGAGCAGGATGCGGTCGACAACGCGCTGACGACGATCGACCGGATCGCGCAGACGACCAAGTTCGCCGACACCAAGCTCCTCGACGGCTCGTCCGCGATCGCCGCGACGTCCACCGTCGGCAGCGGTATCCGCGACCTGGCCGTCAACAATGCGCAGTTCGACGGCGTCTCGAGCGTCACCCTCTCGGTGAACCTCTCCGCGGTCGCCAGTCGTGCCGGCGACGTCTTCACGAGCGGTGGCTCGGCGGTGGGCTTCAGGAGCGCCACGGCCGACGTCACGCTGCGAGTCACCGGCACCAAGGGAACCCAGGACGTCACCGTGGCGTCTGGTCTCGGCTCCGCGGCGCTCCAGAGCGCCGTCAACGCGTTCACCGGCAACACCGGTGTCTACGCGTCGGCCGGCCGTCTCTACTCGGTCGAGTTCGGCTCGTCCGAGACGGTGTCGGTCGAGGTGGTCTCCGGCTCGTTCAACGTCGGCGCCGGCGGGACCAGCTTCGACACCAACACCAACCAGGTGCTCAGTGACACCGGCGTCGATGCCTCGGCGACGGTCAACGGCGCCACGGTCTCCGCCAACGGCAACAACCTGCGGATCGTCTCCGCGTTCTTCACCGGCGACATCACGCTGAAGGACGCCGCGACCACCAGCTCGACACTGTCGTTCAAGCTCAAGAAGAGTGGTCTCGTCTTCCAGCTCAACACGTCGCACGAGGTGTCGAACCGGACGCGGATCGGCATTCGCTCCACGACCACGTCGACGCTCGGAAAGCAGTCGAGGACCCTCCCCGGTCAGGGCAGCAACACCGTCACCATCGACGGCTTCCTGTCCAGCCTCAAGTCGGGAGGCACCAACGACCTGTCGACCGACGCCGCGAACGCGCTGCGAATCGTCGATATCGCGATCAACCAGGTGTCGGACTCCCGAGCGATTCTCGGAGCTTTCCAGAAGCAGCGGCTCGAGAGCAACATCGCGTCGCTCTCCGTCGCGTCCGAGAACCTCTCGTCGTCGCTGTCCGATATCCGGGACCTCGACTTCGCGAGCGAGACGGCGGAGTTCACCAAGCAGCAGATCCTGTTCCAGGCCGGTACCGCCGTCCTGGCGCAGGCGAACCAGATCCCTCAAGCGGTTCTGGCGCTTCTCCGATAACTAATCTGAGAAGAGCTCGCTCGGCTTGAGCGTGTGGGGGCGGCTCGCGGTCGGCGCTTCTTCCGGGAAGCCCGGCCGCGGCGCCGCCCCGCACGATTTCCCTATGGCACCGCAGGAGGTAGCCATGATCGATTTGGGCATCAATCGCGTTCAGGATGTGCAGGGCTCGCTCCCCGGAGTGCAGTCCGCACAGCGAGTACAGGGCGATCGCTCCCGGGAGCAGCCGAAGGGGGATGCCGTGGCTGCGTCGAAGTCCTCCGAGGAAGCGGCCGCCGAGAAGGAGAAAGAGATCCAGCGAGTCGACCTCACGCCCGAGGAGCTGAAGCGGGAGGTCAAGCAGCTGAATCAGCTGCTCGGGGGAAACCGGAGCCTGCAGTTCCGGGTAAATGAAGAGACCGAGAAGATTCGCATCGAGATCGTCGACACCAGGAGCGGCAAGGTCATCCGCACGGTTCCGCCGTCGGAGATCAAGAACGTCGAGTCGCGTCTCCGGAGCGGAAATCTGCTGATCGACGACGTCAGTTGATCGGCGCTCGATTCACCCCGGGCACTGTGAGGGGTTCTTCAAGGCCCGCTCCGCGGGCCCGAGGCCGCCGTGGCCGGCCGAGCCAGGATGGGGTTTGAAGGAGCCCCTGAGGAGAAGCAGGGTTGACCAGTGTAGACGGGCTTGTCTCGGGCATCGACACGACCCGCGTGATCGAGGGGCTGCTCAGCTTTCAGCGCCGCCCGATCACCAGGCTCGAGAGCAAGATCGAGGAGCTGACGGGCAAGAAGGCCGCGATCACGACGATCAGCGCGCGGCTGCTCACCCTGCAGCTCAAGATCAAGTCGCTGTCCAGGACGTCGACCTTCAACGCCGTCACCACGACGTCGTCCAACGAGGCCGTGCTGACGGCCTCGGGGACGAGCGACCTGACGCCGGGAAGCTACCTCTTCAAGGTAAGGCAGCTCGCCCAGTCCGAGCAGTACACGTCGCTCGGATTCTCGGACGTGTCCGACGCCGTCGGTGCGGGCACGCTGACGATCGAGACCGGTAACGGCTTCGTCGATCGCAAGACCGAGCTCGATCTGCTCAACGGCGGCAACGGCGTGCGGCGGGGCTCGATCCGCATCACGGACCGCGCGGGCAACTCGGCGGTCGTCGACCTGTCGACCGCGATCACCATCGACGACGTCGTCGAGGAGATCAACGCGACGGCCGGGATCAACGTCTCGGCGAGAATCGCCGGCACGGGGGACACCAACCCGCGCGAGGGCATCGTCCTCACCGACGGGAGCGGCGGGTCAGGAAACTTCAGGGTCGAGGAGGTCGCGGGCGGGAACACGGCGACCGACCTCGGCATTCTCAACACCGGCGTCGCGAGCAGCACGATCGAGGGGACGCAGATCGTCAAGCTCGGCGGCAAGCTGAAGCTGAGCGCCCTCAACGACGGGCTCGGCGTCCGGACCCAGTCGGGCAACGACCTGCTGATCACTGCCCGTGACGGCGACAGCTTCAACGTCGACCTCTCCTCGGCGACCACCGTCCAGGACGTGCTCGACGCCATCAACAACGCCACGGGGAACGACAGCGTCACGGTCTCGGTGTCGGGAGGGCAGTTCGTCGCCACCGACTCCTCGACCGGGGGGACGTTTCAGATCGCGGAGGTCGGGACCGGCACCGCCGCAGCGGACCTCGGTCTCGCGAAGTCGGACGCCGGCGGCACGATCACCGGGGACAGGGTGCTCGCCGACCTCAACTCGATCCTCCTGGACACCATCAACGGAACGAGCTCGTTCACCGGCGGCAGTATCTCGATCACCAACCGCAACGGCACGTCGGCGACGGTCGATCTCTCGAGCGCAGAGACCCTCTCCGAGGTGATCGACCTGATCAACGCCAACGGGCCGACGGGAGTCACGGCGAGCTACAACTCCGCCGGACACGGGCTCCTGCTCCGGGACAGCACGGGCGGGGCGTCGGACTTCATCGTGGCCGAGAGCGGCGGCGGCACCGTGGCCGCGCAGCTCGGCATCCTGCAGACGGTGTCGAGCGACACCATCGTCGGGACCGACCTCGACCCGCAGTACATCGGCGAGAACACGCGCCTGTCGACCCTCAACGGAGGCGCCGGCGTCGCGGCCGGAAAGATCCGCGTCTTCGACAACAAGGGGAAGGTGTTCGAGGTCGACCTCGGGCAGGAGAAGACGATCGGCGACGTCATCAAGGACATCAACGGCAAGGCCTCGTCGGTGGGCAGCCTGGTGACGGCCGCGGTCAACTCGAGCGGCAACGGCATCATTCTCACCGACGGCGAGACCGGCAGCCTGCTGCGGGTCGAGGAGGTCAACGGCGGGACCACCGCCACGGATCTCAACCTGCTCGGCAGCGGCACGAACAACCAGATCGACGGGTCATTCCAGAAGACGCTGACCATCACCGCCGACGACACGCTCGACGACGTCGTCAGCGCCATCAACGCCCTGAACCTGAACGTGTCGGCTGCCGTCGCCAACGACGGCTCGGCGTTGACGCCCTTCCGGCTGCAGGTCACCGGCACGAAGTCGGGGTCACTCGGGCGCGTGCTGGTCGACTCTGGCGGCGGCACCAACCTCGCCTTCTCCCGCACGTCGCGGGCGCGGGACGGGGTGATCTTCTACGGGTCGGCGGTCGACGGCAGCCAGCCTCTGGTGGTGCGCTCGAACGACAACACGTACAAGAACGTCGTCAAGGGGCTGACGGTCACCGCGCTCGCCGAGTCGAGCAATCCCGTCAACATCGCGGTGACGCGAAACACCGACAGCACGCGGGAGCTGATCGATGAGGTCGTCGAGATCTACAACGAGCTCGTCGCCGAGATCAAGGACCTGACGCGCGTCGACGCCGACGCCGGAGTTCGCGGTCCACTGGTCGGCGACAGCGTCCTGCGACGGATCGAGCGCGACATCGCGAACGTGTTCACGCGACGCGTCTTCGGCCTGCCGCCCGGCAAGAACCTGGCGTCGAACCTCGGCATCCGGTTCCAGTCGAACGGCACGCTGCTCTTCGACTCGTCGAAGTTCGACGCGCTCCTCGCCGAGGATCCCGACGCGCCGCGCAAGATCTTCACGCGACAGCGCGCGCTGACCGATAACAGCAAGCTCGCCGATTTCGACAACGGCCAGGGCGTCACCGCGAAGTCCGGACCGGAGATCAAGGTGACGACGCGCGACGGCTCGGTCGTCAGGATCGACATCAGCGGCGACAAGACGGTCCGCGACCTGATCACGAGCTTCAACACCGCGGTGGCGGACGGGGGCGGCACCGGCAAGATAACGCTGTCGATCTCCGGCGACGGGCGCTCGCTCGTCCTCAAGGACAACACCACCGGCGCGACGGCGCTCAAGGTCGAATCACAGAACAGCTCGGACGCCTTCAAGGTGATCGGGCTGAACAGGCAGCCGGATATCGCCGGCGGGGCGGTGATCACCGGAAACGACATCGACCTCACCGAGGACCCGGGCGTGGCGCTGGCGATCCAGGAGGTCCTCGAGGACCTCCTCGACACCGAGGACGGCGCCGTGACGCTCCGGGCCGACTTCTTCCAGGACGAGATCGACGAGACACAGGAGGAGATCGAGCGGCGGGAGGAGATCCTCGCGCTCCGCGAGGCGACGCTCCGGCGGCAGTTCGCCCAGCTCGAGGTGCTCCTCGGACAGAACCAGAATACACAGCAGCGCCTCGGCGCGGCGCTGACCGGGCTGATCGGGGCGAGTTTCTGATCGGATGAGATACGCGGGATGACTCTGCTTCGTACCCGTTCCCGTACCCGTTCCCGTGCCCGAAAGGGCTGCTCGACCTGGAGGGCGAGACCTGGACGGATTCAGGAGGAATGCAGGAAACCGCAGGAAACCGGGAATAAGAAGAAGAGTGAATGCAGATCACGCAGATGAGGGAGAACGGCTGTCGGACCTCTGACTCGGACCTCTGACTCGGAATCGGAATCGGAGTCGGAGTCGGGGTCGGGGTCGGAGTAGGAATCGTCGAGGACGAGGACGACGGGGCGTGCGCTGATTGAGAGTCTAACTGACTGAACCGCCTTTCGACGTAAAGCACCCACGAGCGACACATGACAGCCACGGCCACCGGCAAGCAATCGCAACTCGTCGAGCAGTACTTCAAGGTCCACGTCGGCACCGCGCCGAAGGACCAGCTCCTGCTGATGGTCGTCGACGGCGCGGTCCGTTTCGCGGAGCGCGGGCGCGAGGCGATCGAGAAGAACGACCTCGAGGAGAAGAACAACGCGCTCCAGCGAGCGCAGGGCATCGTCATGGGGCTGGCGAACGCGCTCAGTCCGGAGATCGGCGACCAGATCTACATGGATCTCCGCGGCCTCTACTTCTTCGTCTACCGGCGCCTGATCGAGGCCAACCTGGAGCACTCGCTCGAGAAGATCGACGAGGCGCTCAAGATCCTGCTCGAGCTGCGCGAGACGTGGCGAAACGCCGTCGAGCAGTACCGCAACTCGATCGCGGCGGAGCTGGCGGCCGAATCAACCGCCTCCGACGCGGGGACGGAGCGGGAGGGGATCAGCGTCAGCGGTTGAGCCCGTCACGAACGACACGTCCAGGCTCCAGACGTGAGCCGAGCCGTCCTCGTCGGCGTTGAAGTAGAGCTTCCCGTCCCCGCCGAAGCTCGGATTCCATTCCGAGACGTACGGCCGGTCTCCGGTCAGGTTGGTGAGCCGGCCACCGTCGGCGGCGATGATATAGATGTCACGACTGCCCGGGGCGCCCGACAGCAGCGCCCGCGGGTCTCCATCGGGGAGCACGTCGTCCGCGGGCGCCCCGTCGGACGGCGTCTTCGCGACGGCGGTGAACGCGATCCAGCGGCCGTCCGGAGACCACGCCGGAGTCACGGCGCCCCAGCTCGCCGCGTCGTCGGTCAGCCGCGTCGCGCGGCCACCGCTCGCGCGCACCTTCCAGATCGAGTACCAGCGCTCGCCGCGCCGGCTGGCGCGCTGGAACGCGATCCACTCGCCGTCGGGTGACCAGGCCGGAAAGAGCCCATCGCCGAGGATCGTCTGCGAGCCCGTCTCGACGTCGATGATCCAGATCTCCCAGTCCGAGCTCCCGCGCCCGACGCGGAAACACGCCAGGCGCCTGCCGTCGGGGGCCCACGACGGGCCGAGCGTCGCCGCGGGCGACCTGACTACCCGGCGAGCGGGTCCGGCGACGCCGGTCGCCAGCACGTAGATGTCCCAGAAGCCGTCGCGATCGCTCGCGAACGCCAGCAGCGATCCATCGGGTGACACGGCGGGGTGCAGATCGTTCGCCGCGCCGTCGGTGAGCAGCGAGACACCCGGCCCATCGAGCGGTCGGGTCACCAGGATGAAGTTCGGCGACAGGCGCGACGTGGAGTAGTAGAGCGCCGTGCCGTCCGGTGACGGGCATGGAAAGAGATCGTCGCCTTCCCGGCCGCGGGTGTGCTGCTGTCGCCGCCGCCACGTCCGCGACGCGATCCGGGCGGCCGGGCGGGGAGCGGACGGGTCGGGGCTCTCCCCGAGCTCGGGCTTCGGCTGCGGCTCGAAGCACCCCGGCGACGCGGCCGTGACCACCGCGGCGAGCGCGACCAGGAGGGCGACAACGAGGCCCCGTCGCGGCGACGGACCGCGGCGAGATTGGTCGCGCGGTAACCTACTTGACACAAATTGCATCACCCATGACTCCCTGTTATGATCTGCCGCCTCGGATGTATCGGCGGGACCGACGCCTCGCCCGCAACGCGAGACCAGAGCTCGTGAAAGAGGACATGGCCCTCCCGGATTTCCGCGTCGCCGGCTTCACTTTTCCCGGAATGAGACCGATACGGGAATTGGAGTCCCGGACCCCGAGAGTTACCGGCCGGCAGATCGGGAGAGCGAGATGGAGATCGAATTCACGGGCGTCGACCTGGACGAGGTTCCTGCGGTGAAACGAGTCCTCGACACACGTCCCCCGGGGGACAGTGTCACGGCGTTCCTCTCGGCCCTGCGTGGCGAGCTCCTGCGGTGCGGCTACATGCTCTCGCGCGTGGTGGTCGACGGCCGCGAGGTCGGCGGTGAGGAAGAATCCGCGTTCTCCAGGACGCCGACCGACGGCATCGAGCGCGTCGAGGTCGAGGTCGCGCCGACCGGAGACTTCGTCTCCGACACGTTCGACGAGTGCCTCGGAGCGGTCTCGCGCCTGCAGTCGCTGCGCGACGACATCGCCACGGCGGTCCGATCCGGCGAGGTCGCGCGCGTCGCCGATGACTTCGCGCGGTTCGCGCAGGGTCTGTCGCTGCTGACGACGGCGTACCAGGACGGCATTCATCTCCTGGTGCAGCTCGGCGTCGCGGGAAACGAGGACATCGACCGCTGCGCCCTGAAGATGACGCGTCTCGGCCAGGTCCTCCGGGAGATCCTCGTCGCCATCGACACGCGGGATCTGGTCGTCGTCTCCGATGCTCTCGAATACGAGTTCCCGGATCACCTGAGCGGGCTTTCCGATGAGTTCTCGTCGTGGACTGAGCAGATCCGGGGCTCGGATGCCGCCACGGGTTGCGGCGCCCCGCGGGCGGAGAACCGGGCGGAGGTAGAGGACCTCGTCACCGAGAAGGAGTGATCGCGTCCGTGACGAAGAAGTCCAGGGACCTCAAGTACAAGCTCTTCGTCTTCGACCTGGACGAGACACTCTGGTCGGTCTCCGGCGGCCTCTGCAACCTCATCGAGGAGCCGTTCCGGATGGAGACTCCTGATCGGCTCGTCGGCCGCAACGGGCAGTGGGTCGAGCTCTTCCCGGACGTGCGCACGCTGCTCGACTTCCTGCAGAAGCGCGGCGCGTACATCTCGCTCGCGAGCAGAAACGACTCCGAGCCGACGCTCAAGCTCCTCCAGTTCATGGGTCTTGCCGACTACTTCTACAAGCCCCAGCTCTGCTGGAAGCCCAAGGAGGAGTCGATCCGCAACCTCATCAGGGTCATCCAGAGGAACGAGAAGGTGACGATCAAGCCGTCGGAAGTGCTGTTCGTCGACGACTGGCCCGAGAACATCAGCGCCGTGCGCAAGTGGGGGGGCACCGCGCTGCTCTTCGGCCAGGACATCCACTCGTTCGAGGACCTGATCAAGATCCTCGAGTAGATGCTCGCCGCGCTCGAGCTCCACCCCGACAGATCCAGCCTCGGGTACCCGTTCCCGTGGGACGCCGAGTTGCTCGGACGGGCCTGCCTCGCGAGAACGCTGGAAGCGATTCTCGCGTGTCCCTCGATCGATCGCGCGGTCGTCGTCGTGCCCGCCGAGGTCGCGGGGTTCGCCGAGCGCGTGTCGTCGGCGCTCGACGCCGCGCTGCCGGCGCGTGACCGCGTCACGGTCTTCGCGGCCACGGGACGGGATCCGTCGCGCCGCGAGCGCGTCGCCCGGCTGCGGCGCCTGGCGCCCGATTCGTGGCGGGCGGGATGGGCGATCCCGCACGCGGTCGCCGAACGTGGCGATCCGCTGCGGCTTCTCGCGGCGGCGGAGGCGGCGGGGGTCGAGGAGCTGCTACTCTTTCCGCCCGCGGCGCCCTTCGTGTGCGCCGACCTCGTCGAGGACCTCCTGCGAGGTCGCTCCTCGTCCCGCGATGCGCTGCTCCGCCTGTCGACCCTGCCGCCCGGCGTGTCCGCCGACCTGGTGACGGCGAAGTACCTCCGGAACGTCGTGGCTCAGGATCTGGAGCTCGACGAGCCGGTTCGCTTCCTCCCGGACAGGCCGGAGCGCGACCTCGACACCAAGGGGGCCTTCCACTGGTATCCGCGCGAGCGGAGCGTGCGGGCGCGTCTGACGGCCGAGTCGCGCCGGGGCGCGGCGGTCCTGGAACGCGTCGCCGAGTGGCTCGAGGGCGAGGGCCTCGGAGCCGACCCCGCCAGCCTGGCCGATGGCCGGTGGCTCGAACGGCTCGCCTCCGACCGCGAGCCGGCGGCGGTCTTTCGCGGGCCGGTCCCCGCGGAGCTGGCGCTGCGAGTCACCGATCGACTGCGCGGCGAGTCGATCTTCGACACGCCGCTCGAGAGCGTCTCCGGGGCGACCGACGTCGATTCGGAGCTGGTCGAGCGCATCGCGAGCGAGCTCGCATCGTGGCAGGAGGCGCGCCTGGTGATCCGCGGCGGCGAGCCGATGCTGCACCCGCGGATCGACGAGATCCTGCGCTCCGTGCGCGCGGCGGAGATCGGCTGCGTGGTTCTCGAGACCGACGCGCTCGATCTCGGCGAGCGCGAGCTCGATCTGATCGCCGAGACCGTCGACGCGGTCGTCGTGCCGGTCGACGCGGTGCGGGCGGAGACCTTCCGCTGCATCCGCGGCATCGATCGACTCGGGGACGTCGAGCGCGCCGTCGATGCCCTGCTCGAGCGCGGGGCCGACGGCGGGTCCGTCGTCGCCGTCGAGTTCCGGGAGGTCGAGGAGAACGTCGCGGAGGCCGAGGCGTTTCTCGACCGCTGGTTCCCGCGCACGCCGTGGGTGGTGCTCGATCGGTTCCGCGACCATGCCGGGCAGCTCGCGCGGCGACCGTTGCACGCGCATCGCCTGTCGTCGCGGCGCGCCTGCGCGCGGATCACCGATCGGCTCGTCGTGCACCCGGACGGCACCGCGGCGGTGTGCGACAACGATTTCGATCTCCAGCGCCCGGCCGGTGACCTCGCCGTGTCGACGATCGCGGAGGTCTGGAGCGGAGAGCGCCTGACGTCGCTGCGGGAACTGCACGCCGCGGGACGATGGAGCGATGAGCCGCTGTGCGCCTCGTGCGACGACTGGTGCCGCCGCTCCTGAGCCGCACGTGCGCCGCCGGCGGCATGGCAATGGTCGCGCGATTCCGATATCCTCTCCGCCGTGAAGAACCTCGGCCACGTGCTCCAGATCGCGGGAATCATCATCGCGCCGCTCGGCCTCGTACACTCGTGCACGACCGGCGATTACATGTCGGAGGGCGCGCTGATGACCTGGGAGCTCGGCTGCCTCTTCGTCGGCGCCGCGCTCTTCCTCCTCGGGCGGCGGCTCGCGGGGGAGCAGACCTGACCCGCTTGTTTTCCGGTTTCACGGGGCTCTCGGCGTCGATATAATCCGACTCTCGGCGGGAGGAGACTGCGGGAGAGACCCGCGGCTTTGAACCGCCGCGACGACCGGGACGTCGAAGAAGAGAAGGGAAGCACGGTGTGAAGAAAGACCGCGACCGCCGCGGCGGCCCGCCCGAGTTCCATCCCTTTCGCTGCGATCCGATCGACGACGAGGAGACCGGCGCCGAGATCAGCCTGCGCCCGGAGACCTTCGAGGAGTTCGTCGGCCAGGAGCGCGTCGTCGACAACCTCCGTCTCGCGATCCACGCCGCCATGCTGCGGCGCGAGCCGCTCGAGCACGTCCTGTTGACCGGCATGCCGGGCCTCGGCAAGACGACCCTCGCGCGCCTGATCGCCGCGGAGCTCGGCGTCGCTCTGCGCCAGACCTCGGGTCCGGTGCTCAACCACGCCAAGGACCTCGTCGGCATCCTGACCAACCTGGAGGAGGGCGCCGTCCTCTTCATCGACGAGATCCACCGCATGTCGATCGAGGCGGAGGAGTATCTCTACTCCGCGATGGAGGACTTCAAGGTCGATCTCGTCGTCGATCACGGTCCCGACGCGCGCTCGTACTCGCTCTCGCTCCATCGCTTCACGCTCGTCGGCGCGACGACGCGCGCGGGCCTGCTCTCGGCGCCGTTCCGGAGCCGCTTCGGCATTCTCGAGCGGCTCGACGCGTACCCGGAGGAGGATCTCTCCAGGATCATCGAGCGCTCGGCGACGCTGCTCGGGGCGGCGATCGAGCGAGACGCGGCGAGCGAGCTCGCCCGGCGCGCCCGGGGCACACCGCGCTTCGCCAACCGGTTCCTGCGGCGCATCCGTGACGTCGCGCAGCTGCGCGCCCAGAAGCGCGGGGAGCGGCGCCTGTCGCCGTCGATACCGATCGACCTGTCGTCGGTCGAGGAGGGGCTGTCGCGACTCGGAGTCGACGAGAACGGGCTCGATCGCGTTGATCGATCGATTCTGAACGTGCTGCTTTCAAACGGCGAGCGGCCGATCGGGCTGAAGACGATCTCGGTCTCGGTCGGCGAGGAAGAGAGGACCATAGAGGATGTCTACGAGCCGTATCTCATCCGGCGCGGCTTGCTCATCAAGACGCCGCGCGGCAGACTCGCATCCGCGCAAGCGACGGAGCTGCTCCAGGGATCTCCCTGAGCCGGAGCGGCGGCGCGTCGCGAGCGCCGTGTCGCGGGGTCGTCCTTCGCAGCGGCGGCGGCACCGCGTGACGTTCTGGCTGCTCGTGGTCTCGGTGACGGCGGTCCTCGGCTCGTGCGAGACTCGCCAGGGGACCGGCGATCCGCTCGGCCACGGTCCCGTCGTGCGCGTCCAGCTCTTCAACGACCGCACGACGAGCTTCGAGCTCTCCTTCGACGGTCCGGTGCGACTGCTCGCGCTGCCCGAGCTCGATCTCATCTGGGAGGCCATCGACGGCGGTCGATTCCGCGTCGAGCTCGTCGGCGAGTCGCTGCGAGTCGACGGCGAGGAGACTCCCGGGTCGGTGCGCTTCGCGCCGGTGCGGCGTGGCTCCTTCGCGGTCCATCGCCCCGGCGACGGCGGCAAGGAGAGACGGTTCCGCGGCATCATCGATCTCCTGCCGCACCCTGGCGGCCTGCGACTCGTCAACGAGCTCGGCATCGAGGAGTACATCGCCGGCGTCGTCGGGCGCGAGATGGAGGCGCGGCGCTTCACGACAGAGGCGCTCAAGGCGCAGGCGATCGCGGCGCGGACGTTCACCCTCTATCACCTCCGCGTCGGCGGGCCGATGCGGCTCTCCGAATCGTTCCCCGCGACCTCCCGGTTCCAGGCGTATGGCGGCATGAGCTACGAGAAGCCGGACGTGCTGCGCGCCGTGCGCGAGACCGCCGGCCGCGTGCTGACGTACGACGGCAAGCTCTTCCAGAGCTACTACCACAGCTCGTGCGGCGGCTGGACCGCCAGCGGACGGGTCTTCAACGAGCGCGACCTGCCGCCCCTCCAGGGGCGCCAGTGCGACTACTGCGAGGGCGCGCCGGGATCCGAGTGGAGCTGCGAGGTGCCGCTCTGGAAGGTGGAGCGCGCGCTGGGCTCGTGGGGAGCCCAGAAGGGCCTGACGCTCAACGGCATCGTCGACCTCGAGCCGGTGGCCGAGAAGGACTCGACGCGCCCGCTCTACATCCGAGTGCGTCACGGCGGCGGCGCCTTCGAGGTGCGCGCCGATCGATTCCGCTCGCTCGTCCAGGAGGCCCACGGCGGCCTCGGCAGCGCCGTCTTCGACGTCGCCATCCGCACGCGCGACGACAACCGCACCGTCGCCCAGTTCACCGGCCGCGGCTTCGGCCACGGCGTCGGCCTTTGCCAGAACGGCGCCAACACCCTCGCCGAGGAGCTCGATCACAAGGGCATCCTGAGCTTTTACTTCCCGAGGAGCTCGTTGATGCGGCTGTACTGACCCCGGCACGGACGTCGGAATCGGAATCGGCATCGGTCTCGGACATCCGTCTCTGACCTCTGATCTCCGACTTCCGATCTCCGATCTCTGGTCTCTGGTCTCTGATTTCGAGGACGGGTACGGGAACGGGGACGGGGACGGGTACGGGAACGGGAACGGGTACGGGAACGGAATTCCCCCCCCCCTCCCCGACCCGGTAGACTCCACCCATGCACTTCTCCGTCCTCGCCACCGATCCCGCGTCCCACGCCCGTGTCGGTCGTCTCGAGACGTCGCACGGGGTGGTCGACACGCCCGCGTATTGCCCCGTCGGCACGGGGGCCGCGGTGCGGGGGTTGACGCCGGATCAGGTGGCCGCGACCGGGACGCAGATGCTCCTCGCCAACGCGTACCACCTGCACGTGCGGCCGGGCGAGTCGGTGATCCGCGACGCCGGCGGGCTGCACCGATTCATGGCGTGGGACGGCGCGATCCTGACCGACAGCGGGGGGTTTCAGGTGTTCTCGCTGGCGCAGTGGAACACCGTCGATGACGACGGCGTCAGCTTCCGGTCGCACGTCGACGGCGGAATGATCCGCCTGACGCCCGAGTCGCTGATCGGGATCCAGAACGACATCGGCGCGGACATCGCCATGGTGCTCGACGAGTGTCCGCCGCTGCCGGCGACGCGGGAGCAGGTGGAGCGGGCGGTGGAGCGCACCGCGGTGTGGGCCGAGCGGTGCCTGGCGGCGCACCGCCGGGACGATCAGGCGCTCTTCGGCATCGTCCAGGGGGGCACCTTCGCCGACCTGCGCGACCGCTCGCTCGCGCAGATCGTCGCGCTCGAATTCCCCGGCTACGCCATCGGCGGCGTCGCGGTGGGGGAGTCGAAGGAGGAGATCCACCGCGTGGTCGACGAGGTGGCGCCGAGGCTCCCCGCCGACCGCCCCCGCTACCTGATGGGGCTCGGCGAGCCGGTCGACCTCCTCGCGGGCATCGCCGCCGGCGTCGATCTCTTCGACTGCGTGATCGCCACGCGCAACGCCCGCAACGCGACCCTCTACACGCGCGGCGGCACGATCCGCATGCGCAACGCGGCGCACGAGAACGACCACACCCCGGTCGATCCCGACTGCGGCTGCGCCACGTGCCGCCGTTTCACGCGGGCCTACCTGCGGCACCTCCACCTCCGTGGCGAGAGCCTCGCCGGGACCCTGAGCTCGATCCATAACATACAATACTTTCAAGACTTGATGGCCGCGACGCGGGCCGCCATCGCGGCCGGCCGGTTCGAGGACTTCCGCCGCGACTTCCCGGAGTCCTTCCGCTCGTTCCGCGTGTCAAGCGTCCGGCCTCCCGGCCGTCGATGACAGGGGGCGCGAGGACGGCGCGCCCCCGCGACGGCGGTCGACCGGAAAACACCGAGGCGGCGGTCTTGCATCCCCTCACCGCTCCGTTATCATCGGGCGCTTTCCTTCGTCGCCACCCGTACGCCCGGAGTATCCATGAACCGGTGTTGGGACACGATCACGTCCTCCTGCGTCCTCGCGCAAGGCCAGGGCCCGCAGGGAGATGCGCAGGCCGGCGTGGCCGACGGCCAGGCGCCGGCGGACGCGAGGCCGCAGGGGGGAGGGGGGCTCTTCTCGCCGGGCTTCCTCACCGTCCTCGCGCTGATGTTTCTCGTCATCTACTTTCTGATGATCCGGCCGGAGTCGAAGCGGCAGCGGGCGCGGGAGGCGATGCTCAAGAAGATCAAGAAGGGCGACACCGTCGTCACCACGGCCGGCATCGTCGGCAAGATCCACCGGGTGGAAGACAAGGAGGTCGTCCTGCAGGTCGATAAGGACAGTAACACCCGGATCCGCTTCCTCCGCAGCGCGGTGAACGAGATCATCGACGCCGGCAAGGCCAAGTCGGAGAGAGACAGCGCGGAGAAGACCGCGGAAAGCGCGAGCAGCAAGGGATAGCACGGAGCGGCGGTCGCACCGTCGCGAGGAGCTGGAAGGCGATGTTCAAGAAAACGGGCCTCGGTTTCACCATCACGGCGCTCATCCTCGCGGGATCGATCTGGGCGCTGACGAACTCGGGGCGGTCGAGCAAGGACGACGGTTTCCACTTCTACCTCGGCATCGACCTGCGCGGCGGGACCGAGCTCACCTACCAGCTCGACCTCAGCAAGGTCGAGTACGACGTCGGCTCGAGCAACATCGCCGACGTCGTCAAGGACATGGTCGCCGCACGGCTCGACGCGTTCGGCCTCAAGGAGCTGGTCATCTCGACGCAGGGGAGCGAGCGGCTCGTCATCCAGCTTCCCGGCGCGGCGGACAGTCAGTTCGTCGAGGACATCAAGCGCCAGATCGAGGAGATCGGCAAGCTCGAGTTCACCCTGGTCGTCGACCCCGACGAGCGCCAGGGGCGCGTCGCCAAGCTCCTCGACGTCGTCAGGAAGTACAACCAGGACATCCTCGCCTACCTCGCGGCGAAGGAGGCCAACCCCGACGACCGGACGCTGCGCGAGCCACCGGTGCCGCAGGAGCTCCGCGAGCTTCGACGACGGCACGAGGAATACCGCCGCGCCATGATCGAGTACGAGAAGGCGTACAAGGCGACGAGGCCTTCCGAGAGAGACGCGCTCGCCGTGCCGGAGGCGCCCGAGTTCATCGTGCTGCCGCGCGCGCAGAGCGAGGAGCTCGAGTCGGGCGCGAAACGGTTCACCGACGAGCCCGGCAGCCTGACGGTGCTCCGTTACGGCCCGGAGAACGAGTACCGCGTCTCGGGAAAGCATCTCAAGTCGGCTGACATCATCCGGGATGAGTTCGGCCGTCCGGCGATCGGCTTCTCGTTCGACGCGCAGGGCGCCACGTACTTCTCGCAGATCACCGGCACGAACGAGGGCAAGCTTCTGGCGATCGTCCTCGACGACCGCATCCTCCAGAGCCCGACGATCCAGAGCCGCATCTCCGACCGCGGCCAGATCACTGGCGATTTCACCTACGAGGAGGTGCAGGGGGTCGTCAACATCCTGCGCGGCGGCAGCCTGCCCACGAAGCCGACGCTGATCTCGCAGACCACCGTTGGCTCGCACTTCGGCGACGAGGCGATCCGCAGCGGATTCACGGCGATCGCCTCCGGGCTCGTCATCGTGATGATCTTCATGTTGATCTACTACACGGTCGGCGGCTTCGTCGCCAACGTCGCGCTGCTGATCAACATGATCCTGATCCTGACGTACGTCCTGGTCTTCCGCCAGACGCTGACGTTCCCGGGGATCGCGGGCGTGCTGCTGACCATCGGCATGGCGGTCGACGCGAACATCCTCATCTTCGAGCGCGTCCGCGAGGAGAAGCGCAAGGGGAAGTCGCTGGTCGCGGCGCTCGGCACCGGCTACCAGCGAGCCTTCTGGGTGATCTTCGACTCCAACCTGACGACGCTGATCACCGGGATCGTGCTCTTCCAGTTCGGCACCGGACCGATCAAGGGCTTCGCGGTGACTCTCGTCGCCGGGATCATCGCCAGCTTCTTCACGGCGGTGTTCGTGACGCGACTGATCCTCAGCTTCATGATCAACCGCAACATCCTCAGGGGCTTCCCGATGCTGCGGCTGATCGGCGTTCCGCGCGTCGACTTCCAGAGTTACCGGCGGCCGTTCGTGCTGCTGTCGATCCTGATGATCGCCGTGACGTGGGGCGTCTTCGTGCTGCCTCGCGGCGCGGACAACTACGGCATCGATTTCGTCGGCGGCTCGAAGGTGACGATGAAGTTCTCGCGTCCGCTCCGCAAGACGGAGCTCGATGCGATGATCAACGCGCTGCCGCAGGACGAGAAGGAGGCCTTCGGCGACTTCTCCATCCAGACCGTCGGCGCGCAGAGGCGCGGGGAAGCGCGCGAGTTCGTGCTGCTGACGCGGCCGCGCAAGCTCGACGCGGAGAAGGCGACCGGCAAGGCGAGCGCCCAGGAGCCGATCGAAGGCGGCGCGCCCGCCGGTCCGCCTCCGCCCGCCGCAGGCGGGGGCGACGCGACGCCCGCGGTCGCGGCCGACGCGGAGGACGAGGCCGACAGGCTCTCGCGCGACGAGCAGCGGGTGAAGCAGATCCTCGAACGCATCCTCAAGGAGCGGGAGGAGGGACTGCTCCTGCCCGAGCCGTTCCCGCGCCGCATCGACGAGAACGGCCGGGAGATCCCCAATCCACGGTGGGTGCCCGCGCCGCGAGAGCCGGGCGGCCCGGCGACCGAACCGGGCGTCCAGGGCGCCGAGATGGCGATCAACGTCTCCTACGTCGACCCATCACTCACCGACGAGCGCCTCAAGGAGCTCCTCAACGAGCACCTCCGCCGGCAGTACGCCGACATCGCCCGTCCCGAGTCCACCGACCCCGAGGCGTTCCGGGGCATCCAGGTGCTGGAGCTCCGACAGCTGTCGCGGCGGCCGTTGCCGGGCGCGGACAACGAGATGCTGACCCAGTATCTGGTGCGCACGACCGGCTACCGCGCTCCGGATCGCGGGCTCGACCGGCTCTCGGAGCTGCCGACGCAGCTCGAGGTCGTCGAGACGATCAAGTCGTTCTTCCGCGGCAGCTCGGAGGCGATCGACGACGCCTTCGCGGGCGCGCCCGGCCGACGGATCGAGCTCTCCGAGCCCTTCCCGGAGGTGGTGACAATCGGACCGCGCGTCGCCACGAACCTCCAGCAGCAGGCGATCATCGCCATCTTCATCGCCATCGTGGCGATCATCTTCTACCTCTCGCTGCGCTTCGAGTTCGTCTTCGGGCTCGCGGCGATCTGCGCGCTCGTCCACGACGTGCTGATCACGCTCGGCATCATGGCGATGACCGACGCGCTCCTGGGCGACGTCTTCAGCCTCAAGATCAACCTCCCCGAGGTCGCCGCGTTCCTGACCATCATCGGGTACTCGGTGAACGACACCATCGTCGTCTTCGATCGCATCCGCGAGAACCTCAGGGCGGGGAAGCGGAAGATCTCGTTCGAGGACCTCGTCAACGCGTCGATCAACCAGACGCTCGCCCGGACGATCTGGACGTCGAGCACGACGCTCGTCGTCGTCCTCTCGCTGCTGCTTCTCGGCGGCGAGCCGATCAAGGGCTTCACGTTCGCGTTCGCGATCGGGCTCGTGGCCGGAACGTACAGCACGGTGTTCGTCGCCGGCCCGGCGTTGATCTTCCTGCGCCGCAGGGCGCTCGAGCGCGCCGAGCGCATCAAGGCCGAGGCGCAGACCGCCTGATCCGACCCGACGCATCGCTCGCCGGCCCGGCCGCCCACCGCGGCGTTTGTTCGGCATTTGTTCGGGTCGCCGAGGCGCCGCGGGGTCTCGGGGTTGACCTGCCACGCGCGCCGCTGTCTAATGCCCGCTCGAAAAGAAAGAATCGCCCGGAAACCGGGGAGAAGAGCGGCCGCGCTCGAAGGCCGACGCGCCCGGTGCGCCTCCGGTGGGCGAGAGAAAAGAAGGGAGAGACCTCATGGGGACTGGTGCGAAAGTCGCCCTGGTTGCGCTTCTCATCGTCATGGTCGTCGTCGTCGCCAAGGTCGTCCAGCGATCGGGCGACGAGACCGACACCGCTTCCGACCCGACCACGTCTTCCACCACGTCGTCCACGTCGGCCTCCGCCTCGGGGAAGTCGACGAGCTCGACGAGGCCCGGCACCGCGTCGAGCTCCCGTCTGGACCTGCGTTCCCGGACTCGGCGGTCCGACGGGCCGAACCTGGTGACGCCGCGGCGGGGGACGCCATCCTCGACCTCCACGTCGAGCTCGACCACCGACCCGCGCAGCCGCCTCGGGTCTCGCACGACGTTGCCCGTTCCGACTCGCCGGTCGTCATCGGCCGGACGGGCGACACGACGACGTCATCGACCGGTAGCGCGACGACGTCGGGCGCACCGTCGCCCCTGGTATCGACGAACCCGCCGCCGATCTCCACGAGTCGATCGGATCCCACGACATCCAACACCGTGACCATCAAGGCCACACCGCCGTCCACGGATCCCGCGATCCCGTCGACCACCGGCGTCACGACGCGATCGCTCGACGGCTCGAGCGCGACCGAGCCCGGCTCGATCACGTCGAACAGCCGGCTGAACACGAGGCCGTTCAGGCCGACCGGGGATTCGCCGATCGCGACGTCCCCGCAGACGCCCACGCAGCCGGGCACCCTGACCAGCCGGAACGCCGGCAAGTTCCCGATGGAGTACACGATCGAAGCCGGTGACAGCTACTGGAGGCTGTCGAAGAAGTTCTACGGCACGACAACGCTTTTCACGTTCCTCCAGGAAGCCAACGACGGCGTCGACCTGATCACGGGCGAGAAGATCACCATCCCCGCGCCGCCGCCCGGCACCACCGTCGCCGCCGGAGCCACGACCACCACCGCGACGACGCCCCCGACAGGCGACGTCCTCGCGAGCCGCGTCGCCAGCGGCGGACCCGAGACCATCTCGAGCGACGACCGCTACTTCTACTACACCGCCCAGAAGGGCGACACCTTCGGCGCCATCGCCAAGCGCTTCTACGGCGACGCGCGAAAGTACGGCCGGATCATCGAGGCCAACCGCAAGTACCACTACGAGAGCCTCAAGGCCGGCGACCAGGTGCGCGTGCCGAAGGACTGAGGGCGGGGAGGCTGATCTCCGTAGTCGACAACGAGGACGCGCGAAACGCGTCCCCGGGCGGTGACGTCAGCGCGTGAGCTTCCAGAGCACCGCCTGGACGTGGTCGATCCGCTGCTGTGCCTCCACGGTCTGCGGTTTCGCGACGTACCCCCACGCCATCGCCACCCGCAGAGCCGTGCGCACCTCCTCGGCGCTCCCCGAGGCGACCCGCCAGAGGTGAAGCCGATCCCCACCCGCGCGCCGATTCCCCTCGCCCAAATTCAGGGCAATCGACGACGCCGCGTCGCGAATCTGCGTCGCCAGCCGCCGATCCCGCCGACGAATCGACGTAACCAACGGACGCAACGAACGAACAGCAGCCAGAGCAACCTCGAGAGCTTCAAAGCGTTTCATGAGAACCTCCGATGAAAGGGAGAAAGAGCACCGTGGCCGCCGGCCCGTTGCGGCGGCGCTTTCTCCCCGCGCACCCGGAGCGCAGGGCGTGTCAAGAGCGACGCAGTCGCCGAGCGAAGCGAGGGCACTCTTGACTCGACCGAGTAC
>JBFFXF010000037.1:0-36016 GCA_041569895.1 Planctomycetota bacterium | reverse complement strand
CTCCGTTGTCGTTACCGTCGCCGTGCGACAGAGAACCGACACCGATGACCGACTCCGATACCGATGGCCGATGCCGACTCCGATTCCGAGTCCGAGTCCGAGTCCGATGACCGACTCCGACTCCGATACCGACTCCGATACCGATTCCGACTCCGACTCCGACTCCGACTCGGGCTCGGGCTCGGGCTCTGTCCTCTGTCTCTGATCTCTGTCCTCTGTCTCTGATCTCTGTCTCTGATCTCTGCTCCCTGTCCCCCCGCCCCCGCTCATGCTATGCTCCCCCCCATGCCCCGCAAGAAAACCCGCGTCACCTCCGGCGATGGCTGGACGCTCGTGCGGTCGTGTCCGCGCTGTGGTCGGCCGGAGGCCGAGTGTCGGTGCGAGCGGGGCGCTTCCGGGGCGGGGGCGGAGCGGGTGGTTCGGATCGCCATGGAGCGCCGGCGGGGGAAGCCGGTGACCGTGCTGCGGGCGAGCGGGTTCGACGAGCGGGGGTTCCGCGAGATGGTCGCGGATCTGAAGGCGACGCTCGCGACGGGGGGCAGCGCCAGCGGGCTCGAGGCGATGCTGCAGGGGGATCATCGCGAGCGGGTGCGGGGCCTGCTTCGCGATCGGGGCGTGGCGGTCAAGGGGTGAGCGCCGCCCGGCGTGGCTCGATTCAGGCGCGGCTGAGGAACTCGCCGGTGCGCGTGTCGACCTTGACCTTGTCGCCGACGTTGACGTGATTCGGGACCTTGACCGTGATGTCGGTCTCGAGCGTCGCGGGCTTGGTGACGCCCGAGACGGTGTTTCCCCTCGCCGCGGGCTCGGTCTCCGTCACCTCGAGGACCACCGCGGCGGGCAGATCGACGGAAACCGGCTCGCCGTCGAGCATGATGACCTTGACCGCCTCGTTGTGCTTCATGTACTTGACGGCGTCGCCGACCTGGTCCGCGGTCATCGGCAGCTGCTCGAAGCTCTCGGTGTCCATCATGATGAAGCTGTCGCCCTCGCGGTAGAGGAACTCCATGTCCCGGGTCTCCGTGAAGACGTCCTCGAGGTCGTCCGTCGGGCTCATGCGCTTTCGCAACACGTTGCCACGCTTGACGTTCTTCATCTCCACCTGATAGAGCGAGCCCTTGTTTCCCGGCGTGTTCAGATCCATCTGAACAATCTGCCAGTACTCGCCGTCCATCTTGAAGATCATGCCGCGCCGAAATTCCTTGAGTCGCATGGTTCCTCCGGACTTGCCTCGAAATCGTCCCGCGGTCTCGCCCTCCGCCCGGCTCCGGGCGGCCGTGGTTCCCGATTCCGCGCAAACTGCCCTATCTTAGGGTCGCGCAGGGCGTTGTCAACCTGGCGCCGGGACGGCTCGGGCACCGGAAGCACGGCAGATGGCGTGCCGGATTTGGTAGGGCTCGCCGATCGAGTATGGTTCAATAGTGGGATTCGAAATCGTCGCGCTGCCGTCGCCGGAGGCGCTCCGAAAACCCGGGCGCGAGGCGCTCGGAGCCCCCCCCGGACGCGTGGCGCCCGGAAAACACCCCAGGGAGGAAGGATCGATGTCTCTCCAGCTCGCCAGCAGGATCGCCTTGGTCGTGGTCGCGGGCGTCACGCTCTCGCTGATCGCGTTCTCCGACGACAAGCCGAAGACCGAGGACCGAGAGAAGAACGCCGAGAAGACCCGCGCCGTCGGCGGGGACCTCGAGGCCGACAAGGCGACGTCCGGGGCCATCACGGGGCTCGTGCTGGTCGAGGGGAAGCTGCCCGAGGCGAAGCCGTTCGAGGTCAAGAAGGACCACAAGGACCTCCCGGTCTGCGGGGCGACCATTCCGTACGAGACGCACATCGTCGGGCCGAAGAAGGAGCTCGCCAACGTCGTGGTCAGCCTGCAGAGCAAGTCCCTGCCGAAGGCGAAGCCGCGCGAGATCGAGCTCACCAACCGGCACTGCCGCTTCGTGCCGCACGTCCAGGCGGCGACGGTCGGGTCGAAGCTGCTGATCGACTCCGAGGATCCGGTGCTCCACTCGGCGCTCGCGATCGGGTCGGAGAGCTTCAACGTCGCCATCCCCAACACGCAGACCAAGGTCACCAAGCGCGTGCGACGGGAGGGCTGGACGATCTTCAAGTGCTCGACGCACCCGTGGATGACCGCGCACCTCCAGGTGTTCCGCCACGACTTCTTCGCGGTCACCGGCCGCGACGGGCGATTCGCGCTCAGGGGGATCCCGCCCGGCGAGTACACCGTCGAGTTCTGGCACGAGGGGCTCGAGGGCCAGAAGAAGAAGATCGCGGTCGAGGCGGGCAAGACGACCGACGTGACGGTGAAGCTCGAACCCTACAAGTGATCGCGGGGGGCGTTGCGCCGTTTCGCGGACGGATCGTCAACAATCCAGCCATCGATCGAGACCCGCGCGGCGACGAGATCGCCTCCGCGGGCTGGCCGACCGCGCGGATCACTTCCCGCCGGGGCCCTCGAACTTCTTGTTGATGATCGTCTTGAGCTCGTCGAGGAGCTCCTTCTCCTCACCCGTTCCGGACGACTTCTTCTCCTGCACCGCCTTCTCGGCCTTGGCGACCTGCACGGCGGGCGGCTCGAGCGGCGCGTCGCCGAGCGAGGAGAGATCGATGTCGGAGATGATCTGCGTCTGAGCCCCGTCGTCCTCGGCCTCGAAGGGCGACTCGTCGGGATCGTCCGACTGCTGCTCGTCCTCGGCGTCGCTGTGGCTCGACCGCATGATCGGCGAGAACTCGTGCGGCGAGATGCGCTGGGTCCGGCTGCCGACCAGCTCCTCCTCCCGCTCCAGCGCCGCCATCGACCGTGGCGGTGGCCGCCGCGGGGGCGCCTCGGGCTTCTTCCGGGGCGGATTGCGCCGGACGGGCGGTGACACGGATACCGGCTCGACGTACTCGGCCTCCTCCTCGGACGCCGCCTCGTCGAAGACCACCTCGTCGACGTAGCGCTCCAGGTAGTGGAGCCGCCACCGCAGCCGCACGTGGCGCACGATGAACCACAGCCACGTCAGCGCGAGCACGATGAAGAAGCCCACGAGCGAGACCACGGTGACGTCGAACGCGTCCCACTTCATCTCCCCGTTCAGCGCGTTCTCCCAGCGGCGCCCGAAGAGCTCGCGAGTGTCCGCCCAGACCGTGCCGGGCTCGGGCACCGAGTCGATCGACGCGACGTCGCCCTGCAACGAGCGCGCGAGGTCGGCGCGAAGGCCGACCACCTCCTCGCTGAGCGCGACGATCTGATCCTTCTGCGCGTTCGCGACCTCCTGGAGCCGCTTGTTCTCGTTGACGATGCGCGTGACCTCGGCGCCGGAGAGCGTCGTGTCGCCGTTCTCCTGCATGATGCGAATCGCATCGCGCGTCTTGCGGAGCTCGACTCGAAGCGCGTCCGCCTCCGCCGTGAGCTCCGCGACCTGCTTGGTCCGGACGGCGAGCTGCTGCTCGAAGGTCTTCCTCTCGTTGGCGAGGCTGTCCTGTCGCTGCCTGAGCCCGCTCAGCTCGGCCAGGGACTCCTGCGCCATCTTGCCGAGCCGCTCGTGGGTCTCCTTGAGCCGCAGGAAATCACGCTGGATCGCGACCGCGCGCTTGCCGATCGCGGCCTTGTCGGCCTCGAGTTTCTCGATCTGCGCCTCGAGACCCACGGACCGCTCGCTCTCCTGCTTGAGCTGCTTCTCGAGATCCTCGGTCCTGGCGAGCGAGTCGCGCACGCTGGCCCGTTCCTTCTCGAGCTGCGACACCGACCTGTCGAGCGCCTCGCGCAGCCGCTCGTTCTTGAGGGCCAGCTCGGAAGTGCCCGAGCAGCCGGCGAGCGTGAAGGCGACCGCCAGCAGCGCGGCCGTTCCGACCAGGAGGCCTCTCGCCTCGAGCGGTCGGCGCAAGGATGGACTCCGTGTCATACTCTCTCTTTCCCGCCACCCAGCCATCGGGTTCCTCTGGTGTGGGGCATGCGGCCGCTCTCCCCGGCGCGCCAGCGGCGCCCCGTTGCAATGGTGGCATCGTTCGTAAGCCGGAGAGCGGTTTCCCTGGAGGAGTATACACCGCGCGTGTGGAGCGACCACCGGAGTCGCGGTCCGATAAGGACCTACGTACCCCGTCGACTGACGGAGGGGCTCGCGGGAGGCCCGCTCAGGAGACGCCGGGGCCGCCGTCGATCTCGCGCGCGAGATACGAGAACTCGTCACGTACGGCGTCGGGGAGGGCGATCGACTCGCTTCCCGCCGGACCGACGCTGACGAGGAGCCGACGCGGAGGGTCGTCGGCGGTCACCGGCACGACGAGCAACCCGTTACCGGCCGCGCTCTCGACCGGCTGCCCGGCGAGCAGACACTCGCGCATTCTCGCCACGCCGTGCTGGAGCCGACCGCGCAATCGCTCGCGGGCCTCGGGCGTCCGGTCACGCTGCGCGAGCGTGGCGCGGACGTGCGCCACCTTGAGCGCGGGACGGCCCTCCGCCCCCGTCGTGACGTCGATCAGCGCCGCCGCGCCGCCGCCCCGCGAGACGAGCAGCAGATCGAGGAGGCGGTTCCAGCGCTCCGCCGCGCTTGCGGACGCCCGCGCCTCGCGGCGGGCCTCGAAGAAGAACCGATACCAGAACTCGTTCGCGGAGTCGTCGGTGCGCGCCGGCTGCTCGGGCGGAGCCGGCGGCGGGGCGACGCGCTCCCCCGCAGGCTCGTGCTCCACCACCGGCATGGGCGGCGAACCGAGCCGCGCGACGACGTCGTGGACGGCGGCCGGGTCGATCGGTCGCTCGAGCACGGCGAGCGCCGGCGTGGCGCGGGCGCGCTCGACCGCGACCGGGTCGCGATCGCAGACGAAGACCACGTCGACCGGGCGACCGAGTTGCGCGATGCGGTCGAAGATCAGCGAGCCCCTCGTGGACCAGAGCGCGTAATCGGCGATCAGAGCCCGGAACTCCCGCGCACGCAGGTAATCGAGCGCGGTGAACGGGTTCCGCGCCGTCGAAACGTCGAGACCCGCCTCCTTCAGCGCTCCGGGTATCGACTCGAGGTCGTCCGCCCGCCGACTGACGACGAGCGCGTGGAGACCGCCCGCCGATGTCTCGCGTGCCTCCGGGCGCGGCGGCGAGCGAAGCAGCGCCTCGAGCTCCTCGACGGTGAGTATCGGATGCGCGCCGCGGTCGATCGGCTCGTCGCTCATGATCCGTCTCCGTCCCCGCCGCCGGGTCGCGCGCTCTCGCGCTCGCCGGGAAGCTCGGCAAGCCCCCGCTCGATGGCGACGCGCAGCTCGCCGCGCAGGTCCTCCCAGCTCCCGGGCCGCGACGCCAGCAGGGCGCTCTCGATCGACTTCGTGAGTAACTTCCGCAGTTCCGGCTGCCGCCGCACCCAGACCGACACGGTCTTCCAGAGCGCGTAGTCCGTGAGCAGCTCGACAAGCTCGAGCCGCGAGGACCCCTCCTCGTCCTCCGGATCCATGAGCACGGGGAGCATGTCGATGATGCCCTTGCGGGACTCCCCATCGCGCCGCCGCCCGGACGGCGACCCGACCGGAATGCGCCGCTCCCGCCGCTCGTGGAGCTTCAACCGCTGCACGAGCTCCTGCGCCTTGACCGGATTGCGCAGCACCGCCAGCCCCTCGCCGCGGTTCCACGCGTCGCTGTCGAGGTACACCATCACCGTGTTGCCGATCTCGATGACGTCGTCGAAGGCGAGCTGCTGGCGCTCGACGCGACTGCCGTTGAGGTACGTCCCGTGCGAGCTCTTCAGGTCGACGATCTTGAATGTCGATCCGATCGGAATGACCGCACAGTGCTTGCGCGACAGCAAGCGATCGTGAATCGGAATGTCACTCCGCTTCGAACGCCCGATGATGAGCGGCTGGCGCGGCAGATCGACTCCACGGACGCTGCTGTCGAAGATGATGAGACGGGGCATGAACCTATTATAAGGCTCCCGGAGACGGTTTGGGACCCGGGGCCGGGCTCGTCCTCGTCCTCGAGACAGAGGATAGAGACGGAGTCGGAGTCGGCATCGGTCATCGGAATCGGTATCGGTATCGGAGTCGGTTCTCTGTCGCACGGCGACGGTTACGACAGCGGAGACGGAACACGGATACGGAGCGCGAGCACGGGCCCAACCATGGCCTGGACGGTGGCCGTGACCCGTGGACCGTGTGCCGTGACCGTGACCGTGACCCTCTTGGCGTCGTCCAGCGAGTGCCCCGCGCGGATTTCGTGGCGACCGTCCCCGCCGGCCCGTAGAATCGCTCGGGTCCTTCCGATCCGTAGGAAGTGAGCCATGGGAGAATCGTACCGCGCGTTTCCGCCGAGGCGGTCCCGTCCGACGGGCGCCGCGCTCGCCGCCGTCGCGTTCCTTCTCGGCGTCGTCGTTCCGGCGTCGGTGGGCGCGGTGGTGATCAACGAGATCCATTACGACCCGCCGGTCCCCGCCGGCCGCAGCCTCGAGTTCGTGGAGCTCCACAACGAGAGCGCGGAGGAGGTCGACCTCACCGGCTGGCGCTTCAAGGAGGGGATCGACTACCGGTTTCCGGACGGCACCAGAATCGCTCCGGGCGGCTTCCTGGTCGTCGTCCGCGACCGCAGCGAGTTCCTCGGCGCGTTCCGGGTCGACGCCGCGCTCGTCCTCGGCAACTTCCTCGGCAGTCTCGACAACGGCGGCGAGGAGCTGGTCCTCGTCGACGGATCCGACGCGCTCATCGACGCGGTGCGCTACGACGACCGGGCGCCCTGGCCGACCGACCCCGACGGGGACGGCGCATCGCTCCAGCGCCTGTGTCCCGAGGGTCTCTCGGAGAGCGCCGAGAACTGGACCGGTCTCCCCGGCGATCTGCCGACGCCCCTGGCTCACAGCGTGCGCACCGTCTGTCCGCCGCCGAGCCGCCCGGCCGCGCCGGTGGTGGTCAGCGAGATCCACTATCACCCGACCAGCGATCGCGACGACCTCGAGGAGTACGTCGAGCTCCACAACCGCACCGGCGAGCGCGTCGAGCTCTCCGGGTGGCGGCTCGACCTCGACGGCGAGGACTTCCTGTTCGACGTCGGCGCCGGCATCGACGCCGGCGGGTATCTCGCCGTCTGCCGCAGCGCGGCGCACATCCGCGAGACATTCGGCATCCAGAACGCCATCGGCGATTTCCTCGAGCCGCTGCCGAACGGCGACGGCCGCATCGCGCTCCACGACGATGCCGATCGACTGATCGACGTCGCCGTCTATCGTGACGGCGGGCAGTGGCCGTGGCAGGCCGACAGCGGCGGCAGCAGCCTCGAGCGCATCGTCCTCGAGAGCCCCGGCGACGATCCCGCGAACTGGGCGGCGAGCAGCTTCGCGTCGGGAGACGGCGGTTTCGTGCACGTCGAGACGATCGGCCCGCCCGGTCCGATCACCTTCCAGCGCATCGTCGTCGGTCTCGACGGCCGCGGCGAGTTCGTCGTCGACAACATCCGCATTCGGTCGGTCGAGGACGACAGCGTCGACCTCCTGATCGACTTCGAGTCCCCGGAGGATGACGCGGCGTGGAGTTTCCTGGGGAACTCCGCGGGATCGACGATCGAGGCCGGCATCGGCGTCGGCGGCTCGCGTGGTCTCCGCCTGGTGTCGATCGGCGAGTGCGCGAGCTTCCGGTGCGCGGTCATCGAGAGCGTCTCGCTGCGTCTCGGCCGGTTCAAGGACACGCTCACGTACCGCTTCGCCCTCGACTTCATGCGCGTCTCCGGCAGCGACAAGCTCGACGCGGGCCTGCTCGGCGGCGTCCAGGCCGACGTCGCCAGCCGGCTGCTGAGTCCCGGCTCGGCTGGGACGCGCGTCCGGGACGAGGTGCCGCCGTTCTTCGCGCACCGCGGACGTTTCCCGGCGGCGCCCCGCTCCGGCGAGCGCGTCTGGCTGTCCGTCCACGCGCGGGCGGCGGGTGGCGGCGAGCGCGACGCGTCTTCCATCGGCGACGTCACGCTGACCTACCGCTGGGGCGACATAGAGGAGACGCAGCCGATGTTCGACGACGGCCTGCACCGCGACGGCCTCGCGGGCGACGGCACGTACGGCTGCGATCTGCCGGCCTTCCCCGACCAGTCGACCGTCTTCTACCGCTTCGCGGCGCGATCGGAATCGGGAGTCGTCGGCTACTCGCCCCGCGCATCCGCGGAGGTTCCCTCGGATGACGACTGGTGGGCGTTTCACGTCAGCGACGACCAGCCCGATTCGCCGCTGCCGGTCTACCACCTGCTGCTGCCGGGACTCGATCCGACGGACCCGACGGCGATCAACGAGTACTTCGACCGCGGGACGCCCGGCGATGGCTGCAAGTTCTTCCGCTCCGGCGCGTTCGTCTTCCGCGGCGAGGTCTACCCGGACATCGGCGTCCGCTTCCGCGGCAACACCGCGTGCTTCGTCAAGAAGCGCAACCTGAAGCTCAATTTCAACCGCGGGCGTTTCTTCCAGGGCCAGAACAAGCTCAACCTGCAGGCGCTCTGGACCGACAAGGCGCTGGTCCGCGAGCACCTCGCGTGGGACTTCATGCGGCAGCTCGGGGCTCCCTACAGCCACACCGAGTTCGTGCGGCTGCACGTCAACGGCGCCTACCACGGTCTGTTCCTCTGCCTCGAGCACCCGGACCGCAGCTTCCTCGATCGCAACGGGCTCGACGACGAGGGGCGGCTCTTCAAGGCGATCCAGCTTCGCACCGAGCAGTCCGAAGGGCTCGGCGTGGGCCTCGCCGCGCGAAACGGTGTTGACGGCTATGACGAGCTGTGGGAGCAGGAGAATCGCGAGGACGGCGACTTCTCCGAGATCGAGCAGTTCATCGAGTCGCTGCACGCCGACGGCACGCGCGCGGGCGGGCCGAGCGTCGACTTCATGAGCTCCAACGTCGACCACGAGCTGATGATCACCTTCCAGGCCGGCATGGTCGCTCTCAACAACCTCGACAGCGCGACCAAGAACCACTTCCTCTATCGAAACCCGGGCGATGGACGCTGGGGGCTCATCACGTGGGACCTGGACCTCGTCTTCGGCGCCTACTTCGATTTCCTGCTCCCGGCGCAGCAGGGACTCGTCGTCGGCACGCTCAACGACTGCATGCGTAGCCCGACCGAGGTGCTGCGTCCGGCGCCGCTGACGACGAACGAGCTCATCCGCCGCGACGTCAACCCGTGGCTGCACACGTCGATCCGCGGCAACTTCATGATGAATTACCTGATCGATTTCTTCCTGCGCGCCGGAAACGGCCACTACCAGCGGTCGTACCTCATCCGGCTCTGGGACATCATGACGGAGAAGTACACGAGCGAGGCGCTCGAGGCGCAGCTCGACGAGCTGCAGGAGCTTCTCCTCGAGGAGGCTGATGAGGACCTTCTCCGCTGGGGTCGTTACAAGCCGACGGAGGGGTGCCGCGACCCCGACGCGAACTCGGAGCGGATGGAGGTGCAAATCGAGGTGATGAAGCGGCAGATCCGCTTCCACCGCCAGTACATCCTCGATTACATCACGACGTTCGAGGGGCCGCCGGTCAGCGACCACGATCGCATGAAGATCACGGAGATGCTCTACGACGCCCCCGGGCGACGCGGTGAGGAAGAGGCCGAGTACATAGAGCTCCTGAACACGAGCGGCCGCCGCATCGACATCTCCGGCTGGCGGCTCACCGGCGGCGTGGAGTTCGAGTTCCCCCGCGGCTCGATCGTCGAGAACGGCGAGGTGATCGTCGTCGTCAGGTCGCGTGTCGACTTCGAGAGCACCTTCCCGGACGTCGCCGGGCGCGCGCAGATCTTCGGCGACTACGATGGACGCCTCGACAACGACGGCGAGGAGGTGCGCCTGATCGACGCAGGTCCGGGCCACCCCGCGACCATCGACCGGCTGCGCTGGAGCGACGGGCATCCGTGGCCCGAGGTGCTCGACGGCTTCTCGATCGAGCTCACCGGCATCGGGCCCGCGCGGGACAACGACCGGGCCGAGCACTGGATCAGCTCGGCGGTTCCCGGCGGCTCACCGGGCGAGCTGCCGCTGATGTTCGTGCGCGGCGACGCGAACAGCGATCAGGCGATCAATCTCACCGACCCGATCTTCATTCTCGATTACCTCTTCCGCGGCGGCGTGACGCCGCCATGCCTCGACGCGGCGGACGTCAACGACGACGGCCTCGTCCAGCTCACCGACGCGGTCGTCCTGCTCGGCTTCCTCTTCCGCGGCCAGGAACCACCGGCGCAGCCGTTCCCGGAGCCGGGGGTGGACCCGACGGGGGATGAGGTTTCGTGTCTCGGGACACGGTGAAGGGGGCGGTTTTGGTGTTGTAGCCGTACCCGTACTTGTACCCGTACCCGTTCCCGTTCCCGTGCCCGTTCCCGTCCTCGAGGGCTCTGGTATCGGAGTCCGATGACCGACTCCGATACCGATGGCCGATACCGATACCGACTCCGATGACCGATACCGATTCCGACTCCGAGATCCGATTCCGATTCAGAGACCAGAGACCAGAGACCAGAGACCGAGGTCCGAGACAGAGCCTACCAGTCCAACGCTCCTCCCACTCTGCGGAATCTGCGTCATCTGCGGACCGTCCTTCCCGAGCTCTGCGTCATGCTCGCAGCGTTCGCGAATGACGGTCACTCCGCCAGCAGATAGGTATAGCCCTCCAGACCCTCCCTGAACTGGCGTTCGAGCATCACCGCCTCCTCGCGTGTCAGGGTGCCCTCGCCGAGGGCGCGTTCGATCGAGGTGTGGAGGCGGTCGAGCAGCTCCTGCGGCTCGAACTGCACGAAGCCGAGCACCTCGCGGACCGTGTCGCCCTCGACGAGCGAGCGGACCGCCGGCTTGCCCCTCTCGTCGAAGTCGACGTGCACGGCGTTCGTGTCGCCGAAGAGGTTGTGGAGGTCACCGAGGATCTCCTGGTAGGCGCCGACGAGGAAGATGCCGAGGTGGTACGGCGCGCCGCCGTTGGTCTCGTGGAGCATGAGAAAGCGGCGGACCGACTTCAGGTCGATGAAGCGGTCGATGGTGCCGTCGCTGTCGCAGGTCAGGTCGGCGATGATGGCGCGGCGGGTCGGTTTGGTCTCGAGGCGGTGGATCGGCAGGATCGGGAAGAGGTGATCGATCGCCCAGGAGTCGGGGAGCGACTGGAAGATCGAGAAGTTGCAGAAGTACGTGTCGCGGAAATTGAGGTCGAGCCGCTCGAGGTCCTCGGGGACGTACTTCAGCTCCTTCGACACGGCGTTGATCTTCGCGAAGAGCTGTCGCAGCACTCGATCGGCGTAGGCGCGCTCCGCGAGGTTCAGGTCGCCCTGGTTGAACGCCTGGAGGATGTCCTCCCTGAGGCTGACGGCGTCGTTGTACGTCTCGTGACAGTTCTTGATCGTCAGCTCCTCGTAGAGCGTGTGAAGGTCCTCGAGCGTCTCGTTGTCGGTCGGCGGCTTCTCGAGGCTCGGGCGCGGCTCGATCACGGGCGCGACCTCCATCACCTCGGTGACCAGGACGGCGTGATGCGCGACCGTGGCGCGGCCGGACTCGCTGATGATGTCGGGGTGTTTGATTCCCTGCTCGTCGCACACCTCGAGGGTCTCCCAGACGACGTCGCGGGCGTACTCCTCGAGCGTGTAGTTCATCGATGACTCGAAGTTCGTGCGCGAGCCGTCGTAGTCGACGCCGAGGCCGCCGCCGACGTCGAAGAAGCAGAGCGACGGGCAGAGCTTGGCGATCTCGGCGTACATGCGCGCCGACTCCTTGAGGACGCGCTTCAGCGATCCGATCGACGTGATCTGGCTGCCGATGTGGAAGTGGAGCAGCTTCAGCCAGTCGAGACGGTCACGGTTGCGGAGGATGTCGATCGCCTCGAGCACCTGATACGAACACAGCCCGAACTTCGCGGCCTCGCCGCCGGAGGCCTCCCAGCGGCCGCTCCCCTTCCTCGACGGCTTGAAGCGCACGCCGATCTCCGCGTCGATGCCGAGCTTCTCCGCCACCGACAGGATGGTCTGAATCTCGTAGATCTGCTCGACGATGATGACGGAACGGATGCCGAGCTTCCGCGCCAGCAGGGCGAGCTCGATGTACCGCGCGTCCTTGTAGCCGTTGCAGAGGAGGAGGCCGCCTGCGACGTTGTTATGCGTCGCGAGGACGGCGAGCATCTCGGGCTTGCTGCCGACCTCGAGGCCGATGCCGTACTCGCGCCCGGCCTCGTAGACGCAGTCGACGACGTGCCGCTGCTGGTTCACCTTGACGGGGTACGCGAGCCGGTACCGCCCCCGGTAGCCGGCCTCGGTGATCGCGGCGCCGAACGCCTCGTTGATGCGGCGCACGCGGTCACGGATGATGCCGTCGAAGCGGAAGAGCACCGGCAGATCGATGCCGCGCTGCTCGACGGAGCGGACGAGCTCGTGGAGGTCGATGGTACGGTCGCTCGAGCTCTCGGGACGAATCGTGACGTGTCCCGCGTCGTTGATGTCGACGTAGCCGTTTCCCCACGAATGGATGCCGTAGAGCTCCGCGCTCCTGGATACGCTCCACTCCGGCATGGCACGGGTCCCCGGTCAAAGGGTGCGGCGCGTCTCCCCACGCAGCCGTTTGTGGTCGCCGCCGGCGCGGCCGACCGAAAGTTGTACCACGTCTCGTGGGCCTTGCACAGTCCGGATCGACCGGGACCGGCGAAGAAGTGAGCTGCTCAGGGCAGCCCGTGTCGCTTGCCGAGCGCCCACTCGACGAGCGGCAGCAGAGCGAGCAGACAGAGGAGCGGCCACGCGAAGGACCACTGGTCGATGACGACGCGCTCCTCGAAGCGGACCGGCTCGCCGTCGACGAGATCGACGAGCTCGCCGGCGCGCTCGATCGGCAAGAAGCGGCCACCCGGCGCGGCGCCGGCCGCGAGTCCGGCGAGGAACGCCTCGTCGCGGACCGGCGTGTCGAGCTCTGTCGACGGCCGCTCGTCGACGACGAACCTCGCGCTCGTCCGTTCGGCGCGTTCGGCGTAGCCGGGCAGCGATGGTGACGCGGCGGCGATCCGGTACTCGCCCGGAGACAGCGCGCCATCGCCGGAGCCGGTCGTCAGGGTGCCGCGGAACAGCCCGCCGCTCTCGGCGATGGGCTCGAGCCGGACCCGGCGAACGCGACCCGTCCCGACGTCCGTGATCTCCACGTCGACACGCGCGTCCGGACCGCCGACCGGCCGGCCCTCCCCATCGAGCACGAGGGCGCGGACCGACACGCCGGCAGGCGCCTCGTAGCGGGCACGGTCGGTGCCGATGCGCACCAGCCCGTCACCGGGCGGCAGACGTCCGGACGCCGCCCAGCGGATCACCCGGCTCCAGTGGCGCTCGAAGAGCTCGTCACCGATGCGGAAACGCCACGCCCAGGTCTCGTCGGTGCCGCAGAAGAGGACCTTGCCCGCGCCGAGCTCCCGCGCGACGAGCAGCGCGTCTCGACTCTCCCGCCCCGTGGCGCCCGCTCGGACGGCGAGAGTTCGCGCGCCGGGTCGCACGCCGTCGTGCGGGTACGCCCAGTGAAGCGCCGGCAGGAGCGACCAGAGCGTCCGGTTGCGCTCCCGATCGGCGTCGAGCCGCAGCATCGCCGACCGCTCGCCCTCGGCGGTCAGCGCCGGGCGGAAGCCCTCGCGCACCGAGCCGGTGCCCGGAGCCGGCGGCGGGGACCGCAGCACCACCGGGATCACCTCCTCGAGCGGCGTGTTCGCGTACGTCGTCGGCATGCCGAGGTCTCCGGCGACGAGGACGATCGAGCCCCCTCGAGTGACGACGAAGTCGCGCAGGGCGTCGAGCTCCGTCTCGGTGAAGACGGCGCGTTCGACATCGCCCAGGACGACGACGTCGAACGCGAAGAGGTCCTCGCGGCGGCGGGGGTATCCCGGCGGCAGTCGCCTGTCCGGCGGGCGCGTCACCAGGAGCGCGCTGGCCTCGACGTTGGTGTCGCGCTCGAGCGCGCTGCGGAGGTAGCGGAACTCCCAGCGCGGTCCGCCGTCGAGCAGGAGCACCCGGATCTTCTCCTCGAGCACGTCGATCCAGATGTCGCGCGTGTTGTTGGCGGGGATCGCATCGCCGTCGGTCCCCGCGACGCTCACGGTCAGCTTGCGGCGACCGGGGCGGTCGAGCGTCACCTCGAGCTCGACCGGCGTCTCGACGACCCGGTCGCCGCTCGAGGGGATCTCGATCGCGCGGTGGACGAGGAGATCGTCGCCGTCGCGCACCTCGAGCGAGCCGGTGAGCGCCTGGAGCCCGACGGACTCGAGCGCGAGAGCGAGACGCGCACGGTCGCCGCGGTAGACGCCGTCGGGACCCTCGAGCCGCGCAATGCGGAGGTCCGGCGGTCTCCTCGACGGACCGACGCCGACCGTGAAGAGCGGCACGCCGCGCGCCTCGAGCGCGCCGATCACCTCTCCGGGCCGACCGTCGGCGTTGTGGCCGCCATCGCTGAAGAGGACCACGGCGCGCAGTCGCTGATGGCGTCGCGCCGTCACCGCCTCGACGATCGGCCGCGCCAGGTCGGTTCGTCCCGCGTCCGGCGAGGGCAACGCGAGCTCGCCGCCGTCCCCGGTGGTGAGCTCCTGCAGTCGATCCCCGAGCCAGATCGGCACGATGGAGAACCGCCGTGGCAGCGCGTCGAGCAGCCTTTCCCCGTCACCGGTGGGTCCGCGAAGCGCGTCACGGACCGCGTCGATGCGGCTCCCCGGCATGCCGGACGCCGCCTCGAGCGTCATGCTGCGCGAGCCGTCGATGGCGATGAGCAGATCGGGCCTCTCCGAGCGCTCCCGGGTTCGCACGATGGCGACGTCGGCGAGCAGCAGCGCCAGCAGCACGACGAGCGCGCCGCGCAGTCCGGCGAGAAGCCGGGCCACAGGTCGCGGCGCGAGGAGACGCTGGCGGCGGGCGAGCCACACCGCGGCGGCGCCGCCCGCGAGCGCGATCGCCACCACGGCCACGACGGGGAGTCCGCGCGCGATCTCAGCGGGCATCGGAACCTCCGAGCGCGCTGCCGATCAGCCGGCGCTGCAGGAACGTCTCGACGAGCGCGAGCGCGAGGACCGCCGCCAGAAACCGCGGCCAGAGCTCGCGCCGGGTCTCGACGGCGTCCCCGTCGAGCGACCGCGTATCGTGCGTCACCGTGAAGCCGAGCACGCCGCGGATCTTCTCGACCTCTTCCTCGACGAGCGCGTCGAGCGCCGACTCCTCGGCCGGCAGGTTCGCCGCGAACGTCACCGACCGCTCGCGATCGCCGGCCCGTATGTGGACGACGTGAAACCCCGGAACGCGGGCGGTCGCGACGACGCGCCCGTCGTCGGCGACCTCGAGCGCAGCGAGCGAGCCATCGGGCGCCTCGAGCGCGACGTTGAGGTCTTCCGCACCGACTTCCCCCGCCGCCGCGAGCTGCACGATGATGTCCTCGCCGAGGAGCACGTTCCGCCGCGGACCGCCACCGCCGGCGAGATGTTCGACCAGTCCGTGGAGGAGCGGCACGAGGATCGGTCGGCGGGCGATGTCGTCGTCGCGCGCGGGCGCGGTGGCCATCACCACGACACGTCCGGCGCCGTGGCGACTCTCGACGATGAAGGGCGCGCCGCCCTGGAGCGTGGCGAGCACCGTGGCGTCCGGCGCCGCCTCGCACGACACCCACGTCGCGGCCTCGAGCGACTCGAGCTCGGCGCGGTTCTCGGCGGTGAGCGGTCGCAGCGCCGGATGCCCGACGCGGAACTCTCGTGGCGACGCGACTCCGGAGCCACGGCCGCGGAGAAGCACGGGCAGCGCGCCGCGACCGCCGCGGTGAAACAATTCGTTCCAGGCGTCGACGTCGACGCGGGGGCCGAGGAGGACGAGCAGTCCGCCACCGCGCGAGACGAAGCTCTCGATCGCGGTCACCGTGCGCTCGTCGAGTCGCGGCACGTCGGCGAGCACGACCACGTGTGGCCCGCCGGCGAGGCTCTCGCCCCTCGCGAGTGCGGCGAGCGCCCCGGAGCCGAACGCGTCCCGGGCGGCGATCGTTCGCGGCTCGAAAAGGACGTCCGGCGTCACCTCCTCTCCGGCCCGGGGCGCGAGCGCCAGGTCGGCGATCTCGCCCGGCCCGCCGCCGGCGCCGTCGCCCTCGAGGATGAGCACCGGCACGCGCTCGGCGACCTCGATCACCAGTCGCCGCACGTCGTCCTCGGCGAGCGCGTCGCCGTCGACCGCGAGCTCGACGCGGTGCGTGCCCGGCGACAGGAACCGGTGCGAGAAGCGCACCCCGGCGTCGCGTGCCGCCGCGGGCGCGATGGAGCGCGACACGATCTCACGACCGTCGTCGAGCAGCGTCACCTCCACGGCGGCCTCGCCTCCGGATGCGCTCACGGTGGCGGCGATGTCGACCGCCCTGTCGGTGCCGACCACCGGCCGCGAGACTTCGAGCGACACCACGGCCGCGTTGGCGGGCGTCGCTCCCGGCTGGCGCAGCGCCAGCACCTCGATCGACGGCGCCGGCTGGACGGCGAGCCGCTCGAGCACGAACCGCCAGCGCGCGTCCTCGGCCAGCTGCCACGCGTGGCGCTGGAGGTCGCTCGGGATGATGACGCGCGTCGTGTCCGCCGTGGTCTCGGCCAGCAGCTCCGCGGCGAGGTCGAGTCCCGCGATGACGTCCGCGCGACCGCCCTCGAGCCGCACCTCCTCGAGCGTCGCGATCGCCGCTGCGGGATCGCGAATGGCGGCGGGTGCGACGGCGCGGGCCTCGCCGGCGAGGGTGACGATGTGGACCTCGTCGCCGGCCTCGAGCGTGTCGATCACATCGATCGCCGCCGCGCGCGCCCGGTCGAGCAGGCTGCGCCCCTCCTCCCGCCACGCCATGCTGAACGAGTTGTCGATCAGGAAGACGACGCCCGCGACGCCGCCACCGCGGGCGGCCGTCGCCGGTCGCTGCAGCTCGGCCGCGGGCCGGGCGAAGACGAGAGCGATCCCCGCGATCACGAGCATGCGGGTCGCCAGCAGGAGCAGCTCGGTGAATCGCATCCAGCGGGTGCGCCGGCGGACGTCGCGGAGGAAAAAACGCATCGCCGGCCAGTCGATGATGCGTGCGTGACGCCGCTCCAGCAGGAAGAGGATCAGCGGCACGAGGGCGAGCGTGGCGAACCAGAGCGCCGACGGCTCCGCGAAACTGTACAAGAACAGGTCGAGCGTCACCGTGCGCATCGCCGGCTCCTCACCGGACGCCACGCTTCCGGCGCGCCGTCAGGAAACGGGACAGCGCAACGTCGAACGGCGTGCTCGTGTCGACCAGCTGGTAGTCGATGTGCGACGCGTGGCAACCGCGCCGCAGCCGCTCGATGTGGTCGTGGAGCCCGTCGAGGTAGGCCCGGCGGAGCCAGCGCGCGTCGGCGCGGAGCCGCTCGCCGGGCGACTCGGCGTCGCGGAAGACGGTCCAGGTGGTGTAGGGGAACTCGCGCTCGGCCGGATCGAGCAGATGGAAGACGACGACGTCCGATCGCGCCGTGCGGAGCCGGGCGAGGCCGCGAAGGATCGACGTCGGGTCGTCGAGCAGATCCGAGAACAGCACGACGAGCCCGCGCCCGGTGATCGCCTCCACCGCCTTGCGAAGAACCAGCCCGAGGTCGGTGCGTCCTGCGGGCGTCAGCTTCTCGAGCTCGCCGAGGACGCCGTCGAGGTGCGCCCGGCTCGCCCGCGGCGGCACCCGGCGCGTCAGGTCCTCGCGGAAGGCCATCAGGCCGACGGCGTCGAGCTGCCGGAAGAGGAGGTGTCCGAGCGCCGCCGCCAGGCAGCAGGCGTAGCGGAGCTTCGACGTGCCGGCGCTGGCGAACCCCATCGACGCCGATGCGTCGACGAGGAGGGTCATGCGCAGGTTGGTCTCGTCCTCGAACTCGCGGAGGTAGAGCCGATCGGTCTTGCCGTACGCGCGCCAGTCGATGCGCGCGATCTCGTCGCCGGGTACGTACGGCCGGTTCTCGGCGAACTCCACCGAGGAGCCGCGGTACGGGCTCCGGTGGACGCCGCGCAGGAAGCCATCGACGACGACACGCGCGACGAGCTCCAGGCTGTGGAGCTGCGAGATCTCGTGCGGGTCGACGAGCGGCGACCGGTCGGCTGCGGCGGTGGCGCGGCTCTCAGGCGCCATGGCCCTGCCCGCCGTTCCCTGTCCCGCGCTGACCGTCCCCGCGCTGACCGTCCCCGCGCTGACCGTCCCCGCGCTGACCGTCCCCGCGCTGATCGTCCCCGCGCTGATCGTCCCCGCCATTCCCGTCCCTCGGGACGTCGGCCAGCAGCCTCGAGATCAGCGAGCGTGGCGTGACGCCCTCCGCGTCGGCGTTGAAGTTGGTCACCAGGCGGTGGGCGAGCACCGGCTCCGCGAGCTCCTCGACGTCCTCGCACGTCGCGTGAAAGCGGCCGCGCAGGAGCGCCCGCGCCTTGGCCCCGAACATCAGGTACTGCGCGGCGCGCGGACCGGCGCCCCACGAGAGGCTCTCGCGGATGTACGGCGGCGCGCCGGGCTCGTCGGGGCGCGTCGACCGGACGAGCCGCAGGGCGAACCGGTAGACGTGATCGCCGGCGGGTACGCGTGGCACCATCCGCTGCATGTCGCGGATCTCGCGCGCGTCGAGCACGTGCCGGAGCTCCACGTCGAGCGGATTGGTGGTCCGCTTCATCACCTCGAGCTCCTCCTCCTCCGACGGGTACCGCACGTCGATCGACAGCATGAAGCGATCGAGCTGCGCCTCGGGCAGCGGATAGGTGCCCTCGTGCTCGATCGGGTTCTGGGTCGCCAGCACGAAGAAGGGATCGTCGAGGTCGATCGTCTGCTCGCCGACCGTGACGTGGCGCTCCTGCATCGCCTCGAGAAGCGCCGCCTGCGTCTTCGGCGGCGTGCGGTTGATCTCGTCCGCGAGCAGCATGTTGGTGAACACCGGGCCACGGACGAAACGGAAGGCGCGATGGCCGGTCGCGGGGTCCTCCTGGATGATCTCCGTGCCGATGATGTCCGACGGCATCAGGTCGGGCGTGAACTGGATGCGCTTGAAGGAGAGCGACAGCAAGCGGCTCAGCGTGCTGACCAGCAGCGTCTTCGCCAGCCCCGGGACGCCGATCAGCAGGCAGTGCCCGCCGGCGAAGAGGGACGTCGCCATCAGGTCGATGACGCGATCCTGACCGACGATCACCTTCCCCAGCTCGCGCCTCAAGTCCTCGTACGCCGCGTGCAGTCGCTCGGCGCGAGCGCGGTCGCCGGTCTCGCTGTCGCGCTCGCCGACAGCGAGCGGCTGATCTCCTCGATTCATCTCGGTGGTTTTCAAGGTGTCGTCGTGAATCCTCATCCAGTCCCGTGCCCGCCTCCCGGGTTTCGGTAACCGGTACGGGAACGGGAACGGGTACGGGAACGGGTACGGGAACGGAATGGACCCCGTGGCCGCGTACCCGTCGATGCTATCACGGAGTGGTGAGGAGGGGCCACACCCTGGCGTCTTCCTGGCCGAGTCGCCAGAAGCCGACGGCGACGGCGCCCGCCTTGCTCGCCGAGGAGAACTTCGCGTGCAGCGTGGCGGCGTCCTCGAACCAGCACTCCGCCGTCACGGTGCGCTGGAACTTGAAGTGGTGCGTGCGGTCGGCGTCGTACTCGATGGTGACGTCGTACTCGGCCGTCAGCCGCTCGATGTCGGGATACCGGGTCGCGCGGGCGACCGTCTCCTTCTGCCAGATGCGCCCGTAGAGAGGCAGGCCGACAATGACGCGCCCCGCCGGCAGCTCCTGGAGGGCGTGTCGGACGACGCGGTCGTGCCAGTCGCGCGATGAGATGCTCCCGGCCTTGCCGCCCTTCCAGTGCTGGTCGTAGACCATGATCAGGAAGCGATCGGCGATGTCGGCGAGCCCGCGGTAGCGGAGCGGGCGGTTCGGGTTGACCTCGACCTCCGCGGGCAGCGCCAGCGAGAAGATGAGATCGCCCGGCAACCTGTCGCGCAGCCGCTTCACGAACGCGATGAAGTTCCAGCGGTCCTCGGGGAGGATGCCCTCGAAGTCGAGCTGCAGCCCGTCGACTTCGTGACGCCGGACGACGCTCAGGATGTCGCCGAGAAAGCGATGCTGCGCCCGGTAGTTCGGGTTGAGGACGAAGTGGAGGAGGCTCTTCTGGCCCGACGAGGCGATGACGAGGTGCGTTCGCACGCCGCGCTTGCGGGCGAGCTGGAGCGTCTCCGGATCGATCTCGCCGATCACCTCGCCGCGGTGGCCGAGCCTGAAGTTGAAGAGGCAGAGGTCGGTGATCGGCGCGGTCTCGACCCAGCGCGCGTCCTCGCCGTCCATCAGGTAGCCCCAGATCTCGCGGAAGCTGACCGGCTCGAGCCCATCGACCGGCGGCGGCTCCGGAGGCGGGTCGGCGAGTGGCGCGGTCGCCGGATCGGGCGCCGGCGAGGGGGGCGGCGCCGGCCTCGCCACCGGCTCGGGCCGTTCCTCGACCACGACGAGCGGCTCGGCGGTCGGGCGCTCCGGCTCGGCGTGCGCGAGCGGCGCGGCGCCTTCCGTGGCCGGGTCGGCGGTGGCCGTGGCTGTCGCCGGGGCGTCAGGCGGCACGTTCTGCGTCGCCAGCTCGGCACCCGGGCGCGGCGTCGACGAGGTCAGCCGGTGGATCAGCATGCCCGCGCCGATGGCGAGGACGATGACGGTGACGGGGTGGCCGGCGACGGCGCGGATGGCACGCATCGGGGTCTCCACTTCTCTTCGCGGACTCGTCCGTGCTTCTCTTCAGCGGCTGATTCTGCGCCGCCGGCGCCCCGAGATCCACGAAAAACCGCGCTCCGCCGGCGCTTGCGACGTCGCCGGGGCTCTTTACCCCGGCTCAAAAAACGTCGTCCCGGACCGTCATCGCTGATACAATCGCGCAACTTGGGGTCAGGGGGGACGCGAGGAGAGACCCGTCCGGGTTTCACCGGAGAGCACCGGGTTCCAGGTCGACCTGTCACTGGTACGCGAGCGAACGAGAGAGGTGTACACATTCATGAAGGTCTTGCGACGTCGTCACTTGATCGGGATCGCGCTCGGCGTCCTCCTGGGCGTCTCGGCGCCGTGCCGGGCGATCGTCATCAACGAGATCATGTACCACACCCCGGACCCGATCGACGGGCCGTTCGAGTACATCGAGATCTACAACGAGTTGCCCGACCCGCTCGACCTCAGCGGCTACTTCTTCTGTGACGGGATCGACTTCGAGATCCCCGGCGGCCTCATCCTCGAGGGGCGCTCGTTCCTGATCATCTGCGCCGACCGCAACGCGTTCCTCAGCCGCTACACCGTGCCGTCAAACGTCGAGGTGCTCGGCAACTGGATCGGCTCGCTCGACAACAGCGGCGAGGACATCGAGTTCTGCAATCCCGCCGGCGTCACCATCCTGCGGGTCGACTACAACGATCGCGGCAAGTGGCCCGGCGGCGCGGACGGCACCGGCCACTCGCTGTCGCTGATCTCGCCGTTCACCGACATCGATGATCCCGACAACTGGACGATCAGCGACGACCTCGGCGGCACGCCGGGCGAGGACAACGGCCACGTCGCGATCGAGGGCGGCGCTCCGCCGACGTCGAACCGGGGCTTCGATTTCAACGGCTTCATCGTCGACTGGCTGGTCCTCGGCCCCTACACGGGCTCCTCGTGCAGCCTGACCGCCACCGACCTGCGCGCCGACTGGCTGCGCGAGGCCGGCAGCGGCGTGCGGGAGACCGATCTGGAATGGACCGACGGTCAGATCGTCAACACGAGCTTCAGCGTCGCTCGCTCGACGGGGCTGAGCCCGAACGCACGGACGTCGCGGCCGACGGTGAAGCAGTTCTCGACCTTCGCTGACATCGTCAACTTCAACGACAGCGTCTACTCGCCCGACCCGAACGAGGTGATGGCGTACGCGTTCACGTACGTCGACAACGTCACCGGCTCGAACCTCGCGGTCGACATCGCATGCGCGAGCGATGACGGCATCTCCGTGCTGATCAACGGCGTCTACGAGCACGTCAACACGGCGTGCCGCGGCGTCGGCGGTGTCGGCGCCGTCCAGGACCGCGCTCCGGCCGTGCTGCGGCCGGGAAAGAACCTGGTCACCGTCAAGGTGTTCGAGAACTTCGGCGGCTGGTCGTTCCGCCTGCGGTTCGAACGGCGCGGCACCGGGCAGCCGATCATGTCGAAGTCGGAGCTCCAGGTGACCACCGACTTCACACAGGGTCTCGGCTTCGACGGCAGCGGCACGCCGATCGAGGACCCCAGCGAGGAGCCCCAGCCGGAGCCGGAACCGGGTGGGGGTTTCAGCAGGTACCCGGTGGTGATCAACGAGGGTCTCCTGCGGACGACGGGCGAGCCCTGGATCGAGCTCTACAACACGTCGGGCTCGGCGGTCGACCTCTCCGGCCACTACATCACCGACGACCCGGGTTTCCTCGACAAGGTGCGGCTGCCGGGTGGCACGACGATCGGCGCCCGCGGCTTCCTGGTGCTCACCGGCTCCGACCTCGCGCTCGATCTCGCGGTGATCGTTCCCGGTGATCGCCGTTTCCTCGCCCTGGTGGCTCCCTCGGGTGATCGCGTGCTCGACGCGTACAACTTCGAACCGAAGTTCGAGGGGATGACCGAGTCGCGGATCCCCGATGGCGATCGCGAGTTCGACGACGGCGCCGACCCGACGCCCGGCGCCGCGAACTCGATCTCGACGAACCGCGACATCGTCATCAACGAGATCATGTACCACCCGATCGACGACGACCTCGAGAAGGAGTACGTCGAGCTCTTCAACCGGGGCAACTCGTCGGTCGACCTCACCGGCTGGGCGCTGACCCGCGGCGTCAACTGGGCGTTTGCGGACGGCACGGTGATGGGACCGCGGTCGTACCTCGTGGTGGCGCGCAACCCGGCGCTGATCCGCTCCCTGCACGGCCTGCCGGCGGGTGTCGTGGTCGGGCCGGGTCCGGCCGATCAGATCGCCCTCGATAGTTTCGGGATTCTGCGCGACGGCGGGGAGCGCGTGACGCTCAAGGACGCGCTCGGCCGCACCGTCGACACGGTCAACTACCGCGACGGCGGCGAGTGGTCGCGCTGGCCCGACGGGCACGGGTCATCGCTCGAGCTCATCGATCCCGACCAGGATAACCGGCTCGGCCAGTCGTGGGACGCGAGCGATGACTCGGCCAAGGCGACGGTCGACACGTTCTCGTACATCGGACGTCACGGCGGCGGCGAGTCCGAGCTCCACGTGCTGCTGCTGAACCGCGGCATCACGATCGTCGACGACCTGTCCGTCAAGGCGGGGGGCATCCGCAACGTCGACACGCCGCTCGTCGACTCCGACGAGACGTGGCGCTATTTCAAGGGTACCACCAACCCGCCGGCGAGCTGGAACGAGCTCGGCTTCAACGACGGCTCGTGGTTGAGCGGCGCCACCGGGATCGGCTACGGGGACGGCGACGACGTCACGGTGCTCGACGACATGCGGAACAACTACATGTCGATCTTCTGCCGCAAGACGTTCTCCGTGTCGAACCCGTCGGCGATCGAGCGGCTCATCTTCTCGGTCACCATCGACGACGGCTTCTACGTCTACCTCAACGGCGTCGAGGTCGGATCGCACAACGTCACTGGCAAGAACTTCGACGCGCCGGCGGCGTCCGCGGGCGAGCCGGAGCTCGTCGAGCGCGACCTGACCGGCTCCAGGAGCCTGCTTCGCACGGGCACGAACGTCCTCGCCGTCCAGGTACACAACGCCGGTCTCGGCAGCAGCGACCTGACGTTCATACCGCGGCTCGTCGACCGAACGACGATCTCCGGCGCGGCGACCGAGGCGGTGGTCAACCCCGATTTCGACTCCAACACGGCGGGATGGATCATCGAGGGCACGCACCACCGCAGCGGACGGACGACGATCGACCCGATCCGCGGCGCGGGCTCGCTGAAGATCATCGCGTCGGGACGCGGTGACAACAAGGTCAACCGCATCGAGACCTCGAACAGCGGCATCGCGACCCTCTCCACCAGCGACGACGCCGTGATCTCCCTCAAGGCGCGCTGGGTGGTGGGATCGCAGTCGATCCTGACGCACGGTTACCAGCACGCGATGGCGAAGTCGCACCGGCTCTCGGTCCCTCCCGATCTCGGCACGCCGGGGAGGATCAACAGCGTCAGCGCGCGGCTTCACACCGACATCACCCGCGTCGATCTCGGTCCCGTCATCACCGACGTGCGGCAGGACCCGGTGGTTCCCGACGGCGGCGAGACGGTGACGGTGTGGGCGCGCGTCCTCGATTCCGACGGCGTCTCGACCGTGCGGATCAACTACTCGCTCAACAACCCGTCCGCCAGTCCGGCGACGCGGACGATGAGCCACATCGGCGACGGCATCTACCGCGGAACGATTCCGGGGCAGGCGTCCGGAGCGAAGGTCATCTTCTTCATCACGGCGACGGACGGGAACGGCAACGGGGGGCGCTATCCGGTCGACATCACCGAGCGCACGCACCCGCTGCTGATCAACCCGGCGGTGGCCGGTCTGAACGACCGCCGCTACCTCATCTACCGTCACGACGACAAGCCGGTCGACTTCCTCTTCCGCTATCGCTTCTACATGACGGACGCCGACGAGAGCTTCCTCTCCAGCCGCAGACTGCTCTCGAACGACCTCATCCCCGGCTCGTTCCTCTTCGGCTCGAGCCGGCTGCACTACGAGTCGTCGGCGCGGTTCTCCGGGAGCCCCTTCGCGCGCGGCGGCTGGGGCGGGAGCTGGCGGGTCGCCTTCCCGCGCGACGACCTCTTCCGCGAGAAGCTGCGGAAGTTCAACCTCGACAACCACCACAGTGGCGGCCTCGATGCCCGTGAGCGGATCTCGCACTACCTGATCAGGCACCAGAACGTCGGCAGCACGCGGGTGCCGTACTCGGACACGCAGACCGTCGTGCGCTGGGAGGTGAACGATCGCACCAACAGCGTGCTCGAGCAGGTGTGGGTGCCCGACGTGCAGTTCCTCGATCTCTGGTTCCCCGAGGACGCCAACGGCGACTTCTTCGAGGTCGACGACCGCTTCGTGATCAACGACAGCGGCGGCCGGGACGGCAACCGCGACGCCGAGCTCCGCTACCCGCCGCCGAGTCCGCGGAGCGATGGCAACGGCGAGAACAAGGAGAACTATCGCTGGTTCTTCAACCTGCGAGCGAAGAACGGCGCCGATGACTACTCTCGACTGATCGAGCTCGCGCGCGTCATGGATCCGTCAGCGACGTCGAATGCGGCGTTCGACAGCCAGATCTTCGACCTCATCGACGTCGAGGAGTTCCTGCGGATCTGGGCGGTGCGGCTCAACACGGACGACTGGGACCAGTGGGGGGCCAACCGCGGCAAGAACTGCTACCTCTACCGCACCGAGATCAACCCGCAGTGGCGCCTGCTGGCGTGGGATCTCGAGCTCACCTACGGCAACACGGGCAGCTTCCTGATTCCCGACAATCCGCAGTCGACCTACAACCCCGGCCGCTTCGCGGAGGTGAATCGGCTCTTCAACCGGCCGGCGGTCAAGCGGCTCTACTACTCGATCCTCGACGAGATGGTCAGCGGCCCGGACCGCTGGTTCCACTCGAGCCACCTGCAGCCGTTCATGGTGGCGCTCGACGGCATCGGCATGGGGAGCACCGACAAGGGCAAGCCGGGCGGGTACATCGATCAGCGCGCCGCGCTGCTCGAGCCGCGCATCCGCAGCATCGTCCACCCGCAGGTGCGCCTGCGCATCACCACCAACGGCGGCAACGCGTTCTCGACCGACAGTCTGACGGTCAACCTCTCGGGCGCCGCGCCGGCCGACGCGAGCGTGCTGCTCGTCAACGGCGAGTCCTACCCGACGACCTTCACGTCGCTCACCGGGTGGCGGATCGACGACATCGCGCTGGCGCCGGGCCTCAACACGCTCGATGTGCTCGGATTCGACCTGCAGGGCGATCTCGTCGACGCCGACTCGATCAACGTCACCTCGACCGCGACGCCGTGGGATCCGCCCTCGGTGGCCTCGGTGGTGCCCGGACAGGCGTTTCCCGGCGACACCGTCGTCATCACCGGCGCCGAGTTCCACAACGGGCTCGAAGTCTTCTTCGGCAGTGTCGAGTCGCCCTCGGTCCAGTTCGACGAGGGCGCCGATCCGACGACCATCGTCGCCGAGGTGCCCGCTGGCGTCGGGGTGGTCCAGGTGACGGTGCGCAACGTCGACGGCAAGACGTCGAACGGCTTCGGGTTCACGATCCTCGAGCCGCCGCCGCAGTTCATCCGCGGCGACGCGAACCGCGACGGCGTCCACGACATCAGCGACGCGCTGAAGATCCTCTTCCACATCTTCCGCGCCTCGCCGCTCCTCTGCGAGGACGCCGCGGACGTCGACGACAACGAGCGCATCAACGTCACGGACGCCATCCTGGCGCTCGAGTTCATCTTCAAGGGCGGACCGCCGCCCGCGGCGCCGTTCCCGGGACCGGGCTTCGATCCCGCCGGCGACACGCTCGGCTGCGAGGAGTAAGGCCGAAGAGACGACTCAGCAGGAAGCAAGGAAGCCCAGGAAAGCAGGAAACGGAAGGACTGATTGGGGTTGACGTTCGTGAGGGTCGCTCGAGCTCGTCGAACGGACCTTCCTGACTTCCCCGTCTCCCTGCGTTCCTCCTCAGTCGTCCTCGGAAACCGCCCATGCGGCCGCGAGAGCGCCCGGTCGTACCCCTACTGGCCGACGCGTCGGCGTCTTCGGCGGTCGCGGAGGATGTGGGTGACCTGGTCGAGGATCACGGCGCCGAGGATGACGCCGCCGATGATGACGTTCTTCCACGTGTCGCTCAGGCGCCATTCCTGGGGTGCCCCCGCCGCGTCCGTGTAGGTGATCTTGAACATGTTGATGCCGTTCTCGATGACCCGCAGGATCGAAGCGCCGATGAAGACGCCGACCACCGTGCCCTCGCCGCCGCGCAGCGAGCAGCCACCGAGCACCGCGGACGCGATGGCGAGCAGCTCGTACATCTCGCCGACCTGCTGCGACATCTGCCCGATGTACGCGGCATACGCCACGCCGGCGAGACCCGCGAGGCCCGCCGAGATGACGTAGGTGAGCGTCTCGACGCGTTTCACCGGGACGCCGGAGTACGCGGCCGCCTCGCGGTTGCCGCCGATGGCGTAGACGTACCGTCCGAAGACGGTGAAGTGGAGGAGGTAGGTCGCCGCGAGCGCGACGACGACGAACATCACCAGCGGATACGGCACGCGGTCGCCGAAGAAGCCGCCGTCGCCGAAGCCCCGAAAGGGGATGTCGCCGAGGCTGATGTTGCCCCCGCCGGTGACGGTGTGCGAGATGCCGCGGATCAGCAGCATGCCGCCGAGCGTGACGATGAAGGGCTGCAGGTTGAGGCTGGTGATCAGCAGCCCCTGGCCGAGACCGATGAGCAGCGCCACCGCCATGGCGACCGTGATGCCGACCCAGATGGGGTAGGCGGCGCCGGAGCTCGCCACCGGCGCCGAGATGCGCGCGATGATGACGCCCGTCAGGCCGATGATCGATCCGATCGAGAGGTCGATGCCGCCGGTGATGATCACGAAGCTGACGCCGATCGCGAAGGTGCCGAGCATCGCCACCTGGCGGGTCGTGTTGATGACGTTCGAGGTGCCGTAGAAGTCCTCGTTCGAGATCGCCAGCAACGCGCACATGACGCCGAGCGCCATGAACATGCCGATCTCTTTCCTCATGCCGCGCGCTCCTTTCCGGTCATCAGCGACATGATGCGCTCCTCGCTCAGCTCCGCCCGCCGGACGATCCCGGTGATGCGCCGCTCGTGCATGACGACGACGCGGTCGCTCATGCCGATGATCTCCTCCATCTCGGAGCTCACCATGATGATCGCGATACCAGTGGCGGCGAGCTCCGCCATGTGGCGGTAGATCTCGGCCTTCGCCCCGACGTCGATGCCGCGAGTGGGCTCGTCGAGCATCAGCACCTTCGGCTCCATCGCCAGCCACTTGGCGAGCACCACTTTCTGCTGGTTGCCGCCGGAGAGGTTGACGACGCGCTGGGCGATCGAGGGGGTCTTGATGCCGAGCTTCCCGACCTGCTGCGTCGCGACCTGTCGCTCCCGTCCGCGCTGCAGCGTCCAGCGCGGTTCGTAGTTGCCGATGTCGGGAAGCGAGATGTTCTGCGCGACCGTGAGCGGCAGCACGAGGCCGTGCAGCTTGCGGTCCTCGGGCGCCAGGTAGATGCCGCGCGCGATGGCGTCCGACGGGCGGCGGATCTCGACGTGCTGGCCATCGACGAGGATGGTCCCGCCGAGGGCCTCGTCGACGCCGAAGAGCACCCGCAAGAGCTCCGTGCGCCCGGCGCCGACCAGACCGGCGAGGCCGAGGATCTCGCCGCGGCGGAGATCGAAGGACACTCCCTCCGCAGCGCCGGGCACGACGAGGTCCCTCGCCTCGAGGACCACCGCGCCGATGTCGTGCCGGCGCTCGGGGAACCACGCGCTGAACTCGCGGCCGACCATCGCCGAGACGATCTCGTCGTGATTGGTCGCGCGCGCGTCGAGGTCCGCGACGCGTTTTCCGTCTCGCATCACCGTGATGCGGTCCGCGATGCGCAGGATCTCATCCATGCGGTGCGAGATGTAGATCACCGCGATGCCGTCGCGCCGGAGCCCCTCGATGATCTCGAAGAGCCGCTCCGACTCCGCCACGGTCAGGGACGAGGTCGGCTCGTCCATGACGATGATGCGGGCGTCGAGCGCGAGCGCCTTGGCGATCTCGACCATCTGCATCTGGCCGGTGGTGAGCTGGCGCAGCGGCGTCCGCGGGTGGATGTCGAGGCCGATGCGCTCGAGGAGCTCGCGGGCGGCGTCGTTCATCGAGGCGCGGTCGAGACGCTGCAACGGGCCCCACACGCGATGCTCGGCGCCGAGGAAGATGTTGCCCGCGACGTCGAGGTTCGGGGCGAGCATCAGCTCCTGATGGATGAGCGCGATGCCGCGCGACTTCGCCGTCGCGACGTCGGGGATCTCCACCGGCTCGCCGTCGATGAGGATCTCGCCCTCGTCGGGATCGAGAATCCCGCCGAGGATCTTCATCAGCGTCGACTTCCCCGCGCCGTTCTCGCCGACGAGCGCCAGCACCTCACCGCGGTCGAGCTCGAGCGACGCGCGGTCGACGGCGAGGACGCCGGGAAATCGCTTCGTGATGCCCCGCATGACGAGCAGGCGGGCGGCACCGGAGGACATGCGCTACTTCTTCAGCTCGGCCAGCTTCGTCTTGAAGGCGGCGACGTTGTCCCGGTTGATGATCTCGACACCCGTGTCGATGACGTCGGTCTCGGGGAGCGCCGCGTCGCCCCTGGTGGCGAGCGCGTGCAGGAGCACCGCCGAGCGGTAGCCGAACTCGAACGGCTTCTGCACGCAGGTGCACTCGATCAGTCCCTCCTCGATGCCGTTGAGCGTCGCGTCCTCCTCGTCGAAGGCGACGACCTTGAGCTTCCCGGCCTTGTTGCTGGCCTTGACGGCGGCGGCGATCGCGGGGCCGTTGTACGACCAGAGACCGGCGAGGAGGTCGATGTCGGGGTACGCGTTGATGACGTCCTCGACGTTGGTGCGGGCCTTGCCGAGGTCCTTGTTGTCCTCCTTGCGTGCGACGATCTCGATCTTCTTGCCGGCGATCTCGTCCTCGATCCCCTTGAGGCGCTGGCGGGCATTGTCCGCGGCGAGCGTGCCGACGAAGACGGCCATGGTGCCGCCGTCGGGGAGCAGCTTGATGATCTCGCGGCCGAGCGCCCGTCCGGCCTCGTAGTTGTTCGTGCCGATGTAGACGAGCCGGTTCGATTTCGGCGCGTCGGAGTCATGCGTGATGACGTTGAGCGATCGGCACGCCCGGTTGAGGTCGCGCGTCTCGTCCTCCGCGGCGATGACGCTGACCGCGATGCCGTGGTACCCCTGACTGACGAGGTCCTCGATGATCGCCTTCTGCTTCTCGACCTTGGCGGGATCGGGAAGCTTGATGTCGCACTGGATGCCGTGCTCCCGGCGAGCCTTCTCGAGACCCTTCTCGGCGATCTTCCAGAACTCGCTCGCGTTGTTGGTGACGAACGCGAGCTTCGGGGCGGTCGTCGGGTCCTTGAGCTTGAACGTCTTGCCGTCCTTGACGAGGTCGGGATTGACGGCGGCGACGGGGTCGCATCCGGGCGCGGCGAGCAGGGCCGCCGCCACGAGCGCCGCGAGGAACGGCGAGACCGATCTCGGCGTCATGGTCACTCTCCCTCCGGGTAATGCGGTCGTGATCGTCGGTCATGGTGGAAGCTACGGGAAAGAGCCACTGTAGGCAGAGGGAGATTCGTTGTAAAGGGCTTAGTCCCGTACCCGTACCCGTCCCCGTTCCCGGTCCCGTGCCCGTGCCCGTGCCCGTGCCCGAAGTCGCCGCCACCGTCGATCTCCCAAGCAACTCGGAGTTCTCATTCTCCGACCGGAAGAGAAGAGGAACGCAGATTCCGCAGATTACGCAGATTGGCGCAGATTCAGGAGGACCATCGGCCCCGGAGTCGGCATCGGACATCGGACTCGGGCATCGGATCTCCGATCTCGGAATCGGAATCGGCCTCGGAGTCCGAATCGGAGTCGGAGTCGGAGTCGGAGTCGGCCTCGGCATCGGAGTCGGACTCCAGTCTCGGCACCGCACTCCGCAGGCTCGGCCCCGACGGTGAGGGGTTGAGAGACGAAGAGAGTTTTCGGGCACGGGGCCGGGCACGGGACCGGGACCGGGATCGAGGACGAGAACGAGCACCAGACGGGGGCGCTCGGCGCCCCCGATCAGGCTTCCATCAGGTCCTCCATCACCTCCGGGCGTCCCAGGGCGATCAGGTGGTCTTCCTCGTGCAGGACGGCCGAGCCCGGCGCCGGCAGGAGGAGCGCGCCGCACGGCTTGCGGATGCCGACGATGATGATGCCGCGGCGGGTGAAGTCGGTCTCGGCGAGGGTCTTGCCGGCGTAGGGCGACTTGTCGGTGATCTCGATCTCGGCGAGATCGAGCTCGCGTCCCTCCGTGCCGATCACCTCGAGGAACTGGTCGATGTGCGGGTGGATCAGGAAGTTCGCCATCTTCGACGCCGCCGTCGTGTAGAGGCTGACGATGCGGTTGGCGCCGGCCTTCTCGAGCTTTGCGACCACCCTCTCGTCCGAGGCGCGCGCGATGATCTGCAGGTCGGGCGCCAGGAGGCGCGCCGTGAGGACGACGTAGACGTTGTCCGCGTCGTCTGGGAGCACGCTCGCCAGACCGCGGGCGCGCTCGACGCCGGCCTCCTTGAGGGTCGTGTCATCGGTCGCGTCGCCGAGCAGCCAGGTCCAGCCGTCTTTCTCGCAGCGCTCGATCATGCTCTCGTCGTTGTCCACGACGAGGAAACTGCGACCGCTCAGCTGCAGCTGGCGCGCGAGGACACGCCCCATGCGCCCGCAACCGCAAATGATGTAATGGTCCTCGATCGTCTTGATCGCCTTGTTCATCCTTCGCTTCTCCCACCAGTCGCCGAGCTCCGTCCTGAGGATCTGCTCGCCGATCTGGACCACTCCGTAAAAGAAGAGACCGATTCCGAGAATTACGTAACAGATCACGAAGATCCGCCCTGCATCCGATAACTCGTGCACCTCCTCGTAGCCGAGCGTCGTGATGGTGATCACGGACATGTAGAGTGAGTCGAGAAGGGCCCAGTCCTCGATGTACATGAAGCCGCACGTGCCGAGGAGCACGAGCAGCGTCAGGAGAAGAGCGATCTGGAGAATGTGCCTCACGGCAGCAAATCCCGGCAGAGTGCGTCCCACCGCTCGACGACCCGCGGACCCCACCGCGCGAGGTCCGACCGGATGGCGTCCGGGGAGCGCTCATCCCAGATGCGGGCCGGCGTCTTGCTGTAGAACTTGTCGGCCACGCAGATGATCTTCTCCTCGATCGAGACTGGCATGTAATCCCTATCGGGAAGCGGTAAGCCCTGCTCCAGCACTTCCTCTCGCGTGATCCCCGCGCCGGTGTGCCGCTCGCAGGCGAGCGCGTGGCGGGGGAGACCCTCGGATTCGAGAATCTCGCGGCCGAGGACACCGTGGCGGATGTACGGCTCCGTGCCGCGGCAGAGGATCTCCGGCGCGTTGCAGCGCGCCACGCCGATGTCGTGGAGCAGCGAGGCCTCGGCGAGGAAGTCGAGGTCGATGGCCTCCGCGGGGCGCCGCTCCAGACGGGCGCGGGCGATCTCCTGCGCCTTCCGCGCGACCAGCACGGAATGGATGGCGACGAGCTCGAAGAGGTCGCGCTCGCGGCAGTGTCGGCCGAGCAGCTCGAAGGCGTCGAGGTCCGGTGTCGGCGGCACGCTCCCCCCAGGGCAGATGACGATCGGCTCTCTCCCAGTTACCCCTTTCGTCCCATCTTCCTGACGATATCGAAATGCTTCTTCTCGACCGGCTGCACCGAGAGCCGCTGGCCGCGCCTCGTGACGAGCATGCCGTCGAGGTCGTTGCGCGCCTTGAGGGCGTCGAGCGTGACCGGCTCCGGGAACTTCTCGACGAACTCGACGTCGACCATCATCCAGATCGGATCGTCCCGGGTCGACTTCGGATCGTGGTACTTGCTCTTCTTGTTTCGGGCGGTGTGGTCGGGGTAGCCCTCGCGGCTGACGCGGGCGATCCCGACCACGCCCGGCGGGGTGGCGCTCGAGTGGTAGAAGAGGACGAGGTCGCCCTTCTTCATCTCGTCGCGCATGAAGTTGCGCGCCTGGTAGTTCCGGACGCCGTCCCAGGACGTCGATCCGTCCCGCTCGAGGTCATCGATCGAGTAGGTGTTCGGCTCGCTCTTCATGAGCCAGTAGTTTGGCATAGTTGCTGCCGGATCTTGCGGGGTTTGGTGTTGGTTTACAACTCGCGCACGGGACCGGAAGGCAGTCCTCATGTCGGCACCGGCCGACACCCGGCGACGACTCAGCAGGAACACAGGAAGACGCCGAGGGCAGGAAGGTCCGCTCGACCGCTCGAACGAAGCTCACGAAATCGAACCCCTTCAGTCTTTGCGTTTCCTGCTTTCCTCGATTTCCTTGCTTCCTCATGAGTCTTCTCTTCGGCAAGTTGGAGCGCGGGGAATCTTACCACGGAGCCGGAGCACCCTCGTGGAGAGCAGGGCGAGGAACTCCGTGATCGCGCGCGCCTCGTTCTCGTGTCCAAGGAGCTCGAGCGCTCGCGCCACCGCCTCGCCGGTGCTCAGCTGGCCCGGGCGCGTCGGGCGTCGCAACGGCGGGATGCGCGGCGGCCCGGCGGGGAGCGCCAGGAACGGGAAGCGGCGGATTCCGGGGATCCTCCGCGACATGCGGCGCGCGCGCCGCCAGCTCCCGTCGAGCACGATCAGCGCCGGCCGTCCGGCGGAGCGCTCGAGCGACTCGGGCGACACCGGTCGCGCGCCCGGCTGCGGGAAGAGCACGTGGTGGTCGACGTCCGGTTCCCAGAGGTCGGTCGAGGGGTCCCGCATGACGTCCTGGTAGTCGAGTAGCCGGCTGTCGGCGAGCATGCGCTGGACCGGCCCGCCGGTGTTGCTCTGGCTGTGCTCCTCGCCGACGTGTCGCACGAAGATGAAGCGGATCGGCAGCTCGAGCCTCGGCAGCCTGTCGCAGATGCAGAGGTCCTCCGAGAGCCGGCAGATCTCGCAGCGCCAGAGCGGTCCCGCGGCGGCGGCGCCCGCGCTCGAGCTCTTGCGGGTGGGTGTGGCGTCGTCGTTCATCGGCGTCCGAACCTGAACGGAGGATACTGTCTGATGACCTCCCGCCGCCACCATGTGCCATCCCGGCGTCGCGTCTCGGCGTCCGTGAAGCGATAGCTGTGCAGGGTGAGGCGGATCATCTCCGGCGGCGGTCCGCCGGCGAACGGGTCCCTCTCGATCAGCGCCCGGACCGGCTCCGAGCCAGTCGCCAGCCGGCCGAGGAACTGCGCCAGCCATGGCGGCATCCCGCCGGCGTCGAGCCGCAGCGCCGCGAACCACATCTGCCAGTCGAGACGCGGCATGTGCGGCTGGACGAACGCGGGCGCGCGCGCCGGATCACCGGGCTTCCATTTGAACTCGTACGTCTCCCACTGGCGCCCGTCTCGGCTGCCCTCGATGGTGATCTCGGGGCGCGTCTTCGTCATCACGCGGAAGAGGCCGTAGCTGTTGATCGTTCGGAACGCGGCGACGTGCGGGTACGGCTTCAGGAGGACATTGCCGAGCGACTCGGGCAGCGTCACCTGCGGGCGCATGGTGTCGACGAGGACGCCGACCAGGAGCATGTAGCCGTACAGGCAAGCGAGCGGCGCGAAGACGGCGATGCGCCAGCGCCTCCGTGGCGCGACGGCGCCCGCGTCGCGGGCCATCTGTCGCAGACGGCGCGGCCAGCGGGAGTCGTCGACCAGCAGGAGACAGAGCACGAGCGTCAGCAGATTGAAGAACCCGTAGTTTCCGGTCACGGCGACCGCCACCATCAGCGCGAAGAATGCGGCGAGCGGCACCAGGCGGACACGTCCCGGAAAGAAGATCAACACCGGCACGACGATCTCGATCGCCAGCGTCAGCCACACCGAGATCTTGTGGAACCAGAGCGGCAGGTGGTGGACGTACCAGCTCGTCCACGCGGGGATCGGCTGCGTCTCGTAGTGGAAGGAGAGCGCCGTGCCGTCCCACCACGACGGGTCGCCGTAGGTGAGCTTGACGACGCCGGAGGCCACCATGAACTTGAAGAGCAGCAGGCGCAGGAGCCAGATCGCCGCGGCCGGGGGCGGCGACTCCCTCGAGAATCGGGGAAGCAGCGTCGCGGGCGCGAGGAAGATCGCCAGAAAGCCGGTCTCCAGGAGGAGCGCGTCCCACTGGAACGACAGGAAGACGCGACAGACGACGGCGAGCGAGAGGTAGATCGCCCAGAGCAGCACGAGCGTCGCCATCGGCGCCACGCCGGCCACGAGGACGAGCGAGAGGACACACCCGACGGCGCAGAGCGCGTGCAGCATCGAGTCGCTCGCGCTCAGAAGACAGATGGTCGGCACCTGAAAGTAGACCGGCCAGCCGCCGCCCGCCTCGCCCTCACCCGCCGCGCGATGGACCTGCTCGATGAACTCGGCCGCCGGAAGGATCCCCTCGCTGCCGACGAGTCCGTCGATCTGCGACCACAGCGAGGCGAACGCGATCAGGTAGACGACGCCGAGAAGCGCCAGAAAGACACGGCGCGTGACGAAGTACGTCGGCTTTCGTGGCGGTGGTGTCCGGCCGGGGAAGTCCATCGATCGTGTGCTTTCCGTCGGCCATCGTACCCGGTCCCTTTGCCGTTCCCGTGCCCGTTCCCGTGCGTGAAGGGTGCTCGACTTCGAGGCGAGACTCTGACGGCAGAGGAAGGCAAGGAAGGCAGGAAAAGAAGAGATGGGGAACGCAGATCGCAGATTGATGCAGATTGAGGATGACCATCAGCCCCGGAGTCACCCTCGGATATCGAGCTCCGACCTCTGATCTCGGACTCGGACTCGACAGTTGCAAAAACCCAGGTGCATTCCCGGCTTTTCGCCCTCGAAATCGCGGTTGTTGCGAGCCGCGCTGTGCTCCCGGCAGATCGCACCGCAAGTGAGGTTCGCCGAGAGGCGAAAGCGGGCCGCCCGGGCGATGGGAAGGGGACGACGAACGACACGGGCAGGCGACCCGTCCCGCCTGCCCTTGCGCCTCGCGGCTCACCGCGTTAGCTTGGAGACAACCGCCTGAAACCGGTCGATCCGGTCCAGCGCCGCTGCGACCCGCGCCTCCTCGACGTACCCCCAGGCGATCGCCACCCGCAACGCCGTGCGCACCTCCTCCGCGCTGCCGGAAGCGATCCGCCAGAGGTGAGTCTTGTCACGGCCGGCCCGCCGATTCCCCTCGCCCAGGTTCAACGCCATCGACGACCCGGCATCCCGAATGTGCGTCGCCAGTCGCGAATCAGACTGCCGAATCGAGGGAAGAATCGGACGCAGAGAACGAACAGCCGCCAGAGCGATCTCGAGAGCCTCGAAGCGCTTCATGGAAACCTCCGACCGTGGGAGAGAAAGAGTTCGTGGCCGCCGGCCCAGTGCG
>JBFFXF010000036.1:0-36526 GCA_041569895.1 Planctomycetota bacterium | reverse complement strand
CCGCCGCCATTGGCGCCGCCCTGTTGCTCGGCGGCTGCCTGCTGCGGCCCGGACCGGAAGAGCTCGAGCGTCTCATCGAGCACCGCGGCCGCGTCTACAGCACGGTCGTCTTCAGCCGCCAGCCGGGCGAGGACGAGCGTCCGATCGAGGAGCTGCGACGCACGCTCGACTACTGGACGGCGAGCGCGCCGCCCGGCGCCGCGCCGCGCTGGCGGGGCATCCTCGTCCCCGACCGCGACGAGCTCTACCGTGATCTCGCCCGGGCGATCGACGACGGCGCGCCGAGCATCACGCTGCGCTCCTACATCTACGACGGCATCGGCATCGACGCGCTCACCCTCGTCGACTACCTCGACGGGAGCGGCACGCTTATCGGGTACGACTCGGTCGCCTACCAGCCGCCGCTCGAGAAGCGACGCGCTCCCGCGACGGTCGGCTGGGACGACATGGCGTGGTGGGAGTGGCCGCAGCTCGTCATCGACGTGCCGGTGGCGCTCGTCATCGGCGTCAAGGAGCTCGCCTTCGAGATCGTCAAGTCGCCCTTCAGCGCCATCGAGTCGGGGTTTCACGGCACCGCCTTCGAGCGGCGCCTGCCGATGACGCCGGTGACGCTCGAACGGGCCGCGCTCGGCTTCGTCGAGGACTGGCGGAACGGCATCGACGCGTTCACCTGGCGCTTCCGCGTTCGCCGGCGTCACACGCCGCTCGACACGTTCCGCGACCTGCTCGGCGCGGTGCCGCTCGTCGGTCCGCTCTTCGATCACAAGACGCCGCCGGCGGGTCCTCATGGCCCGGTCGTCTCGAGGGGTCCCGACGAGATCATCGTCACCCAGGGGATCCACGCCGACAGCGCCTCCGAGCAGATGATCCACCCGCTCGAGGCCGCCCTGCGCGAGGCCGCTCCGCCGGACGTCGAGGTATGGACGTCACCCTATCGCTACGGCGGCGTCGCCGACGTGGTGTGGTCGCTCTTCAATTTCTCGAACGGCTTCGGATACGACCTCGCGAGGGACATCGTCTTCCACCGAGGCGTCGCGCCGGGCGAGTCGGTCGAGATCGTCGGGTTCTCGGGCGGGGCGCAGCGCGCCGTCGTCGCGTCTCGGGCCCTGCGGCACGCCGGCGTCACCGTCGACCGGATCGTCGGCATCGCCGGACCGGTGAACGGCTTCTCGTGCGCGCGGGAGAGCCACCTCCTCCTCGCCCGCAACTTCATCCTCGATCCCGTCGTCCTGGCGGCGCGGGTCACCGAGGTGCTCTACCCGTTCCCGTCGAACGTGCAGATCCACGCCATCCCGAGCGGGGGACCGCACAACACGCCGTACCTGCCGCATCCGGAAACCCGAGCGCCCTTCCTGGCCTACGACGAGGCGCTGGAGAGGGTAAGAGCCGCCGAAGACTTCCCGCCAGACGATTCATAAGGAAGGCAGGAAACTCAGGAAGGCAGGAAACGAAGGACGGCTTCGGAAACTCGCCTCGACTTCGGAAACGCAGCCCAGAAACGACAGGCCAGGGAGTTAGCCACAGAGGCGCAGAGAACGAATCACAGAGAGCCTTACTCTTCTTTTTTTTTCCTGCTTTCCTGCTCTTCCTGCCTTCCTTATCAGTCGTCGTCAGGAATCGCCCACACCGTCGTCTCCCTCGTTTCCCGGTGTCGGCCCGTGTCGGCACGACCGACTGCCTTCCTCAGAGATGCGCCGAGAGATCTTCCGTCGTCCGGGCCGTCCATCGTTTAGCAACGCTCGTAGACGCACTCCGGGAGGTCGTCCGGCGGTTTGACCTGGTCGTCCGGGCCGCAGGTTGCCGGGCCGGGCGCCGGCGGTGGTGGGCCGCCGAGGAAGAGGAAGTTGAGGATGTAGCTCGCGTCCGAGATGTCCGCGTTGCCGTCGTCGTTCGCGTCGGCGGCGTCCATGCAGGGCGGTGTCGGCCCGCCGAGGAAGAGGAAGTTGAGCAGGAACGACGCGTCGGAGATGTTGACCTCGCCGTCGGCGTTGACGTCGCCGCGCTTGAAGACCTCCTGGTCGGCGAGGAATTCCAGCGCCCCCGCCGCGGTCTCGCTTCCGGAATCGTGCGTCACGGTGACGTCGACGGCGCCCGGCTCGGCGCACGCCGGCACCTCGACCGTGATCGACGTGTCGTCCGACGACGCGATGGTGGCCTCCTGGCCGCAGATGGTCACCGTCAGCCCGCCGCAATCGAAGCCGCTGCCGGTGATCACCACCGTGTCCCCGGCGCGCGCCTCGGCGGGGTCGATGCTCGCGATCACCGGCGGGGCGCACTCGTAGGTGAAGCCGCACGCGTCGGAGGCGTCGCCGCCATCGGTCATGACGGCGACCTCGGCGCAGCCGATGTCGCACGCCGGAGCATCGGGCGCGGTGACGGTGAGCGCCGTGTCGGTGGCGTTCTGGATCATCGCGGTGACGCCGCAGACGGTCACCGACGGGTTGAACGAGAGGTTCGTGCCCTCGATCACGAAGACGGTTCCCGGCGGGCCCATGTTGTCCCGGAATCCCGTGATGGACGGCGCCGGCGGATCATAGCAGAAGCGATCGGTGTCGCTGCCGCGGACGGTCTCGACGACGACGTCGACGCAGCCGACCGTCGGGCACACCGGCGCGGCGAGCTCGATGGTCGTGGCGCTCGAGGAGGTCGGCGCGACGACCTGGTCGCACACGGTTACCTGCAGGCCGTCGTAGTCGAAGTTCTGGCCGGTGATGGTGATCGACTGGCCGGCGAGTCCGTTGCCGGGAGCCACCGACTGGATGACGGGCGCGTCGACGCGGATGTCGATGGTCCCCGGCTGGAGCGACGGGGTGATGCTCTCGCCCGCCACGTTGGTCATGACGTTCTTGATCGGCTGCGGCGAGAGCTCGGGGATCCGCACCTGATCGAAGCCGATCGACGTCGTGGTGTCGGCCTCGGCGAGCACGTCGACGTTCAGGATCAGCGCGACGCTGCCCTCTCCCGGCGGCAGGTTGAGCCGCGAGAAGTCGCCGAAGTCGAAGACGACGCCGACGCCGGCCGCGCTGCCGTCAGTGCTGACGCCGCCCTCGAAGAAGCTCGCCTCCTCGCCGATGGTGCCGACCTTGTCGATGCTCGCGACCGCGATCCTCGCCGGATCGCCGACCTCGATGCCGATCGAGTAGCCGAAGACACAGATGTCGTTCGTCGCCAGCACGCGGACCTCGTTCCCGGTGGTGCCGGTGAGGAGCGTCTTGCTCTCGATCTCGAACATGCAGTTCCCGCACGCGGTCGCCTGACCGGGCGCGCAGGGGTCTTGCCCGCTGAGGGCGTGAGCCATGAAGAAAAGCACGACCCCGAACGGAAGCGCTCTCGTGTTCATCGGATGATCCCTGACTCGCTGGAGAACAGAAACAGCGTCGCGCGGCGCTCCTCGTCTCGCCGCTGCGGCCCCAATCGTACCATTTCGATCCCGGTTGTCGCGCGGGGTCGATGATAATGCAGCCGGGCGCGCGGAGGAAGCGTTTATCGCATGATATGGACTATCCGGGATTCCTCTCGCACGGCTTGAAAAACCCAGGTCAGCTCCAGTTCGCGACCTTGCCGCTCCGGTAGGCGCGATTGCCGAGGTGCGCTCCGGTGACGGCAGCGACGCCGGCCTCGGCCGGTGCGCGCGGTTTTTCACGGCTGCGCACGCACTCGATCCAGTTCTCGAGGTGCATGCGTCCGCCCTCCACGGCGACGTCGAAATCCGCGCCGCGAGGGCTCTTGCCGGGCGAGAACACCTCATGCTCGCCCTTGCCGCGTTCGGGGAATATTTCGTAGCGGCCGCGATCGAGATAGAGCGTCGCGTCGGTCCCCATGAACTCGAGCATGGCGCCGTTGCGCGCGTTCGAGAAGGTGCCCTCGAAGTAGACCTGGAGCTGCCGCTCGGGGAAGCGGAGCAGCGTCTGGATGGTGTCCGGCGTCTCCCAGAGCCCCGCGGTCTGGAAGTGATCGCCGATCGTCCACGCGGTCTGCGGGTGCTCGACCTCGCAGAACCAGTTGACGACGTCGATGTAGTGGACCATCAGGTCGGTGAGGATGCCGCCGCCGAAATCCCAGAACCAGCGCCAGCTCCGAAAGCGGTACTCGTCGAACGGCTGGTCCTTCGCGCTGCCGAGGAAGCGTTTCCAGTCGACGGTCTTCGGATCGATTCCCTGCCGCCAGCCCTTGATCGTCGAGTTGCGGTTCCACGTCAGGTGGACCTTGTGGATCCTCCCGAGCCGTCCCGAGCGGACGATCTCGAGCGCCTTGAGGAACTGCGGCATGCTGCGCTGCTGCATGCCGACCTGGACGACGCGCTTGTTGTCGTTCTGCGCCGCGATCACCGCCGGGCCCTCCGCGACATCGTGCGTCAGCGGCTTCTCGACGTAGACGTCCTTCCCCGCCTTGCAGGCGGCGATGGTGACCGGCACGTGCCAGTGATCCGGCGTCGCGACGACGACGGCGTCGATCTCCTTGCGGTCGAGGATCTCGTGGAAGTCCTTCGTCGCCAGTGCGTCCTTCTCGGCGAGCCGCCGCGCCTGAGCGAGGCGCTCGTCCCAGACGTCGCAGACGGCGGTGAGGCGGACGCCGTCCATCTCCTTGAGCGGCGGCATCAGGGCGCGCAGACAGCGTCCCCCGGTGCCGATGCAGCCCACCAGGATGGCGTCGTTGGCGGGGTAACCCCGCGCGATGCGAGAGCCGGCGGCGACGATCGATGCCGCACCGAGCGCGGCGGTCCTGAGAAAGCGGCGGCGGGGCACGTGGGGTGTCATGAGTCCCTCCCTCGAATGCGCGGACATTCCGGGTGGCACCGTCGTTCCCGTTCCCGTCCCCGTACCCGTTCCCGAAACGTCGGAAGCGAGCACGCCAACGGGAACGAGGCGATCGGAGGCCACTCCGAGTTTACACTGCGTCCGGTGGCGTAGCGCTGGTCAGCGCTCGCCCGCGCGCTCGGTTCGACCCTCGAGCTCGCGCGCGAGCACCTCGGCGATGTCCTCCACCGAGACGGCGCTGTCCTCGGCGCCGGCGGCGTCGGTCATCATCGTCATGCAGAAGGGACAGGATACCGCGACGACATCCGGCTGTACAACGCTGAGCTCGCGCCAGCGGGCGGCGTTGACGCGCTCGCCGATGTCCTCCTCCATCCACATCCGTCCTCCGCCGGCACCGCAGCAGAAGCCGTTCTCGCGAGCGCGGGCGGGCTCCTCGAGGCGGGCACCGGAGGCCCGCAGCACGTCCCGTGGCGCGTCGGACTCGCCGTTGTGGCGCGCCAGGTAGCACGGGTCGTGGAAGACGACCCTTCGCGACGTCGTGGCCGCGCCGTCGCGCGGGATGAGGCCGTCGCGGATCAGCTCGGCGATGAGCTGCGAGTGGTGGACGACCTCGAAATCGCCGCCGAGGGCGGGATACTCGTTGCGGATGGTGTTGAAGCAGTGCGGGCAGGCGGTGACGATGCGCTTCGGCTTCGCGGCGCGCAGCGTCTCGATGTTCGCGGTGGCGAGCTCCGAGTAGGTGAACTCGTCGCCCATGCGTCGCGCCGGGTCGCCCGTGCAGCGCTCGCGTGCCCCGAGCACCGCTAAGCGCACGCCGGCGGCGCGGAGCACCTCGACCAGGGCGCGCGAGACCTTCTGGTTGCGCGCGTCGTAGCTCCCGGCGCAGCCGACCCAGAAGAGCACCTCCGCGTCCGGCTCCTCGTCGATGGTCGGCACGTCGAGGCCGTCGGCCCAGGCGGAGCGCTCCTCCTGCGGCAGCCCCCACGGGTTCGACGCAGCGGCGATCGACCGCAGCGCCTTCTGCTCGCTGCCGCGGATCTGACCCTCGCCGACGAGGTGGCGCCGCATGTCGATGATGGCGCCGAGCTGGTCGATGGCGACCGGGCACTCGGCGACGCACGCGCCGCACGTCGTGCACGACCAGAGGACCTCCGGCGCGATGGTCTCGCCGTGGAGCTCGCGGCCGTTTGCGGCGCACGACGCGACGTCGAGGACGACCCGCATCGGCGACAGCGGCTTGCCCGTGGCGTGCGCCGGGCACGCGTTCTGGCAGCGCGCACACTCAGTGCACGCATCGAAGCTCACCAGCTGGCGCCAGGTGAAGTCGCCGGGACTCGCGACGCCGTACTTGCCGGTCTCCTCGACCTCCTCCATCGACACGCCGGCGAGCGCGCCGGGGCGGCGCGGCGCCGAGACGGCGACGTTGAGCGGCGAGAAGAATATGTGGCGCAGCTTGCAGTAGGGGATGATGGCGATGAACGCCATCGACATCACCATGTGCACGAGCCACAGCGAGAGGTGCGCGCCGCGCAGCACGCCCTCGCCGAGGCCGTCGACGAGCGACGCGATTCCCCAGCCGACGAACGACCAGCGCTCGAAGTCGTTGGCCTCCATGCCGCCCGCCGCGCCGGCGATGCGCAGCCCCTCGACGGCGAACCCGGTGACGCCGAGCGCCAGGAAGAGCCACAGGATCGCCGCGTCGACCGGACGCGCGAGCGGCCTGAACCGCGGATCGGCGCGCCGGCGGATCATCGCCAGGACGAGTCCGCCGATGAAGAGCAGCCCGAAGACCTCGAGCGCGCACGAGACCGAGATGTAGAACCAGCCGTGGAAGATGAACTGATCGAGGCCGAAGAGTCGAGTCGTCCACTCCTCGACGGCGACGATGCACGTGCCGATGAAGAGGACGATGAATCCCCAGAAGATGCCGAAGTGGCTCAGCCCGGCCGCCGGCGAGCGCCAGATGCGCACCTGCGCGACGGCGTGACGCATCAGCGCGCGCAACGCGTCTCCGGCCGGTCTCGTTTCTCCGTTCCGGCGTCCGCGGCGCCAGATGCGAACGCGGGACCAGATGCCGCGGACGAGCACCGCCGCCGCGACAACGAAGAGCGCGTACATCAGGACCGTCGCCCAGGCGGGGACGTTCCAGAGAATCTCACGCTTCACGCCGCAGCTCCCGGACCTTCGCGATGAGCTCGGGCACCGCCTCGAAGAGATCGGCGACGAGGCCGAAATCGGCGACCTCGAAGATCGGCGCCTCGGGGTCCTTGTTGATGGCGACGATGGTCTTCGAGTTCCGCATGCCGGCGAGGTGCTGGATCGCGCCGGAGACGCCGATGGCGATGTAGAGCTTCGGGGCGATGATCTTTCCGGTCTGGCCGACCTGGAACTCGTTCGGCAGCCAGCCGGCGTCGACGACGGCGCGCGTCGAGCCGAGCGCGGCGCCGAGGAGGTCGGCGAGCTCCTCCGCGAGCGGGATGCCCTTGTCGGGCCCCTTGGTGCCGCGTCCGGCGGTGACGACGACCTCGGCCTCGGTGAGCTCCGGTCGCTCCGTCTTGGCCTGCGACGTCGACACGAACTTCTTGCGCGGGTGGGCGAGGGAGGCATCGGAGAGCGCCACGGCCTCGACCGGGCTCGCGGCGCCGGTTTCCGGCGGGTCGAACTCCGACGCCCGGCAGGTGGCGATGGCGAGCGCTCCGGAGAGCTCGACCGTCGACAGCAGGTTGCCGACGAAGACGGCGCGCGTGAAGGTCGCCGTGCCGTCTCCGGCGGCGACGTCGTCGAGAGCGATGTCGTCGAGCGCGAGCACGTCGCTCGCCATCGGCGCGTCGAGCCTCACCGCCAGCCTCGGCAGGTACTCGCGTGTCGATGAGGACGTCGCGGCGGCGATCAGGCGGTACGTGCGTCCGTCGAGAAAGGCGTGCGCCGCTCGCGCGTACGCCTCGGCGGTGTAGGTCGCGAGGTCGGGGTGGTCCAGCGTGAACACGGTGCGCGCGCCGTGCGGGGCGACCTCCGCGGCGGCCTCCGCCGCGTGCGGACCGAGCACCAGCGCGTCGAAGGCGCCGCCGGTCTTCTCGCTGGCGGCCTTGCCGAGCCCGAGCGCGGCGAGGTCGCCCTTTTTCACCGGCGAGGAGGCCGGGCCGATGACGATCAAGATGTCGGAATGCTCAGCCACGCGGCATCGATCTCCCGTTCACAGGAGCTTGCGCTCCTGCAGCTTGCCGATGAGCTCGTCGACCGACTCCACCCGCACGCCGGCGGGCTTCGGCGGCAGCTCGCGATAACTCAGCACGCGCGCTCGCCCGCCGCCGATGTCGCCGGCGTCGGCGAGCGGCATGACGTCGAGCGGCTTTCTCTTCGCCCTCATGATTCCGGGAAGCGAGGCGTAGCGCGGCTCGTTCAGGCGCAGGTCGGCCGTGATGACCGCGGGGAGCTCGAGCTCCACCTCGTCGAGGCCCGAGTCGACCTCGCACACGACGCGCGCCCGCTTGCCGCCGTCGAGGATCTCGACGGAGGACGCCTGCGTCGCCTGCGGCCAGTCGAGCATCTCGGCGAGCATCGCGGGCACCTGGCCGTTCTCGTCGTCGTAGGCGAGCTTGCCCGTGAGCACGAGGTCGGGCGACTCGCGCTCGACGACCACCGCCAGGCACCGGGCGATCTGCGCGCTGTCGAGCGGCTCGTCGGTGTCGACCCGCAGGGCGCGGTCCGCGCCCATGGCGAGCGCCGCGAGAATCTGCTGGTGGCAGGCCTCGCCGCCGACCGTGACGACGACCAGCTCGCCGCCGCCGAACGGCTCGGCCGACTCCTTGATTCGCAGCGCCTCCTCGACCGCCAGCTCGTCGAAGGGGTTGACCTCGTACTTGAGGTTGGCCGTGTCGAGCGCGCCGTCCGCCGCGATCCGGATGCGCGAGTCGCGGTGCGGCGTTCGCTTTATCGGCACGAGGAGTTTCAGGCTCACCGGCGTGTCCTCGGGTCTTTCAATCGGTCAGGGGTCTTGTACCATCGGCGCCGGTCGATATCACGCATCACACGCCAGAGACTTCATCGGTGAAAACGCCCGCGCTCTTCGGTCTCTGCATCGCCATCGTCGTCCTCGGGCCGGGGGTCGTCTCGGCTCCGGAGACCGAGGACGGCCCGCCGGACCCGATCATCTTCCGCGATCGGCCGGCTCCCGGTCGCGCCGACGTCTTTCCGTTCGCCGGCGTCTCGGGCGAGCACGGCACGTGGACGGTGACCTACACGGCCGGCGAGGGCGGCATCGCGACGGGCGGGGGCCTCCGGGTGCAGCTGCCAGACTCGTGGCACGCCGGCGCCAGGAACTCCGCGAACCGCCTGCAGGCGAGCGATCCGGGCGCGGCGCACTTCGTCTCGTCACGGGCGTCGCGGCCGGGCGTCGAGCTCGAGACCGTCGTCGAGTCCGAGAGGGAGAACGTTCTCGTCAAGCACCCGAAGCGCTCGCTCGACGGGCGCTTCGAGCGCTACGTCTTCGTCGTCCGCGTGCGCGTCACGGCGGGGCGCCTCGAGCCGGGCGACCGGATCTCGGTGGTCTACGGCGACCGCCGCGGTGGCGGTCCGGGCTTGCGGGCCGCGGCGATCGCCACGTCGCCCGAGCCGATCCTCGTCGCCGTCGACGGGACGGGCACCGGTGCGTTTCGACTGGTCGAGGACCCGCCGCACATCGTCTCGCTGCCGGGCTCCGGAGTGGAGCTCTTCGTGCGCGGGCCGACCGACGCCGTGGCGGGCGTCGCGTCGCGCCTCCTGGTGACCATCCTGGACGACCAGCGGAACCCGGTCGCGCACGCGGCGGAGGTGCTGCTCGAGACCGTCGCGGGCGACGCCGCGCTCGCCGGCCGCGTGCGGGTCGAGCCGGCTCGCGGCTTCGCGGAGATCGAGTACGTGCCTCGCGCTGCCGGTGTGCTGCGCGTGCGCGCCGTGTGGCCCGAGGGGGGGCTCGAGACGGGGCTCGAGACGATGTCGAATCCGATCGTCGTCCATGCGACCGCGCCGCGCCAGCGCGTCTTCTGGGGCGACCTCCACTCGCACACCCGCTTCAGCTGGGACGGCGTCGGCGATCGCGCGTTCGAGTACGCCCGCAACGCGTCGGGGCTCGACTTCTACGCCATGACCGACCACGTGATGGCGCCGGTGGAGGACGGGCGCGTCCTGCGCGGCCTCTGCCGGGAGCTCTGGGAGGAGTACTCCGCGCTCACCGAGCGCCATCACGAGCCCGGCCGCTTCGTGACGCTCCACGGCTACGAGTGCTCGTTCGGCCGGCCCTGGGGGCACCACAACGTCTACTTCCGCGGGCGGCCCGAGGTGGCGCCGATGGTGTATCCGGGGAAGGAGACGCTCCCCGATCTCTGGAAGCTACTGCGCGCCGGCGACGCGCTGACCATCCCGCACCACACCGGCAAGTTTCCCGCCGGCGTCGACCTGTCGACGCACGACGAGGGCCTGCGACGCAACTTCGAGATCTACTCCGGGCACGGCCTCAGCGAGGCGCGGGCGCCCGGCCACCCGCTCTCCTTCGAGAACAGCCTGTTCACCGCGGCGTCGCGCAGCCTCGCCGGGCCGAGCTTCGCCCAGGACGCGTGGCAGGCGGGGCTGCGGCTGTCGACCATCGCGTCGTCGGACGATCACCGCTCGCAGCCCGGCAGCCCGCACTGGGGCCTGGTGGCGGTGCGCGCTCCGGAGCTGACGCGGGACGCGATCTTCCAGGCGCTCCACGATCGCCGCACGTACGCGACGACCGGGTCGCGCATCGTGCTCGACTTCACGGTCGACGGCGAGGGGATGGGGGGGCTCGTCGTCGTCGATGGCCCTCCCCGGGTGGCGGTCTCGGCGCACGGGACGGACACCATCGCGCTCGTCGAGGTGCTGCGCTACCGGCCGGAGGACAAGCGCTTCGACGTCGTGCGGACGTGGCGTCCGGGGACGATCGACTTTACCGGCCGTTTCGTCGATGAGGGGCATCGACGCGGCGCGGTGTACTACGCGCGCCTTCGCCAGTCGAACACCGTCCGCGGGCGCGTCGTCATGGCATGGTCATCGCCCATCTGGACCCGCTGATTGCTCGATGCCGAGCAGGCGCGGGCGAGGTGGCGTGGGGCGGGGGAAAGCGTTCAAGGGGCTCCACGGCCGGCGTCGATAGCAAGACATCGGACAGAGGCGAACGCAGCGGGCGTGTGCGGGCGACGACGTGTGGCCGTTCGGGGGAGCCGAGCGGGAAAGGATCACGCATGAGCCAGAAAGGTCCCGTCGACGAGGCGACGATCGAGAGCCTCCGCGAGCTGATGGAGGAGGAGTTCGACGAGCTGGTCGAGAGCTTCATCGAGGACGGCCAGAAGCTGGTCGACGGCATCGGCAGCGCGGCCCAGAACGGCGACGCCGCGGAGATCAACCGCATCGCGCACGCGCTCAAGTCGAGCAGCGCCAACATGGGCGCCTTCCAGCTCTCGGACTACGCCCGCGAGCTCGAATCGCTCGGTGGCGCGGGTACGCTCGACGGCGCCGCGGACCTGGCCACCAAGGCCCGTGATGAGTTCGCCCGCGTGCGCGAGTCGCTCGCGGCGCAGATCCAGCGCGCGTGAGCTCTGCGGGGCCTGAGCGATCGCCCCGGCCGGCTCAGAGCTTGTTCCCGCAGCGCTTGCAGTACTTGGCGTCGAGGTCGTGGCCCTCGGACATGCAGTGCGGGCAAGCCTGCGTCGAGACCGCTCTCTTCAGCCCCACGAGCTCGGCCGACACGAATCCCGTCGGCACAATGATCAGCGAGTACCCGACCATGATCAGCGCCGCGGAGAGCAGCTTGCCGAGAGCCGTCTGCGGCACGACGTCGCCGTATCCGACCGTCGTCATGGTGACGATCGCCCAGTACATCGCCTGCGGGATCGACGTGAACTGGCTCTGAACCTCGCGTCCGGGATTCCATTCCGGGCTCTCGACGAGGTACATCGCGGGACCGGCGATGGTCACCACCGTGACCACGGTCGTCAGAAAGACCACGATCTTGCCGCGCGAGTCCCAGATCGCCTTGCGGAGCTCCGAGGCCTCACGCAGCATGCGGGCGAGCTTAAAGATCCGAAACGCGCGCAGGAATCGCAACGCGCGGATCACCGCGAGGGACTGGGCGCCGGTGAACAGGAGGCTCAGGTAGGTCGGAAGGATGGCGAGGAGGTCGACGACGCCGAAGAAGCTGGTGGCGTACCGAACGGGACGGCGGACGCAGAGGAGTCGCATGCCGTACTCGATCGTGAAGAGAATCGTCAGGCACCACTCGATCCTCAGGAAGAGCGGCTTGTGGTTTTCGAGCTCCTCCACGGTCTCGAGGCTGACGGTGACGACGCTCGCGAAGATGGCGAGGAGCAGGAAGACGTCGAAGGTCTTGCCGGCGGGAGTGTCCGCCTCGAAGATGACCTCGTGGAGCCTGTGCCGCCACGAGGACACGGTGGATGCGGGGGGTTCTGTCTGGCTCATGGGCCAGAGTGTACGTTATCCGGGAGAGACGTCCAAGCGCCCCGGGCGCGGCGTCATCTCCCGAGGTCCTCGAGCGCTTTCGCCATGCCGCTGAGGACCGCGACGCTGATCGACATCGGCACGCCGCGCTCGACGAGCTCCTGCACCACCTCGGTCGTGTCCTTGTGCTCGTTGAGGATGCCGTTGGCGGCAAGGCCGACGAGCGTGACGAGGTTCGCGGCGGACTCGGGCTGCGCTCCGCGGCGGATCAGACCGCTCTTCGCGGAGTCCGGGTGGTCGCCCTGGAGGAGACGGCCCATCAGGAAGACGACGTCGTCCTTGAGCCGTTCGTAATCGATGGTGTCATGGTTGCTGGTGTCGTCGTTGCTGGTGTCGTCATCGCCCGTCCCATCGCCGCGGAGGATTTCCTCGAGCTCCCTCTCGAGCTCGAGATCGGCTTCGGACAGATCGTCGTGGACGTCGTCGCCGACGTCGCCGCCGCTGTCACGATCGCGGCTGAAGCTGTCGAGGTCGACGGCGGCGTCCTGGAGCGCCCGGATGAGCGTCGCGTCCCTCTCGTGGTCGAGCTCGGGCAGGAACCAGGAGCCGTCGCCGAGATCCTCGGCCCGGTCGCCGAGCACCTCCCTGACCGCGGCGAAGGGGACATGAATGCCGGCTGCCGGCGCGCCGGCGCGGGCGACGTCGATCGAGAGCAGATCGCACTCGCCGAGGATCGTCGGGATCAGCGCCCACGTGGACAGCGTGCTCCCGTCGCGAAGCTGGAATCCGCTGCTGCGGAAGGCCTCGGCGTACTTCCGGATGCGAGTCGCGAGCTGTCGCTCGACGCGGGGGACGTCCTCCGCCCCGCACTCGGGGAAGTCGTCGAGTGTCACCGGCATCGAGAAGGCGCCGAGCGGGATGAGGGTCCTGCGGTGGGGAGTGTCGAGGAGTCCCTGCCGGAACATCGTGCACGAGGGCACGAAGTCTCGCACGGCGTCACGCTGCGCGTTCTGCGCCGTGAGCGTCTCGGTGGTGTAGTCGACGTCGTTGTCCGACTCGAGCGTGCCTCCGCCCCACTGCATCGCGACGCGCAGCAGGTTGAAACCGATCACCCAGTCCTTGCGGCTCGCCAGGGCGCCGAGGCGCATCTCGACCTCGCCCCGGCGGTGGAAGAAGACCACGCCGCGGGTCGACCCGGCTCCCCAGACATGCGCGACGAATTCGCCGTCCGCCTCCTCCACGAACTCGGGCTCGTCGTAGAGATCGAAACCTTGCTTCGCGGCCCAGGCGCCGAGAAGCTCGTTCCACTGGTCGATTTCGAGCGTATTTCCCCTCAGTGTGAAGACGACGGACACGCGGCTGCCTCGTGGAGCTCGGGTGGAGAAACTCGGTCACGTGCTGCCCGCGTGCATCAGATGGTAGCAGCGCGGGGCTGGCCGGACAAGCGCGCGGGACGGTGTCCGGGCGCCTGGAGGGTCGCACGGTGGCGAATGATCGTGCTATGCTTGGCGCTTTCGGGGCGCGTGCACGCCGCGCGCGTTCGCCACGCAATCGAGGACGACCGATGCCAGACGACCGCAAGCCGACGACCGGGGTTCGCCCGCTGCTCTGCGATGCCGACAGGGCCGCGCAGCTCAAGGAGGAGGCGGTCCGCCTGCCGTCCTGGGACCTGAACGATCACCAGATCTGGGACCTCGAGCTGCTCCTCAACGGCGCGTTCAGTCCCCTGGCCGGTTACCTCGGGCAGGAGGAGTACGAGTCGGTGTGCGACGGCATGCGACTCGCCGGCGGCGCGCTCTGGCCGATTCCGATCACGCTCGACGTTCGTGAGGACCTCGCGGAGCACCTGTCGCCGGGAGATCGGCTGGCGCTGCGCCACCCCGAGGGAATGGTGCTCGCGGTCTTGACCATCTCCGACCTCTGGCGCCCCGATCGCGAGGCCGAGGGGGCGCGCGTCTTCGGGACGACGGATCAGAAGCATCCCGGCGTCTTCGTTCTGGCGCACCAGACGAATCCGGTGTACGTCGGCGGTACGCTCGAGGGGATCGAGCTTCCGCCTCACCACACCTTCCAGCACATCCGCTTCACGCCGCTCGAGCTCCGCGCGCAGTTCGCGAAGCTGGGGTGGAAGCGCGTCGTCGCGTTCCAGACGCGCAACCCGATGCACCGCGCGCACGTCGAGCTCAGCCGCCGCGCCGCCGAGAGGGCCGAGGCGCATCTTCTCATCCACCCGGTGGTGGGGCGGACCAGCCCGGGCGACGTCGACTACTTCGCCCGTGTGCGCTGCTACCAGGTGGTCCTCGATCACTTCCCGCCCGGACTCGCCATGCTCAGCCTGCTGCCGCTGGCGATGCGCATGGCCGGCCCGCGCGAGGCCGTCTGGCACGCGCTGATCCGGCGCAACTACGGGTGCACGCACTTCGTCGTCGGGCGCGATCACGCCGGGCCGGGAGACGACAGCGACGGGCAGCCGTTTTACGACCCGTACGAGGCGCAGGAGCTGTGCCGCCAGCACGCGGACGAGATCGGCATCGAGGTGGTGCCGTTCGAGGAGATGGTGTACTGCGAGGACGTCGGGAAGTACCTCCCGCGGCGCGAGGTGCCCGAGAACGCCAAGGTGCTGACCGTGTCGGGGACCGACCTGCGCCGCCGGCTGCGGGAGGGCGCGGACATCCCGGAGTGGTTCTCCTTTCCCGAGGTGATCGCGGAGCTGCGCCGGCGTTTCCCGCCGCGCGCGCGGCAGGGTTTCACGGTGTTCTTCACGGGGCTCTCGGGCTCGGGCAAGTCGACGGTGGCGAACATCCTGGTGCCGAAGCTGATGGAGATCGGCACGCGGCCGGTGACGCTGCTCGACGGGGACATCGTTCGCAAGAACCTCTCGAGCGAGCTCGGGTTCTCGAGGGAGCACCGCGACCTCAACATCCGCCGCATCGGCTTCGTCGCCAGCGAGATCACCAAGAACCGCGGCATCGCGATCTGCGCGCCGATCGCGCCGTATCGCAACACGCGGCGCGAGGTCCGCGAGCTGATCAGCCACTACGGCGGGTTCATCGAGGTGCACGTGTCGACGCCGCTCGAGATCTGCGAGCAGCGCGACCGCAAGGGCCTCTACGCCAAGGCGCGCGCCGGACTCATCAAGGAGTTCACGGGAATCGACGACCCGTACGAGGCGCCGGAGAATGCCGAGGTCACCATCGACACGACGACCCTGAGCGCCGAGGCGGCGGCGCAGAAGATCATTCTCTTCCTCGAGAAGGAGGGGTACATCGGGGCGCCGGCGGACGAGTAGACCGTCGTCGGGTCGCTCCCCCCTCCGTTCCCGGCCCCGGTCCCGTGCCCGGTCCCGTGCCCGAACTCCGCCCCAGTCTTCGAGCCCCACGCACCGCGCGCCCATGCCCCGTCCCAGGGTCGTCCCCGCTCCGAGAGCCGGGACTCCCCGGTCCGGGGACTCCCCGGTCCCAGGGTCGTCCCTTTCCGAAAGCCCAGATCCACAAGCGAAGTTTCCCAAACATCTTGAGACCGAATCCCTCCCAATCCCTCCCGACCCAGGGTCATGGGCTCGGGCCGCTGGTCGTGACCCTGGGTCGGGATGTCCGTGGGATGTTTGGCTTTTCTCCGGGTGGATAGTTGACCCTGGGTCGGGGAGCGGGTGCGGAGGGTGACCCTGGGTCGGGGAGCGGGCGGAGAGCGGGAGATCGCAGTTCGAGGGCGCTCGAGGACGAGGACGAGGACGAGGACGAGTTTGAGCATGGGGGCAAGAGCCCGAAACGCGGGTTTCCCGGGGTGGTTCAGGTTCTTGACACAGTTCTCGAAAAATTCCCGCTCGACGTGTAAGGTATTCGGCTGGGGGCGAGCCGGCGGGGGATAGGGTCCCGCCGACGTCTTCGCCACATTTGCTGTTTCCGTAGAGAGAGGTCCAGCGGATGCGCTCACTTACTTCTCTAGGAGTCCAGGGTTTCTTCGCGGTTGGTTTGTTGATCCTGGGTGCATTGTCGCCAGCCCACGCGATGACCGGCGGGGTCATCGTCATCAGCGAGATCATGTACAACCCGCAGGAAGGCGGGCAGGATCTCGAGTACATCGAGATCGTCAACCGCCAGCCGAACTCGGTCGACCTCTCCGGGTGGTTCTTCTCGCGGGGCATCAACTTCACCTTTCCCGACGGCACCTGGCTCGACGGCGGCAGATACCTGGTGATCTGCGCCAACGAGGAGGCGGTCAAGGCGAAGTACGGCATCGAGAACACCATCGGCAACTGGGCGGCGTGCGACGACTCCGGCAGCGGCGGCTGCGCTCTGGCCAACGGCGGTGAGCGGATCGAACTCTCGGAGCCGAGCGGCGTTCCGGCGACGAGCGTCCGCTACAACGACCGCGGCATGTGGCCCTCGGGGGCCGACGGGGCGGGCCCCTCACTCGAGCTGGTCGATATCTACTTCGATTACGAGGACGCGGCGAACTGGCGGCTGAGCTCCGCGCTCGGCGGCTCGCCGGGCAAACCGAACGAGCCGGACGTGGGCGTCGTGCCGGTGGCCCTGAACGAGGCGTACCTCGGCACGGACGGAGACCGCTGGGTCGAGCTCTACAACAAGAGCGACGAGCCCGTGGACATCTCGGGCTTCCACCTCACCGACGACCGCGACGTCATCGACAAGTCGAAGATCCCCGATGGCACGGTGCTCGCTCCGCGAGGCTTCAAGGTCTTCACCGAGACCGAGCTCGGCCTGGACTTCACGCCGGTCGCCGTCGAGGAGGAGGACCCGAGGCAGTTCATCGCGCTCACCAACGCCGACGCTTCACGCGTCATCGACGCCCGGATCTTCGAGTACTTCCAGGACGGCGTCAGCGAGGCTCGCTTCCCGGACGGCGGGCTCGACTTCAGCGACCACGCCGAGCCCACCCGCGAGGCGGCCAACAGGCTGCCGGTCGAGACCGAGGTGGTCATCAACGAGGTCATGTACCACCCGTGGAACAAGGACCTCAACGGCGAGTACGTCGAGATCTTCAATCGCAGCGATAGGGAGATCGATCTCACCGGCTGGAGTTTCACCCGCGGGGTCAATTTCGACTTCCCGGAGGGGACCAAGATCGGTCCCGGGCAGTATCTGGTCATCGCCCGGAACCCGGCGCACATCCGTGACGTCTACGGTCTCTCCAACGGCGTCGTCCTCGGCCCGAATCCCGACGACGCGGACGCCGTGGACGACTTCGGCCGCCTTCGTGACGACGGCGAGGAGATCATCCTCCGCGATCAGAACCGCAACATCGCGGACATCGTGCGCTACCACGACGGCGGCGAGTGGCCGCTGTGGGCGGACGGCGGCGGGCCGTCGATGGAGCTCATCGACGTGTTCCAGAACAACAACGTCGGCGTGGCCTGGGACGCGAGCGATGACACGGCCGACAAGTCCGAGGTGCAGGAGATCGCGTACACGGGAACGTTCTCGACGACGCAGCCGGAGTTCCACATCGGGCTCACGCACCGCGGGATCACGCTGGTCGACGACATCCGCATCTTCCAGCGCGAGATCGTCTTCGTCCCGAGCCAGGTCTTCGTCGAGGTCGGCGAGGAGTGGCGTTACTTCAAGGGAACGTCGGAGCCGTCGACCCCCCGGGAAGCCTGGCGCGATCCCGATTTCAACGACAGCCAGTGGGCCGTCGGCAAGTCACCGTTCGGCTTCGGGGAGGATGATCTGATCGGCCCAGAGGGCACCACCTTCGATGACATGCGCAAGCAGGACGAGAACCCGGGTTACACCAGCGTCTTCCTGCGCAAGGAGTTCAACGTCGCGGATCCGGCGGCCATCGGGTCCCTCGCGTTCACCGCCATCCTCGACGATGGCCTCATCCTGTATCTCAACGGAACGCGCGTCCACATCGAGAACATGAGCGGGACCGACGAGGAGCCTCTGGACACCTTCGACGAGACGGCGCGTCGGTCGCGAGAGAAGCTCGACGTGACTGTCGATCTCACCGACCGGAAGGACCTGCTGAAGCCCGGTCGCAACGTCCTGGCGGCCCAGCTCCACAACTCGACGATCACCAACTCCGACCTGCTCCTGATCCCGCGTCTGATGGACGGCGAGTTTGCCCCACGGGACAGCGAGAGCGCGCTCTCGAACGGCGACTTCGAGGAGCCGATCGTCCGTGGCCTGCGTCCGGGCGGGTGGCTGATCGAGGGGACCCACTCGCGCTCGGGTCCCACGACCGAGGGCGCGATCTCGGGCACGACATCGCTCAAGGTGGTCGCCACGGCGAAGGGCGACAACAAGGTCAACCGTCTCGAGGCGACCCTGCCGGCGATCGGCCGGGGCGAGTACACGGTCGAGTTCAAGGCGAAGTGGCTGGTCGGGGCGCCGAACATACTCACGCACGGCCACAACACCGCGGGCGCGCAGTTCGACATCGCCAAGTCGAGCTTCCTCGGCGTGCCGCTCAATCTCGGGACGCCCGGCGCGGTGAACAGCGTCACGCTGCGCCAGATCGAGCGCGCCGGGTCCGCGAACCTCGGTCCGGTGATCTCCGAGGTCAGCCACACGCCGGTGACGCCCACCGCTGACGAGGACGTCCAGCTGGTGGCGCGTGTCGAGGATCCCGACGGCATCAAGTCGGTCACCGTCCACTTCTGGCGCGAGGACACGAGGGGACTGCCCGGCCCGGACTCGATCGCCGAGGTCGCGATGAGCGGTCCCGACTCCGACGGGTTCTTCTCGGCGACGATCCCCGGAGGCAGCTTGCGAACGCGGACGGTCTTCTTCCTCACCGCGACCGACACCGGCGACCGGGTCGGCCGCTTCCCGCTCGACAAGCCGAGCCGCACGCACGCGATGACGCTCGATCCCGCGGACGCGCCGATTACCGACGAGAGCTTCCTCGTCTACCGGCACGATACGCCGGCGCGCCCGGGGAACCCGCGGTGGCATTCCTATCGATTCTGGATGCCCTACCGCAACGAGATCGAGCTGCAGCGGCAGAAGCTGCTCTCGAACGACCGCTACGAGGGGACGTTCATCTTCAACAACGATTACGCCTACTACAACGCGCGGACCCGTCACACGGGGAGCCCGTGGGCACGTGCGGGGATGGGCGGAAGCTACCGCGTGTACACGCCGAAGGACCAGCCGCTCCATGGCTCCCAGTTCCTCAAGAACTTCAACATGGAGGATCACCAGCGCGGCGGGTCGCGCTCCGTGCTGGAGCGGCTGTCGCACTACCTGATCCGTCACAACGGCGGCAACATCAAGGTGCCCTACTCGTTCCAGTGGCTCGTCCAGTGGCAGATGAACGACCGGATCAACACGGCCCGCGAGCACATCACGGCGCCGAACCGGCAGTTCATCGACTACTGGTACCCAGAGGACGACGACGGCCACATGTTCGAGGTCGACGATCGCTTCGAGATCAACGACGGCGGCACCCGACAGAGCAGCATCGACGCCCGCTGGACGTACCCGCCGATGCGCACGGGCGACGGCGACGACCCGGAGAACTACCGCTGGTTCTTCAACACGCGTCTCAACAAGGGATTCGATGACTACCAGCCGCTGATCGAGACCGCGAAGGTGCTCGATAATCGGTTGACGCGCGACGACGAGTTCGACGAGACGGTCTGGGAGCACATCGACGTCGAGAACATGCTGCGCGTCTGGGCGATCCGCATGAACACGGACGACTGGGACACGTGGGGCACGGACCGCGGCAAGAACTGTTACGTCTATCGCTCGACCGACGTCGGCGGGACATGGTCCCTCTTCGCCTGGGACATGGAGCTGACGTACAACAACGTCGGTGCGTTCATGCCACCGCCGATCAACCGCCCGTACACGACGATCAACCAGGGCAAGTTCCCCGAGGTCGTGCGCCTGATCAACCGGCCCGAGATCAAGCGCATGTACTACGGCATCATGAAGGACATGCTCGACCACCAGTTCCAGTCCCGGTTCTTGGCGCCCTTCACGGTGCGTGTCACGCAGCTCGGCATGAACAACACCGACCGCATGCGGCCCGGCGGCTGGATCGATCAGCGGGCGAGAAGCCTTTCAGGGGTCCTGCGGAGCGCCACGGCGCCGCTGGTCGACTTCGAGATCCTGACGAACGACGGAGAGCCCTTCGTCTCCACCGAGCCGCAGGTGCGCATCGAGGGGCGCGCACCGGTGGAGGTGCGCTTCGTCGTCGCCACCGTCGACGGCGAGGACCCGGGCGAGGCCACCAACTCGGTGACCTTCCCGGGACCGGATCCGCTGCGCTGGAAGACCGACCTCACCCTTTCGGAGGGGCCGCACACCATCGATTTCTTCGCCTTCACCGACAGCGGCGACATCTTCGGGATCGTCTCCATCGACGTCGCGGTGAGCACGTCGGGAGTCGTGGTCCAGTCGGTCGATCCCTCCCAGGCGTTCGTCGGCGACCTGGTGACGATCACCGGACAGGGTCTCGAGGCGGGAGCGACGGTCTGGTTCGGCGACGTCCAGGCGACCGAGGTCGACGCGTCGGGTGCGCCGACGACGCTCGTCGCCAGGGTGCCCCAGATGCCGGCCGGCACGGTCGATCTCGTCGTGCGCGTCGGCGAGGTCGCATCGATCCCGGTGTCGATCGAGATCATGGAGCCGACGGTCGACTTCATCCGCGGCGATGCGGACCTGGATACGCGGGTCAACCTGACCGACGCGCTCGTGGTGCTCAGATACCTTTTCCAGGCTGGAGAGATGACCTGCCTCGACGCGGGCGACGCCGACGACAGCGGAGCCCTCAACCTGAGCGACGCGATCTACATCCTGAACTACCTGTTCCTCGCGGGGCCGACCCCGAAGGAGCCCTTCCCGGAGCGGGGAGCCGACCCGACGGACGACGAGCTCGGGTGTGAGACAGGGCTCTGATCAGGTCGTCGGCGACCTGGGAGAGTCGACCTCGAAGGCTTGCTCTCCGACGATTCAGCAGGAAGGCAGGAAACTCAGGAAGGCAGGGGGATTCACCCGCCGCTGTCGGCACCCCGCGTGCGTTTCAGGTGCCCCGGGTTGGCGATTTCGAGCTTTTCCTCGACGCTCGCCCGCACGTGACGCCAGACCGCGTCGCCCGGCTCGACCTGTCGTTGCCCCTCGCGGATCTCCTCGGCGAGCTTCGCGGTCAACGCCGCGACGCGCGCCGTAATGCGGCTCCGGTCTTTCTCGACCTCCGCCTCCGGCGCCAGCGCCTGCAATCGCTCGTACTCCCGGCGGGTGAGCTCCTCGCCGCGCTCGAGCTCCCTGAGCGCGATCACCAGCACGTTGGCGGCGACGCGCGCCCGGAACCTGAGGCGCGGATCACGCGTCGCCGGAACGATCTCGTCGCCGAGAAAGGCCGCCACGCTGGCGATGAGCTCATCGAGTCGCGGTCGGTCTTGCATCGCTGTCCTCCGTTCCCGTACCCGTACCCGTACCCGTTCCCGTCCCCGTCCCCGTCCCCGTTCCCGTTCATCGACTCGGAGTCGGAATCGGTATCGGACTCAGCCCTCTATTGTCTCGAAGCCGACCCCCCTCTCTCCATCAGCTCCATCATCTCCAGCTCCATCTCCGCGCAGCGGCGGCCGAGGCTGGCGAGCTCGACGCTCGGTTCGCGGCCGTCGAGGTGGCGTCGCGCCTGGGTGAGGCAGCCGAGGGCCCAGCGGAAGTTGCCGAGCACCTCCCAGTAATGGAGCGCGCTGCGGTTCACCGTCGCGCCGCTGGCGCGCTCGTACTCCTCGAGGAAGTCCTCGCCATCCGAGATGCCCGCGAAGCGCAGCGCGTCGTTTCGGAAACGCCAGTCGCGCACGAAGGGCCATGCGAGGTCCTCGTGCGGATCGCCCGCCGACGCGAACTCCCAGTCGAGGATCGACCGCAGCCCCTCCTCGCCGACGACGACGTTGCCGAGGCGGAAGTCGCCGTGGACGAGGACCGTGCGCCCGTGCGCCGGCGCGTTCTCGTCGAGCCATCGCCAGCCGATCTCGAGCGCGGGGTGCGGTTCGTCGATGCGGTCGAGCTCCTTCCGGGCGCGTCGGAGCACCGCGGAGGCGGCGGGCTCTCCCTCGCGGGGCGCGGGGAGGAAATCGAGACCGTCGCGGCTGGCGGCGTGGATCCGCGCGAGCTCGGCGCCGAGCTGACGCGGCAGGACTCGTCGCGCCTCGGCGAGGTCGTCCCGGGTGACGATGCGGCGTCCGACGGTCTCGCCCTCGACGCGCTGCATGATGAGGAAGTCGCGGCCGAGCACGGCGGCGTCCTTCGATGCCCAGTAGACCCGCGGCACGGTCGCGCCCGCCTCGTGAGCGCGGCGCAGCACGTGGAACTCCTCGACGCGGCCGAGCGCGACCTCGTAGATCTCGCCGCCGAGGTCGAGGCGCAGGACGCAGGGATACTCGCCGGCGCTCTCGCCGCCGCGCACGACGACGTCGATCGCGTACGCCGCTCGCGACGCGCCTCCCGGGAGGGCGCCGAGGAGCGTCACGTCGGCCTCGCCGCCGGTCTCGCGCGCGATGAAGGCCGCGAGTCGCGACTGGAGGTCCGCGGCGTCGTGTGTGGTCATGGTCCGCGGTCGCCGGGCTCGGTCGACTCGGCGAGCGGCCTCAGCTGCAGCGCGTAGAACATCTCGAGGTAGCGCTGCGTCTCGGCGCGCTCGAGGTTGGTGACGTACTTCCAGAAGCCGTACACTCTCGAGAGGGTCATCATCTTCTGCGCGTAGAGGTCCCATGTGTATCGCTCGCGCACGCGCTGCATCGCCCCTTCCGACAGTGCCTCCCAGCGGGCGCCGTCGCGCTGGCACGACTCGAGGAAGTCGGCGATCGAGTCGGCGGCGCCCTCACCGTGGTTCGGGTCGATGTGAAACCCGGAGACGCCGTCGACGATGATCTCGAGCGGCCCTCCGTAGCGCGTCGCGAAGGTCGGCAGCCCCGACGTCATCGCCTCGATCACCGTCAGTCCGAATGCCTCGAAGAGCGCCGGCTGCACGAAGACGCCGCGGCGATCGGCGACCACGCGGTAGAGCTCGCCGGTGAGGTTCTTCTCGAGCTGCACGCCGAGCCAGCGCACCTGTCCGTCGAGGTGGTGCCGATCCATCAGCTCGTGCATGCGTGCGATCTGCAGTTGCTCCTCGCGATCCTGGCTCTTCTCGCCGTCGACGTGCCCGGCGACCACCAGGAGGTTGGCGCACTTCCGGAGGCGTTCGCTCGATCCGTACCAGTCGACCAGCCCGGTGATGTTCTTGATGCGGTCGAGCCGCGCCATCGTCAGGATCAGCGGCCGCTCGCGATCCTCGAGCCGGCCACGAGCGTCCGATCGGTTGCCGGCCTCGAAAATCAGCTCCTGGATCTCGCGCTGCAGCTGCGGCAGCCGGCGATCGGCGTCGCGATACGAGAAGAAGACGTCGGGGTCCGCGCCGGGCGAGACGATGTTGAATTTCGGGTCGAAGACATCGATGCCGTCGACGACGCGGTAGAGGTCGGGCATCGTGAACGACCGGTAGCTCTCGTACTGCCCGACGACGTCATCCTTGCCGGCGATCTCCTGGTAAGTGCTCGTGATGATGAAGTCGGCCGAGTTCATCGCGATCAGATCGGCGGTGAACTGCGACGAGAAGTGGTACTTCTCCTCGTTGTCCTTCCAGAAGAGGTCGGAGTAGAGGTACTTGGTCTTCTCGAGCGCGTGGGCGATGTTGCACTGGGTGACGTGCAGGCGGCGCGACAGCAGCGACGCGACCAGGTTGCCGTCGGAATAGTTGCCGATGATCAGGTCGGGTCGCCCCTCGAGCTCGGCGAGGATCTCCTTTTCGACGTCGATCGAGAAACCCTCCAGGTACGGCCAGATGTCGAATCGCGAGATCCAGTGCGACACGACGTCGCCGCGCTCGTTGCGAAACGGCACGCGCAGGATGCGAGCGCTCTGCGTTCCGAGGATCGGCTCGATCCGCTGGTCGCAGGTGGTCCCCCGCGCCTCGGGAATCAGCCGGGTGACGACGAGGATCTGCGGCTCGATGTCGAGCCCCTGATCGGCGATCCGCTGCCGCATCTCGCGTTCGACCGCGCGCACCTGATCGAGGATGTAGACCACCTGGCCGCCGGTGTCGGGGAGGCCGAGGACGTTCGCCTGGCCGAAGTAGCCGTGCGGCGAGAGAATCGCGATGCTGAAGATCATCGGAATCCGCCCGAGGAAGCGCTCGAGCGTCGCCGGCTCCGGGGCCTCGAGGATGTCGGAGAGCATGTGCAGCGTCTCGGACATCCGGCTCGCGTTGCGGCCCCAGCCGGGCTCGAACCCGAGCGGCTGCAGGTCGGGGCAGACGTCGGTCCACGTCTCGTCGGCTGGCCGCTTCGCGAGGTGGTCGAGGGCACGGCGCACCGAGACGCGCAGGTGCGCGACGTCCTCGATGCGGCTGTTGAGCATTAGCTGCAGGTCGCGGTGACGGTGGACGCGGAGGAAGTCGAGCAGTCGCCGGTCACCCTTGCCGATCTCGTCGAAGAGCTGGCTCGAGAGCCTCCGGTTGAGGAACTCGACGCCGCGGCCGATCGAGCGCGCCTCCTTCAGCTTGGGGAACTCACGGTTGAAGGGGGCGAGGTCGACCTCGAGCATCCAGTCGCCGTCTTCCGGCCGGCTCGAGACCAGCGTCTCCTTGAAGCGCAGAAACTCCGAGACGCCGACCTCCTCCATCTGCCAGCCCTCGACGTGGAACCGGACGTAGAGCCAGCTCGCCAGGCGGTGTCGGATGGCGAGGTAGACCCAGGGAAGCTGGACGACCGCCTCCTGGGTGCGCCGCACCGCCTCGGCGAGGGTGGATTCGAGGAGCTCCGCCGGGCCCTCCTCGCGGCAGAAGCGCTCGAACTCGTCCCAGATGTCGGACTTCAAAAGGAACGGCTTGCCGAGCTTCGCGAGGCGCCGCAGGATCACGAACACCTGATCGGTGTGATCGCGCAGGTACTCGATGACCCTGTGGATCATTTCCCCGTCTCGGCCTCACGCGCGGTCGTGTCGACCAGCGCCTCGCCGGCGGAGCCGTTCTCGACCGTGACTCGCTCCCCTGCTCCATTGCCGTTGCCGTTGGCGCCACTGCCGTTGGCGCCACTGCCGTTGGCGCCATTACCGTTGGCGCCATTACCGTTCTCTTCCCACTCGCCGTTCGACCGCGCCTCGAGAAACCGATAGTGCTCGATGCCCTCGACGATCCCGTGTGCGTACTCGCCGGTGGCGAAATAGACGTTCGGCCGGCCGCGCAGCTTGCCGAGCTCGTCGCTGTGGTTGCCGACGACTATGGCGCGCGTGTCGCCCGTCAGCATCTCCTCGTCGTTTCCGGAGTCTCCGGCGACGAGGATCGATTCCACGGGGAGCCCCCACTTGACGGCCAGGAAGCGCAGCGCGCGTCCCTTCGAGGCCCGGATCGGCAGCACGTCGAGGTAGGCGCCGTGCGAGTAGATCAGGTTGGCGGCGAGGCCGTCCTTCCGGAGCGCCCGCGCGATGTCGCGGATCGGCGGCATCTTCTTCGGGTCGGCGTAGTAGCTCACCTTGTGCTTGCGCTGGCCCTCGGCGCCCTGCAGGCGCAGGCCGCGGATGTCGGCCAGGATGGCGACGACGCGATCGCGGTCCCAGCGGTACTCGATGTGGCGATCCCAGCCGGCGTCCGGCACCACCTTGCTGCCGTAGTTGATCTCGCTGCCGACCGACGTCAGCCAGACGTCGGGGTCTGGCACCTTCCACTTCTTCAGCACTCGGCGCGCGCTGTCGATGTTGCGGCCGGTGGCGATGCCGAAGCCGATGCGCGACTCCTCGAGAAGACGCTTCAGGGCCTCGAGGCCCTCCTCGGAACCGATCAGCGTGTTGTCGATGTCGGTGATCAAGAGCCTCTCCACCAGCGGCAGGCGTGTCCCGGTCACCGCGGGCACCTTTCGCCTCGCCGTCTTCCTGGTGAGGTTGCGGATGACGCGGAGGTACGAGCCGACGTGACCGGACCACGAGTAGTGCCGGTGCGCGCCGCGCACGGCGTTGCGCGACCAGCCGCGCCAGCGGCGCCTGTCGGAGAGCGCGTCGCGGAGCGCCTTGCCCATCGCCTCGGCGTCGAGCGGATCGACCAGCATGCCGTGCTTGCAGTTCTCGATGATGTCCTGTGGGCCGCCGTCGTTGGTCGCCACCACCGGCAGCCCGCTCGCCGCCGCCTCGATCAGTGTGAGGCCGAACGGCTCGGTGAGCGCAGGGTTGACGAAGACGCCACGACGGTGCGCCGCGAGCCGGTAGATTCGCGGGATGTCGTCCGCCTCGTGGTGCTTCGGGTAGGCGACGTGACCGTGCAGGTCGTGGTCGTCGATCAGATGGAGGACCTCGGTGAGCACCTCCCGGGGCTCCTTGTCGAGCGAGCGGATGCTGTCGCGGTTGCCGAGCACGAGCACGAGGTTCGCCATATCGCGTAGCTCGGGCGTGATGGCGTAGGCGCGCACGAGCGCGCCGACGTTCTTTCTGGGATCGGCGCGGGAGATCGCCAAAATGATCGGCTTCTTCGGCTCGCGGAGGAAGCGCTCGACCTCGGCCTGGATTCTCGGCCTTCGCCAGCGGCGGTCCGGCGGCCGGAAGCGGTCGAGATCGACGCCCGGCGGAATGACCACCATGCGTTTCGGCTGGTAGTTGTCGTAGAGCGCGTACTGCTCCCGGACCTCCTGATGGGTGCTCGCGACGACCAGCGAGGCGTTGTCGAGCGCCTGCTCCTCGGCCTCGATGCGCGTCGATATGTTGTACTTGCTCTCGACGGTCTCGGGTTTCAGGCCCTTGTCGAGCAGCCGCTGCCGCTTGACCCGTCCCAGCGAGTGGCCGGTGTGCACCTGCGGTGCTCCGAGAAACCCGGAGATCAGCGCCCCGACGTAGCCGGCGTCGGCGTAGTGGCTGTGAATGACGTCCGGGATGCGTCCGACCGAGCGCGTGTGCCGCAGGACCTGGTCGGCGAAGCTGTCGAGGTGCGGCCAGAGGAGCTCCTTGCGGATGTAGCGACGCCCGCCGCACTCGAGGCGCACGATGGACGCCCCGGGCGCGAGCTCCTCCGTCTCGCGCGAATAGTCCTCGCCGACGCGCGGGTCGTCGATGCGTCGCGTCAGCAGGTCGACGCGGTCGACCGAGGGGTGCGCCGCGAGCGCCCGGGCGAGCTCGAGGACGTACGTCACCTGGCCGCCGGTGTCCGCGTCGCGCCCGAGCTCGAGGTCGCGTCCGCGGATCAGCCCGTGGACGCTGATGAGCTGGATGTAGAGCCCCTCGCCGTCGTGGCTCTCCACCTCGTCGTGGTCGTTCTGGTCGCGCTGGTCGTCGTCCCGGCTCTCCACGGCGGGCCGTTCCTTCTCTGCGAGCCGCCCCCGATCGAGCGCCGTGGCGGCTCCTGACCTACATTTCGTACACGAATCATAACAAGGTCCCTGACCCGGGGCAACCCCACCCACCCTGACCCTGGGTCAGGACAAGCCTATGCGCCGTCAGGGTTTTCTTTTCACTCCCCGACCCAGGGTCGGGTGATCGACTGTTTGCGTACGAATGATCTGGGCCCGGTGGCCCTACTCTTCCTTCCAGCCGGCCTGGTAGCTGAAGCCGAGGTTGAGGACGCGCTGGATCAGCTGCTCGTAGTCGATGCCGACCGACGCGGCCGACTGCGCGAACTCCTCGTCCGCGGCGAGGTCGGGGTTCGGGTTGGGCTCGAGGAGATAGATCGTGCCGTCTTCCGTCAGGCGGAGGTCGACGCGGGCGTACGCGCTGAGCTCGAGGATGCGGTAGACGCGCTTGCAGAGCCGGATCACCTTGCCGCGCGTCTCCTCGTCGAGGTCCGCCGGGCCGGTCGTCAGCCCGACGCGCTCCTGGTAGTCGAGGTCCCACTTCGCCTTCTCGGTGGCAATGTTCGGCGCGCCCTCGGCGAGCTTCTCAAACGACATCTCCCAGATCGGCAGCGTCTCGAGGCGGTGGTGGCCGATGACGCCCATGTAGAGCTCGCGACCCTCGATGTACTGTTCGACGATGGCGTCGGAGTTGACCTTCTCGTGAACGTACCGGACGCGCTCCGCGAGCTTCTCGTCCGAGTTGACTATCGACGCCTGCGAGATCCCCACTGACCCGTGTTCGGTCGACGACTTGACGATCAGCGGGAACGACAGTCGCTTCGGCCGCCTCGGCTTGCGCCCGCGGGGAACCGCGGCGAAGTCCGGCATCGGGATGCGGTGGTGCCTGAGGATCTTCCGCATCAGCGCCTTGTTGTCGGTGAGGATGAGCCCGCGCGGATTGCAGCCGGTGTAGGGAATCCGCATCAGCTCCAGGTACCCGAGGACGAAGGGCACGTAGGTGCCGAGGCCGATGAAGTCCTCGAGCAGGTTGAAGACGATGTGCGGCTTCCAGGCGAGGATCGACTGCCGGATCATGCTGACGTCGTCGTACACGCCGAGCGCCCGGACCTCGTGGCCCAGGTCCCTCAGCGCGTCGAGGACGTGGAGCTCCGTCTTGAACGGCATCACGTCCTTGTCCGACAGCGAATCGACGTCCGCCGGCGGAACCTTCTCCTCGCGCATCAGCGCGAGAACCCGGAACTTTTTCATAGCGCGATCCGGTGATGCCCGCCGTGGAGGTAGTTCATGGTCTGGACCGAGACCATGACCGCCACGTCGAGCTTGACCTTCTGCTCCGGCCGGTCGACGCGCAGCTTGAGCGTCCTGCTCCTCTCGATCATCTCCCGCAGCACGAGGTCGATCGTGTACTGGTACTGGCCGGTCCAGTTCGACACCAGCTCACGGACCTCCGGACGCACGCGACGGAGAAAGGTCGAGGCGCGTTCGCCACGCGGGCACGACCGCGCGTCGGCGAAGAGCCGGCCGAGGTCCTTGTCGTAGAAGTCGGGGTAATCGACGCCGTAGCGTCGCCGCTTCTCCTCGTAGTGCTCGCGCAGGGTGGTCTTGATCTGTCGCAGCGGCTCCTCGCGTTCTCGGTTGTTGACCGGCGGCCGCGTCCCCGCGATCTCCGCCATCAGCTCGTCGACGTACTCGAGCTTGCGGAGCGCGGGCCAGCCGCGGTATCGCTTCTTCCAGCGTGAGTTCTGGCCGAGCCAGACGGCGAAGGTCTCCGCGAAGTCCTCGGTGGGGTGGCTCTGCGCGTACCAGTAGTCGAGGTGGATGACGAAGCGACGGCTGAACGGCCTGGGCTGATAATAATCCGGGTAGCGCTTCGAGCTCTTGCCGAATGTGCGCTGCCACTTGCGGCGCCGCCGCAGGCGGTAGGCGTTGTCGATGGCGTGGCCGACCTCGTGCCGAAGCAGTTTCATGCACCAGCGGTGATCGCCGCCCTCGACCTCGAGCATCTGCTTGCCCTCGAGCTTGATCAGCCGGGGATGGGCGAGGTAGAAGGGGATCGCGACCCCCGGGACGCCGTCCGGCGAGAACCACTCCGACGAGAGCCAGAAGTGCGGCCTGAAGCGCAGACCCTTGCGCTCGAGCTCCTGGTAGATCTGGCCGATGCGTCCCTCGAGCTTGGTGCCCTCTATTTTCAGGCCGAGGTCGCACATCCTGAGGTCGAGGAGCTCCCGTTCCGGCAGCCGCGCCCACGCGGGCTCGCGCCGGCGTGTCGAGCGCACCCGGCTCTTCTTCGCCGTCGAGCTGCGCCTCGCCGTCCGCGTCGCCCTCCGCGCGACCTTCTTCTTTTTTTTCTTCTTCGCCGTCTTTCTCTTCTTCTTGCTCATCACTCCGACCAGCGCGCCGCCCACACCGAGTAGAACCTCCGGGCCGTGGTCGTCGCGCCACGAATCGTGCAGACGGTCGCGGCGTAGTCGACGGCCCGTCGCAGAATGGTCTCGACGTCCCACCCGCGCGTCAAACCGAGGATGCAGACCGCACTCAGCGCGTCTCCGGCCCCGACGGTGTCGGCCACATCGGCGGCGAGCGGGGCCGGCCGGGCGCGCCCGATCGCGCCGTCCGGACCGACGGCCACGGCGCCCGATTCTCCCCGCGTCACCACGAGCAGCCGGCAGTTCCAGGATTCGACGAGCCGCTGGGCGCGCGCCTCGAGGTCGCCGACGCTGCGCCCCCGGTCGTCGTTCTCGCCAGCATTCGTCTCACCGCCAGGGTCACCCTCGCAGTCATCTTCGTCCCTCTCGTCGAGGACCTCCAGCTCATCCTGGTTCAGCTTGACGACATCGGCGCGACGCACCGCCTCGCGCACCTCGCTCGCCGTCCACCAGGGCGCGCGCAGGTTGACGTCGATGAACCGCGTCTGCGGCGACACGGCATCGAGCCCCTCGAGCGCCGCCCGGGAGACCGCGGACCGCGTCGCCAGCGTCCCGCGGTAGAGCAGCGCGGGCGCCGTGGCGCCGATCGCCTCGAGGGCCGCGTCGCCGCTGACGAAGTCGTAGGCCTGATCGGGGACGATCTCGTAGGAGGGGTTGCCGTTCTCGACCGACACCTCGACGACGCCGGTCGGGCGCTCCGGATCGACCTCGACGCCCGTCGTCGACATGCCCCAGGACTCCATGGCGTCGAGGACCCGCCGGCCGCGCTCGTCATCGCCGACGCGGCTGACGAAGAGGGGCGAGAGCCCGAGACCCTGCAGGTTCCACGCGACGTTGAACGGCGCGCCGCCGAGGACGGCGTGGCCGTCGGGAAAGACGTCGAAGAGCACCTCTCCGAAAATGACGATCGACGGGTCGTTGGCCTCCACCCTGTCCGCTGCCTTTCGCTGACGAGGAGCCGAGCTGCGGCGTTCCAACCCACGGGAAGTCCCGCGGTTGATCGGCGGCCACCAAGGTACCGCGGGCGTCGATGCTTTTCAAACCGCGGGCTCCGGGACTCCAGTGAGCGGGACGGGACCGACGCGGCCCACCTCGCGGCAGCGGTTTTTTCTTCACTTCCACGTGCTCCTTCGTACAATCTCCCCTGTAGGGTTCTCGGGAAATCCGGGTCTTTCTTTACGACCAGACGTGTTGAATCGCCGGTTGCTCCCCTGTCGTGGACGGCGGTCAACCGGAAAACGAAGTCGCAGGAGGGGTCTCATGCGTTCCTCATTCGCATCGTCTCGATGTGTCCGATGGCTCACCGGCTTCGGTGTCGTGGCACTGGCGCTTCTGCCCGTGAACCGGCTCTCGGGCGGAACGACGCTGGATGGTTTCATCGACGAGTGGCTGATTCTCGGTGGATACAACGCCGGGAACGGCTGCACGATCAGCGCTGCGGACATGGCGCGCGACTATCTGTGCGACGGCGAGACCAACCAGCAGAACATCATCCCCGAGTCGGGGCTGGTCATCGGTCCGCCGGTGCTCGATCCGGCGGAGTGCGAGGGCGTGGGGAACGTCGCGCTGACGGGGCTCCACCCCGCCGCGTTCCTGGACGCCTCCGGTGACCCGCAGATCTTCGTCTCTCAACCCGGCGAGACGTTGGTCTTCGATGGTGAACCGATCAACGGCGACCAGGTGATGGCGTACGCCTGGGCGTACGTCAACAACCTCACCGGTGCGCCGCTGCCGGTCAACGGTGGCGTCTCGAGCGACGACAGCGTCCAGGTGGAGATCAACCGCGTGGTCGTCTTCTCGGAGACCGCCTGTCGCCCCTGCGGCGGGGCGGGCGTCGTCCAGAGTCGCTTCTCGACGACCCTCATGCCGGGGGGCAACCTCGTCACCCTGAAGATCTTCGAGAACGGCGGCGGGTGGTGCGGGCGACTGCGCTTCGAGGACGCCGCGAACTGCACGCCGCTCGTCAGCGGCGAGGGCCAGATCGAGGTCGGCATCGATCCGATCGAGCTCTTCGAGTCACCCGCGCAGCGCTCGATCGTCGCCAGCACGGCCGGCGACGTCACCACCGCGAACATCACCATCGACGTCGACACGCAGGGCAGCTACAACCTCCGCGAGAACTTCGACGCGGGCTGGCAGGTCAGCAACGTCGTGCCCGCGGCCGAGGTCGCCGGCGGCCAGATCAGGTGGACGAACGTCACCGCGGCCCGGTTGAGCTACACGCTCGCGCGAACGGGTGAATTCAACACCCGTCAGGGGAGGGTCGAGGGCGTTTTCTCGAACGCCGCCATCACCGTCCCTGTCGGCGGCGCGACCTCGATTCCGGGGGGTATCTTCATCTCGCCGTTCCCGGGCCAGGTGCTGGTGACGGCGTCCTTCAACATGGACGACCCGATCAACAACCCCGGAATCCAGGGCTGCAACGTGCCGGTCGCCCAGATCGAGGGCGAGTGGATCAGCGGCGAGGACGGCGACGGGAACGAGTACACCGACGCGACGATCGTTCCCCGCGAGGACCTCGAGATCCGGCCCGACTGGGATAACGTCCTCTCCAACGGCATGGACTTCATCGGCGATCCGTTTCTCGGCAACGAATGGTGGATCGACGCTGCGGACGAGTTCGGGCCCTCCAGGCTGGTAGCGGTCGAAACGACGGACGGCTCCGGCTTCTACGACTGGCAAGCGGCGAGCATCTACGCTTCCGACCCGAACCTGACGATGAACATCGCGTACTTCTACGCGGTCAATCCGGATCCCGATCCGATGGACGTCGTCATCGGTTTCGGCTCCGACGACTCTGGCGGCGTGCGCGTCAACGGCGTGCCGGTGCATTCGATCACCGCGTGCCGGGGATTCCCTGGCTTCACCGACAAGGCCCCGGTGAGGCTCTATCCCGGACACAACCTCGTCTCGGTCTACACGTTCGAGAACGGCGGCGGCTACAACATGGGCATCCGTTTCGAGGACCAGACATTCACGCCGGCGGGCGTCGAGACCACCATCGATCCGGGTCCTTACGGAAGTGGCGGCGCGGGGGACAACCGTGGTCGGGAGCAGCCGGAGGAGTTCCCCGGGTTCGTGCTGCCGATCGTCCCCGAAGTGCTCGTGACGCCGTCGATCAGCATGGTCGGCTCCCAGGGCTGTAACGTGCCGGTCACCGACATTCGCGGCGACTGGATCAGCGGCGAGGACGGCGACGGGAACGAGTACACCGATGAATCGATCGTCCCGCGCGAGGGCATGGTGATCTTCCCCGACTGGCTCGGTGAGGCGCCGAACTCGGGCGGCTGGAGCACCATCAACAACGATGCGTTCTTCGACGATCCGGCGGATCCCATCTCGACCGGCGGCGTCCTCCGGGTCGCGACGTCGGGCAACAGCTTCTGGAACTGGCAGCGGGCCGACATCTACAACGCCGATGTCAACCAGACGATGAACGTCGCCTTCTTCTACGCGATCAACGACACCGGCGAAGACATGAATGTCAACATGGGCTTCGGCTCGGACGACTCCGGTGGCGTCCGGGTGAACGGTTGCCCGGTGCACGCGATCACGGCCTGCCGCGGCGACCCCGGCTTTGCGGACAAGTTCCCCGTGACGCTGCGCCCCGGCAAGAACCTCGTCTCCTTCTACACCTTCGAGAACGGCGGCGGATACAACGTCCGCATCCGCTTCGAGGACGAGAACGGCAACGGGCTCGGCATGAAGACGACGATCGATCCGACCGGATACGAGCCCATCGCGTGCGATGACGTGGGCGGCGGCGAGACGCCTGCCGTCGATGCCAACGGCTTCGTCAACGTGGCGCTGGTGCCGGCGAACGTGCTCGATCAGCCCTTCGGCGCCACCGGACCTCCGGGAGGCCAGTCGTTGCCCGGGGATTGGATCTCGATCGATGGCGAGGAGCCGAACGTCGACAACGTCTTCCCCGGCGCCCTCGTGGGCCCGGCGGTCGACCCGGACTCGCTGACCGCGGTCGCCACCGGCGTTCGTGGAACGGCGATCGGCGTCTGCAACGCCACGGTCCTCGTCAAGGCAGAGTTCCCGGGATCGAACGGCTTCAACGGCGAGAGCTTCTACGCGCCGAACCCGGACAACTACACCTCGACCGGATTCGTCTTCCTCAACAACAAGACCGATGAGGAACAGACAGCCATCGTCGGCTTCGCGAGCGACGACTCGGCCGCCCTCTTCGTCAACGGCGAGCTCATCCTCGAGCACGTCGGTGGCCGCGGCTGGGGCGCCGCCGGGACCATCCAGAACGGTCCCGCGGAGATCATCCTCGAGCCCGGCGCGAACCTGCTGCAGATCTCGTACCTCGAGGGCGGCGGCGGCTCCGGCTTCCGCCTGCGGGTGGCCGAGAACAACTGCGGCGACCGGCTCGATCCCGAGGTCGTCGAGGTGAGCGCGCTGCCGCCCGGTTTCGAGGAGGTCACGGCGACCCGGGCGATCGAGACCACCGTCGCCGGCGACGGGAGGGTCACGGCGCGCGTCACCGTCACCGTCGAGGATCCGCCCGGCCGGTTCGATCTCCTCGAGAACTTCAATCCGATCTTCACGGTGTCGGAGATCTCGCCCGGTGGCGTTCCGGGCCCGGACGGCGGCAACGTCGCCTGGACGAACGTCGCCGGCCCGACACTGTCCTACACGCTGACCCTCGACGGCGCCTGCACACGGGCCCAGGGCGGCGTGAGCGGAATCGTCACCCTCGGGCAGCAGCGCGCGACGGTCGGCGGCGACTCCCGCATCGCCGGCTGCTCGCACCCGGGATTCGTCTCCGAGGTCCTGGTGACGCCATCGATCGACATGGCGCCGAGCCAGGGCTGCTCGGTCACCCCGGAGGAGATCGAATCCGGCTGGGTGAGCGGTGAGGACCAGGACGGCAACGAGTACACCGACGCCACCATCGTCCCGAGAGACGGCCTGGCGATCACGCCTCGCTTCGGGGAAGGCTTGCCCGGTGAGCTCGACGGCTCGATCGGCGCCGGCTGGGATCAGGACGCCATGAGCGTGGCGGCCATCGACAGGTTCTTCCCCGACGCCGGCGGCATCGTCGACCCGCTCGGTCCCGGCATCATCCGCGCCGCGACGACAACGAGCGGCCTCTTCGACTGGCAGGTCGGGAGCATCTACGGCGGCGACGTCAACCAGTCGATGAACGTCGCCTACTTCTACGTCGACAACCAGACCGGCGGCAAGCAGCTCGTGCGGGTCGGCTTCGGCAGCGATGACTCCGGCGCCGTCCGCGTCAATGGCTTCCCGGTCTGGACGAACCAGGCGTGCCGCGGGCACCCGGGTTTCGCCGACAAGTTCTCGGTGAATCTCGACGAGGGCAAGAACCTCTTCGCGGTCTACACGTTCGAGAACGGCGGCGGCTACAACATGTGCATCCGCTTCGAGGACGAAAACGGCGTCCCGATTGCGCTCGAGACGACAATCGATCCGGAGGGATACTCGCCGGAGGGACACGACGATCCGCGCGTCGGCGGCCAGGACATCGGCATCCTCGCGCCGAGTGGCGCCATCACGCAGTTCCTCGCCCCCCTCGAGCCGATCGAGTCGGTCGTCGGCAACAGTCTCCAGGGTGTCCTGGACGACACGTTCCCCGAGGACTGGATCACCATCGATGGCGAGCCCGCCAGCGTCGCCAACGTGCGCCCGGGAGCGACCGTCACCGACGCCTCGGGTGTGGTCGGTTCCTTCATCCGCGACATCGACGGTGACGGTGGCGTGACCAGCGAGCTGGTGCTCTACGACGGGGCGAACGGCACGTTCGGAGATCTCGAGCCATTCCTCGGGACGCCGGGCGACCCCGGACTCTTCAACGGCGAGCTGGTGTACGGTCCGGCGCGGGATCCGGGTGACCCCTTCCTGATTCCGCCCGACAACTACACCTCGACCCTCTTCTTCTTCCTCAACAACCTGACCGACGCGCCGACGACGGTCTGGCTCGCGTTCGCGAGCGATGACTCCGCAGCGCTCTTCGTCAACGGCGAGAACCTCGCCGAGCACAGGACCGGTCGTGGTTTCGGCGGCGCCAACCAGTTCCAGACGGGCCCCGTCGAGGCCGAGCTCCAGCCCGGCGTCAACCTCGTGCAGTTCTCCTACACCGAGGGAGGCGGCGGCTCGGGCGGCCGGGTCTTCGTCTTCGACGGCTGTCTCGCAGAGCCGCTCGACACGACGAGGGTCGTCCCGTGCACCGACGTCGAACCGGAGGCGGGAGCCGTCGTCGGGACAGCCTGTGATGCGCCCCCGCCGGTGGGGACGCCGTTCATCCGCGGCGACGTCACCGCCGATGGCGCCCTCAACATCACCGACGCGGTCCGGGGACTTGGAATCCAGTTCCTGGTCCAATTGCAGGCTGGCCCAGCCGGAATAGCCCAGGAAGAAACGTATGTCTTTCTGGTCGATCACACGGTTATTGATAAGCTCTATGGTCTTGTCAAAATCACCACCCCAGTAGATGCCATCAGAGATCTCCACGCTGTTCTGTATGAGATGGGACACCTTGTGGATGAAATACAGGTTATCCTGCTCTACCGGCCCCCCGTGGTACACCTGGAAGGGTACGTTGATCTCCTCCACCAGGTCACTGATGT
>JBFFXF010000035.1:0-36710 GCA_041569895.1 Planctomycetota bacterium | reverse complement strand
GTTTCTTTTGGGAGAGGGCTTTGCGGGAGGACGCGAGCTCCGATGGCGGCGCGGTGGAGCTTTTTGCTGCCGGGGGTCGGGCAGCTGCTTGCCGGCGATCTCCGGCGCGGGCTGCCCTGGCTCTTCGGGCACGCCCTCGCGGTCTTCCTCGCCTGCTTCACCATGGTCGAGCTCGACGTGCAGCCGCTTCACGCGCACCTCGACCACGATGACGATGGCGGTCTCGCGGCGCCGCTGCTCGGGCCCGGGCTGCTCATCTTCGGGGTGATCTCGGGCTTCGTCGCGGTGACGCTCCACTTCGTCTGCGAGTGGTGGACGCGACGGCGATCGGGCGACGGAGCCGAGACGTCCGGTCCCTCCGACCCGCTCGCGGTGGCGCTCGTCGGCGCGGCCGGCGGCGTGGTCGTCATCCTCGCCGTCACGCTGGTCGGCGTCATCGCCGCGACCATCCTGCCGTGGTGGCTCGCGGCGGCCGTCGTGCACGTCGCGGCGGTGCTCGGCGCCGGCTCGGCGCGCCCGGTGTTCGGGCACTGGGCAGTGGTCTGCGCCGCGCTCGCGTGGATGGCCGGCTGGGTCGGAATCTGCTTCGAGGCGGAGATCCGCCACTCGATCGGCGCCACGGAAGAAGCGAGCGACGTCTCGATCCAGGACCCGTCGTCCTTTCGCGACGCGACGGTCATCCGCTTCGCCGACGCCAGGCTGCAACCGCTCGAGCGCGGCTCCTGGGCGTTCACCCGATCGACCGAGGGCCGCGCCGATGGAAGCGGCGGCACCGGCTGGTTGCGGTTCGCCTACTTTGCCGTGCCGATCGTGCACGACGACGAGCCGCGCCGCGGGAGGAGCGCACGACGTGGCGCCCGCAAGGAGACATCGCCTCGCGCGGTTGCCGCGTGGGCCGTTCTCCTGACCATCGAGCACGAGTCGCGACGCGCCGCCCCCGACCTCGACGACTACTTCGAGGCGTGGCGCGAACGCGAGCTGCGCGGCGTGCGCCTGCGACTCCCGGTCGCCCGCGCCTATCTGAAGGCGGTCCGCAACGCCGAGGAACGCGAGGGGCTCGCCGCCGGAGACGATCCGGTCCTGATCCGTCTCGACCGCGATCCGGTGGCGCACCTCGCGCGCCGCGTCGCGGTCGCGTGGTGGGCCCTCGCGGGTCTCGCCATCGCGTGGGGCGCGGCAACGGCGCTCCGGGTCGCCGACGTCCGCTCCAGGAAACGCCGCCGTCCGCGCTGGCAGCGAGTGGAGCTCGAGATCACGTGAGCTCGCGTCCTCGTTCCGGTTCGCCTGCACGTGCCCACAGCGTGCTCGACCTCGCTGGCGAGCCTGCGCGACGCATCTATGAGGAACGCAGGAAGAAGTCGAAAACGGGAGGCGGATCGCATGCTATGATGCACCATCGATGAGCAACCAGGAACCGCAAGAGTTCGTTCCCGTCTCGCTGGCGCCCGATCCGATCATCGAGGCGTACAAGAAAGACATCGATCGCACCCTCCTGCGAGAGAACCTCGCGCGATCGGTGGAGGAGCGCTGGCTCAACTTCGAGAGCCTGCAGCGGTTCATCGACGGGCTGCGAGGGGTGGCGCGGTCCTCGAAGGAGTCTCGATGACCGACTTCCGCCGTCTCCTCGCGGCTCTTTCCGACGCCGGCGTCGAGTACATCGTCGTCGGCGGCATCTCGTCGTCGGCGGCATCGCGGCGATCGCGCACGGGTCAGCGCGCACGACGATCGATCTCGACGTCGTCTACCGGAGATCAGCGGCCAACCTCCAGAAGCTGGTCGCGGCGATCCAGCCTCATTCGCCGTATCTGCGCGGGGCGCCCCCCGGGTTGCCTTTCCTCTGGGACGAGAAAACGCTCGAGCGTGGACTCAACTTCACGCTGACGACGACGCTCGGCGCCATCGACCTCCTCGGCGAGATCGTGGGCGGGGGACGCTACGAGGACCTCCTGCCGCATACCATCGGCGTCGAGGCGCTCGGCATCCGCTGCCGGTGTCTGGGACTGCGGAAGCTGATCGAGGTCAAGCGTGCCGCCGGACGCCCGAAGGATCTCGAGGCGATCGCCGAGCTCGAGGCGATTCTCGAGGACGATGTTGCGGAGAGAGCGGAGGGCGGCGGGAAGTAAGGGACGTCCGTCGTCCGGCCCCCGGTCCGGGTTCCGCCGCGCCGCGATTGACAAAACTCCCTGGACGGTCACGGTCACGGCACACGGTCCACGGTCCACGGTCCACCGTCCACGGTCCAAGGCCGGGGTTGGGCCCGTGCTCCGTATCCGTGTTCCGTCTCGGTTGTCGTTACCGTCGCCGTGGCAGGACTTGGCTCATTTTGTCACTCACTCGCCGCGCTATTCAATCCACCCCCGTCCCGAACTCCTGCGGGAACCTCGGCACGCCGTCCGTGAGCCGTTCGTCCGACTTGATGTGGATATCGCGCTGCGGGAACGCGATGACGATGCCGTGCTCGCGGAAGCTGCGGTCGATGGCGAGGTGGAGGTCGTGGACGATCTTGGTGCGGCCGCGGTTCGAGAGCTCCTTGACGAAGACGCGCACCTCGAAATTGAGCGCGCTGTCTCCGAAGCCGACGAAGAACACCGCCGGCTCCGGCTCCTCGAGCACCCTCGGATGCTCCTTCGCCGCATGCATCATGAGCCGCAGGGCGAGCTCCGTGTCCGAGCCGTAGGCGATCCCCACCTTGACGATCAGCCGCGTCACGGGGTTCGAGAGCGACCAGTTGACCAGCTGCCCGGTGATGAACGACTTGTTCGGGACGACGAGCTCCTTCTGGTCCCAGTCGGTGATCGTTGTCGCGCGAATGCGGATGCGAGTCACTGTGCCGCTGATGTCGCCAATGGTCACCGTGTCGCCGACGCGGATCGGCCGCTCGAGCAGGATGATCACGCCGGAAACGAAGTTGGCGAAGATCTCCTGCAGTCCGAAACCGAGACCGACGCCGAGCGCGGCGACCAGCCACTGCACGTGCGACCACGCCACTCCGACCGCCCGGAACGCGATGGCGAGCCCGACGGCGACGAGGACGTACTGTCCGATGGTGGCGATCGCGTAGCGGCTCCCCGCGTCGACCGAGAGCCGGCGCAGGAGGGCCACCTCGAGGAAGCCGGGGAGGTTCTTGGCGGAGACGAAGCTCAGCACCGCAACGAGCAGCGCGAAGAGCACGCTGCCGATGGTGATCGCCCGCGCCACCTCCTCGCCGGCCACCATCACCCGCGATTCCCACAGCTGGCGGTCGAGCACGGCGAGCGCGGGCAGCACATCCGCCCAGATGCCGATGAGCGACCCGAACGTCGCCAGCACGATCGCGGTCTTGAAGAGCCGCTGCGTCTGCTGCTTGATCGTCGCGAGGTCGATCTCCGGGATGTCGAGATCGACGAGGGTCTCGGGCTCCTCCTCCGACTCCTCGCGCGAGACGAGCGCGGCCTCGCGCTTCTCCTTGGCGCGCGCGATCGCCAGCCGCGTGCGCGCGATCACCAGCCACCGCACGATCAGGTTGTGGAGCATGATGGCGCCGACGATGATCAGCGTCGTCGAGAGCAGCCTGTGATCGAGCGTGCGCGCCGTGTAGTAGTATCCCGCCCCGGCGAGCGCCGCGATGGCGAGCGGCGCCGCGACCACGATGAAGTACCACACGAAGCGCAGGCGCGTGAGCCAGCTGTTGGGGTTCGCGGCCATGGTGTGCTCGAGCGCTCCCCCCCGCGGCGCCAGCACCCGCGCGGCGAAGAACGCCACGACGATCATGCCGGCCATGAACGACAGCCTGCCGAGCGAGTGGCGATACGCGTCGTTCTCGTGCGCGCCGGTCATCGACGCCACGAACAGCGCCGGCAGCCCGAACAGCACCAGCCACGGTATCGTCCGGCGGAAGATCACGACGACGCGCTCCTTCCACCTGAAGTGCACCTGCGCGACGCCGTTCTCGGTGAACAGCACTCGAAACGAGTTCAGCAGGAAGAGCATCCCCGCGACGACCCCGAGCCCGACGCCGACGGAGTGCGGGAAGGTCTGCTCCGGGCTCGCGCCGACGAGCAGCCAGGCGATCAGTCCGAGGAGGACCGCCAGCGGCGCCGCCAGCAGCGCGCTCAGCAGAAACGCGGTGATCGTCAGCAGGAAGCTGTCGGCGTGCTTTCGGCGTACGCGGGTGGCGATCGTCTCGAGGCGCGTGCGCGACCAGCGGCGCGAGAGGAAGACGAACGCCAGCGCCAGCAGGCCGAGCGTCGACGTCAGCGGGTGGTCGGTGAGCCCGGCGATCGCGGCGCGCAGCGTCGCGTTCCAGTTCTCCGGCGCGAGGAACCACGCCACCGCCGAGGGCAGGTCCCGCAGCGTCGCCAGCCCGAGAGCCGGCGCGCTCGGCGTCCACAGCAGGTGCTCATCGAGGAACGCACGGTAGTTTCGCACCGTGTCGGCGAGATGCCGCTGGTCGAAATCGAGGTCGCCGAGAAGCTTCAGATACCGCCCGTAGGCCGAATCGAGCTTCTCCAGCAACGCGGCCTGATCGGTGAGCAGCCCGCGCGCCTCGGCGCGAAATTCGTCGGCCTCGTTCTCGCCGACCGGCGGGCTGGCGTCGCGGGTGATCTCGTCGAGCGCGCGCTCGGGGTCTGACAGCCGCCGGCGCCGGTCGTCGACCGCCAGCTGGCCGAGGCGGACGGTGGCGATCTGGTCGCGGTGCTGCGCGGTCGCCCGCCGGTAGCGCTCGAGGTCCGGGACGTTCTTGCGCTGCTCGAGGAAGATCTCGCCGAGCATGCCGCTCAGTCCGACGCGCTCGAGCTTCGTCTTCGCGCTCTGGTGCTCGGCCTCGACGCGCTTGAGGTCGTCGACGATCTCCTGATGCGTGCGGCTGGCGTCCTCGATCTTGCGTGACAGGTCGGCGAGGTCGCGGCTGAACGCCGTGGTCTCCTCGGCGAGCTTGACCAGCGCCGGATGCTTCCCGCGTGCTGCCTCGCGCGCGATCTCCGCCTCGATGCGCGCGCGCTCCGCCTCCGCCCGGCGCTTGCGGCCTATCATCTCGGTGATCGCCTTGACCCGTTCCTCCTGCTGCGAGAGCTGCCGCTGCGCGAGGTCCCGCCGCGCCGTCAGGAGGTCGAGGCGCGGCTGGAAGATCACCAGCTCCTGCTCGAGCATCTGGACCTCGGACGCGCGGGCGGCCTTGCGGGCGCGCAGTAGCGTCGCGCGCGCCTCCTGCGCCCGCGGGTTGCCCTCCTCGGGAGGCGACTTGAGCTCGGCCTCGATCTGTCCGAGGCGCTCGCGCGCCTGCGTGACCTCCTCGCGGATCTTCGCCGGACGGCTGTCCTGCGCCTGGATCGTCGCCGTCAGATCGGCGACGGCGCGTTGCAGCTCGCCGACTCGGGCCTGCTCCCGCGTCAGCGCGCCCTCGACCTCCGCCAGCGCGCGCGCCTCGAGACTCTCGATCGGCGGCTCGATCGGCTTCAGTCCGGACTTGAGCTCGGCGCGGATCGACTTGATCTCCGCCGGGCCGGACTCGACGATCTCGCGGTACGCCGCCAGGTTCGCGGCATTCGTCCTCGCGGCCTTGAGGTGGTTGAGGGCGGCGCGGTAGGACTCGAGCGCCTTCGTCTTGACGGCCTCCTCGATGTCCTGCGCGGCCTCGAGCTCCGCGATCTTCGCCTCGACCGCCTCGATCGTCGGTGTCTCATCGGCCGTCGGCGCCGGGACCGTCTGACCGCCCGCCCGCCCCGCGAGCATCAACGCCAGCGCCAGGACGAGCCACCGCGCGGGCGTTCCGGAAATCAGCGATCGGTACCGGTTCATCTGGGATCTCGCGTTTTCGGATCTTGCGCTTATCAATCTTTCGGCTCCGTGCGCGCTCCGATCCAGCCCTTCCGCCTGAAGAACCAGAGCATGCCGCCGGCGATCAGCACCATCACGGCGAGGATGACCGGATACGCCATCGGCGAGCGCAGCTCCGGCATGTTCTCGAAGTTCATGCCGTAGATGCCGGCGATGAAGGTCAGCGGTATGAATATGCTCGCCATCACGGTCAGCACCTTCATGGTCTCGTTCATGCGGTTGCTGGCGACCGACAGGTACGTGTTGACGAGTCCGCCGGCGAGCTCGCGGTACTGCTCGAGGATCTCGGCGATCTGCACGCAGTGGTCGTACGTGTCGCGGTAGTAGACCACCGTCTTGGCATGGATCAGCGGCATGTCCTTTCCCCGGCAGACCTGGCCGAGCGCCTCGCGCTGCGGCCACACCAGGCGCCTGAGGATGAGCAGCACCGCCTTCAGGTCGTTCAGGTCGCGCAGCACACGGGAGCTGGTGTCGCGCATGACGACGTCCTCGAAGGCCTCGAGCCGGTCGCCGATCTCCTCGAGGATGGGGAAGTACGCGTCGATCACCGTGTCGAGGATGGCATACGCGAGATAGTCGGCGCCGGACTTGCGGATCGGGCCGCGGCCGATCTCGATGCGCTTGCGCACCGGATCGAGCACGTCGCCGTAGCGCTCCTGGAAGGTCACGACGTAGTTCGACCCGACGACGATGCTGAGCTGCTCGCGGTCGAGCTCGCCGTCGTCGCGGAGCTTCAGCATGCGCGTCACGAAGAGCACGTGCTTCTCGTACTCGTCCACCTTCGGACGCTGCGGCACGTTGACGACGTCCTCGAGCAGGAGGTCGTGGAACCCGAAAACCTTGCCGATCTTGCGCAGGAGGTCGATGTCGCCGAGCCCCTGGATGTCCACCCAGGTCAGCGATTCGCGCTTGACGATCTCGCACAGGCGGTCGAGGTCGGTGATCTCGGTCGCCTCGACCTCGCTCCTCGTGTAGTCGATGACGTGGATGCGAGGCGGCGGGGACTCCGCCGGCGCCACCAGGGTTCCCGGCGTCGCGCCGACCGCGTGCCGGCGCTTCCTCATCGTCAATACCATTCCGCGCCTCCTGGCTGTCGGAGAGTGGTCATGCGGCCATCCGGATCGTATGATACGACCCTCACGGGCCGCCGCCAGCCCCAGGCCCCCTCGCCCGGGCTCGCTTCATTGTACGTGCTGACTCGAGGAAGATGCCTGATGAAGACGTTTCGCTTCGAATCGGCGCTCCGGATCGAGCGCCCGCTCGATGAGGTTTTCGGCTTTTTTTCGAATCCGGAGAACCTCGAGCGCATCACGCCGCCGTGGCTGCGCTTCGAGATCGTCACGCCGACGCCGATCGACGTCGAGGTCGGGACGCGGATCGAGTACCGCCTGCGCCTCCGCGGGTTCCCGCTCTCCTGGACGAGTGAGATCACGGTCTGGGAGCCCCCGCGCCGGTTCGTCGACGAGCAGATCAAGGGCCCCTACCGGCTCTGGCGGCACGAGCACACCTTCGAGCCGGACGGCAACGGCGCCACCGTCATCGGCGATCGTGTCGAGTACGCGGTCCTCGGCGGGGCGTTGATCAACTGGCTGCTCGTGCGGCGGGACGTCCGCAAGATCTTCGCCTACCGGACCGAGAAGCTGCACGAGATCTTCGACGGCGGCGACGGCGACGGCGACGGCTGAGCCGAAAGGAACCCCACCATGTCGCACGGCAGAACGGATGCGGCGTCCGTCGAGCGGCCGCTCGTCGACGTCGCGCTCGAGCGGTCCCGGATCAACTTCTCGTGGTTCCTGAAGCTGCGATGGGCGGCGGTGCTCGGCCAGCTCGCGACCATCGCGGCAGTGTCGCTGCACCTCGACATCGTGCTGCCGATCGGCGCCTTCGCCGTGCTCCTCGGCATCGAGGTGCTGGTGACGCTGGGCCTGGCGTTCTGGTTCCGGCTGCACTCGCGCCGCGAGACGTGGCCCGACTGGGCCGCACGCGGCGAGGCCATCCTCGGCTCGACGATGGCGATCGACATCGTGCTCCTCGGCGGACTGCTCTTCGTCTCGGGCGGACCGACCAACCCCTTCGGTATCTTCTTCCTCGTCAACCTGACGCTCGCCGCGGTCGTGCTCCGGTCGGCGTGGGCCTGGTTCCTGACCGGGCTGACCTTCGTGTCATTCGTCGCCCTCTTTCCGTTTCACATCGCCCTGCCCCCGCTCGGCGACACGGGAGGGCAGACGATTCTGCACGTCCTGCGCGGCGACGTGTCGGCCCTCGATCCGCTGCAGCTCTACCATGGCGGCAAGCTGGTGGCCTTCGGCGCGGTGGCGGTGATCATGGTGTACTTCATCACGAGGCTGACCGCCGAGCTATCGCGGCTCGAGGGCGAGCTCGGCGCCATCCGGCAGCGTCGCGCCGAGGCGGAGAAGCTGCGGGCCCTCGACACGCTCGCCGCCGGCGCGGCCCATGAGCTCGCCTCGCCTCTGTCGACGATCGCCGTCGTCGCGCGCGAGCTCGAGCTCGAGATCGCCCGCGGCGACACCGGCGCGACGGTCGAGGAGGACGTCAAGCTGGTCCGCGCCGAGGTCGCCCGGTGTCGTGATATCCTCGATCAGATGACGGTCGGTGCGGGCGGCGCCATCGGCGAGGAGCTCGCGCCGGTGGTGTTCGGGGACCTGCTCGACGACGTCCTCGGCGGGCTTCGGGATGCGTCACGCGTCGAGCTGCGGCTCGCCGCCGGCGTACGCGAGACCGGCGTCGTGGCGCCGAGGAAGGCCCTCGTGCGCGCCGTCCGCGGGATCATCAAGAATGCCCTCGATGCCCTCGACGCCCTCGACGCCATCGACGCCATCGCCCTCGACGCCATCAACGTGGCCGACCGCAGCGACGCGTCAGCCGGCGCATCCGGCGATCGATCGACGGCCACGGTACGGGTCGAGGGGTCGGTGCACGGCACGATGCTCCGCATCGCGGTCGCCGATCGCGGCGCCGGCATGCCCCCCGAGGTGCTCTCGCGAGTCGGTCAGCCGTTCTTCACCACCAAGGAGCCCGGGCAGGGGATGGGCCTCGGCATCTTCCTCTCGAAGGCGGTGGTTGAAAGACTCGGAGGGGAGCTGAGAATAGATTCGGTGCCCGGCGCGGGCACCACGGTGACCATCTCGGTGCCGATCGAAGAGCTTCCAGAGCCGTCATGATGATCGGTCCATCCCGTACCCGTTCCCGTACCCGTTCCCGAGACACCGGAATCGGGAACGCGCCCGGGAACGGAATCGAAACTGGCGCAAACTCGCCCGAAATCAGCTGTCCGACATGAAACCCCAGGACCGGGCGGGCGCCGACGGCGACCACCCGCACAGCATCCTGCTCGTCGACGACGACCGCGTCTTCCGCGAGCGGCTCGGGCGGGCGTTCGAGAGTCGCGGCTTCGAGGTGCGACTCGCCGCGAACTTCGAGGAGGCCGTCGGTCAGGCGCGTCACGACTCGCCCGAGTACGCCGTCGTCGACCTGCGCATGCCGGGACAGGGCGGGCTCGAGGTCGTCCGCGAGCTGAAGCAGATCGACCCGGCGACACGGATCCTCGTGCTCACCGGGTACGGCAGCATCGCGACGGCGGTCGACGCGATGAAGCTCGGCGCCGCGAACTACCTGCAGAAGCCGGCCGACGCCGACGACATCCTGGCGGCCTTCGAGCGCGGCGACTCGCCGCCCCTCGAGCCCGCCACCCACGTCTACAAACCGCCGAGCCTCGCCCGCGCCGAGTGGGAGCACATCCATCGCGTGCTCGCCGACTGCGGCGGCAACATCAGCCAGGCGGCCCGCCGACTCGGCATCCATCGGCGCTCGTTGCAGCGCAAGTTGCGAAAATACGCCCCGGACGAGTAACCCCCGCCCCGTCCCGTCCCCGTCCCCGTCCCCGTTCCCGTTCCCGTGCCCGAAACCCACCGGGATCGGGCGACTTTTCACCGTCGGGGCCGAGCCTTGGGAGACCGAGACCCGAGACCGAGAACAGAGATCCGAGAAGAGAGGTCGGAGGTCAGAGGTCAGAGGTCAGAGACCAGGGGGCAGAGTCGATTCGGAGGCGTTCAGCTCCCATCCGTTTCCTGTTTTCCTCGGCTTCTTTTCTTCCTCATGGATCGTCTCCTGCCGCCTCTACTCATTCACAAACCGATACTCCCCCGCATGCTCGGCCGCGAGCTTTCTGAGGAGGTCCGATTCGGCGCCGAAGGCGATGCAGTGGATGGTGACGCCGCGGGCGCGGTTGAGCTCGCGGGTGCCGGCGATGATCCCGTCCGGCGTGCTGTAGCGACCGGTGGTCGGCTGGCCGTCGGTGAGCAGGTAGATGGTGTCGACCTCGGGATCGCCGAGGGCGAGCTCGATGCTGTCGAAGATGTTGGTGCCGCCGCCGGTGCCGAGCTTCTTGACGTACTCGAGCGCGCTCCCGAGGCCGCCGCCGGAGAGTGAGCGCAGGCTCTTCTGCCACGACTTCACCGACCGGTCGAAGGCGAGGATGTTGATCCTGGTGTCGATCGAGAGGTTGCGGAGCACCGAGCCGAGCTCGCGCTTGAGGAGGTCGATCTTGCGCAGCTTCTCGCCGCTCTTCTTCTTGCTGCGCGCGATCGGCAGCATGCTCAGCGAGACGTCGATGAGGAACGCGATCCGCTTCGAGGAGATCTCGATGCCGAAGTAGGAGAGATCGCGCGCCTTGACGCGCGTCGGGCCCGCCGCGTCCCTGTCGGGGAACTCGAAGATCCTCTCCTCGAGCTCCCACCATTTCTTCCAGTCGGCGGCGACCGGGCCCATGTTGTGGCCGGTGAGCTTGATGAGGATCTCGAGGGCATCGATGCGCAGGCGACTCTCGCGCTCGCGGCCGAGGAGGTCGATGAGGGTGCCGATGATCGCCTTCTCCCGCACGCCGCGAAGCGCCCGCAGCGCGGTCGAGCGAACGTCGCGCGCGGGGTCCTTCAATCCCGAGAGGATGCCCTCGAGCGCCGCGGAGCTCTCCCTGACCATCGCCAGGCTGCCCATGGCGATCGCACGCGTTGCGGTGTCACCGCTCCGTGCGGCCTTGAGGACGACGGCGAGTGCGCTCGACGTTCCCGTGCGCGCCAGCCCGTCGAGAATCCTCGCGCGCATCGCCGGCGAGAGGTCGCGTCGGAGCCACGCCGCCGCCAGCCGGACCGCCTTCGACGGGATGCCCTTCTCCAGCCGGGACAGGGCCTCGAACGCGGCCGCCGCGACGGCCTCGGAGCGATCGAGGAGGAGCGCCTCGAGAGCTCGCCGCGCCTTCTCGATGCGCAGGCGACCGGCGGTCTCGGCCACGATCGCGAGGCGCGCGGGGTCCTTGCCGGCCGAACGGAAGGCCGCCCCCGCGAGCCAGGCGGCGACCGGCTCGTGCGCGCCGAGCGCAGTGAGGGCCTCGACCGCGGCGGCCCGCGACTCATCGGCGAGAACACCCGCGCCGGAGACCAGGTGCAGCACGGTCTCGGCGGCCTCGACGGAGCGCAAACGGCCGAGGAGCGGGATCATCCGCGGCTTGAGGTTCGGGTAGCGCAGCTCGCGCGCGGCGGTGACGAGCTCGGCCTCGGCGGTGGTGAGATCGAGCGGCGGCGGGCGGGGTTTCTTCGCCTTCTTCGCCGGCCGCGTTTTCTTCTTCCTGTCCGCGTCGTCGGAGCCGTCGCCGGCGGGCTCGCCCCTGGCGGGCTCGGGCGGCCTCGCCGCCCACTCGAGCGCGTCGATCACCGTCCGACAGACCTGGGGCCGCTTCCTCCCGAAGTCCTCGAGCAGGAACGCCGCCGCACGCGCATGGCCGGAGGTGAGGACCGCGCGCGCGCACTCGTTGGCAAAGGGCGCCCGCGGCTCCTCGAGCTCCTCGACCAGAAACCGCAGCGCGCTCTCCGTCCCGAGCTTGCCGATCTTTCGAAGCACGGGCGTCGCCTGCTTCGCGGCCGAGCGGGGATTCTTGAGCTTCGCCGCACGATTCTTGATCTCCTCGTACTGCGCGACGAGAGCGTCGAAGTCCTCCGCGCCCGCAAGCGGCGGAAGACCGAGGACGAGGCCGGCGAGAACAAAAACTCCGAAACGCTTCACGAGCAACCCCCTCGAAGTCCCGGACCCGGTCCCGGTCCCGTGCCCGGCCCCGTGCCCGATTCTGCCTGACGTCTCGCGCCCTACCGCCGCGGATCCCGGATCACCATCGAGTCCGCCACGTCGTCGTGCAGGCAGTAGCGGCTCTCGCGGAAGATGAGCAATGCGTCGATCAGGGAAATGATTCCTCCCAGGAACGGCACGTACGCGATCGCCCAGAACGGCGCCATCCGCAGTCCGACGATGCGCCCGAAGCTGATCTTCTCGCCGTTTTTGCGGACGATCTTGATGTCGAGGAGCTTCTTCCCGACGGTCTGGCCGTTTGTGGCCAGGAGATAGCCGTTGAGAATGAAATACCACCCGATGCCGACGATCGCGAGCACGATGTTCTCGGTGAGCGTCAGCTCGCGGACGGGCTCCTCAGCCCCCCCGAAGACTCCCATCAGAAACAGGATCGGAACTGTCACCACCATGATCAGCACGCTGTCGAGCAGGACGGCCGCCAACCTGGCCCCCCGCGAGGCCAGCTCGACGCCGGCCTCTGTCGAGGACATCACGGTGGTCTCGGCCTCCGGCGGCGCGTAGGGGTTCTGCTCTTCGTTCATCGCACCCCGAGTCCCCGTCTCACTTCCCCTCCGGATGGTGCTGCCGGATATGCTTCAAATCCTGTTCGCTGAAGTAGTCCTTCGAGAGCTCGCCCACGAGGTGGCGCAGCTTGCCGACGTGGGACAGGTCGGTGGTCTGCTTCGTCTTCATCGCCTCGATCAGCATGGCGTGGAGCGTCGTCAGCAGCTTGATGTACTTCGCGTTGTCCGGCTTCAGCCGCTGGGTCATGAAGTACTGCGTGACGATGTGCTGCACCTTGTTGGCGTGCTCTTCCTTGTTGGTGACCCAGCGAACGAGCTGGTTCCAGTTCGGCTCCTTGGCCTTCGAGAGCTCCATGATCTGGTTCATGGACTTCTCGATGGTGGCGATGTCCTCGTAGAGCGCGCTGATGCGCATGACGTCGCCGTAGATGCCGCACGGGATCTCGCAGTGAGAGTGGACGATGCGCGGACCGATCAGCGCGACGAGAGAGAGAATCGAGACGAAGATGACGCCCTTCCGTGCATTCGACATGGTCGTTTCCTCCGGTGGTGTGCTTTCGGCGGCAGACATCGAGACCGCGCTTCAGCGTTCAGATGGCAGAACAAAGAATCGGAACACGGACTCCCTGACCGGTCGTGGCCCGACCGTCAGGCGGTGATGATAAGGAAACCGCGGCGCTCTTTCCAGGGAGGAGCCCGCCGGGGGGAGTTGGGGGGGGGTGCCGCCGCGCTCTTCAGCGCCGGAGGAAGAAGTAGCCGAGGTCGCGGCCGCGGCGCTCGATCTTCATCATGATGCAGTCGCTCCGCTTGCGCAGCGCGTCGCGGAACTGCCGCATGTTGAGCACCGGCGTCTCGTTGACCTCGGTGACCACGTCGCCGACGCGGATCCCCTTGTTGTCCGCCGGGCTGTCGTGCGTGACGTGGAGGACGACGACGCCGCTCGCGTCGCCGGGCAGCCCGAGCCGGCCCGCGACGTCCGCGTTCAGCGTGCTCACGGTGACGCCGAGGATCTCCCGGCGCGGCGCGTTCGACGAGGTGGTGTCGATGGCCTCCCGGGGGGTCGACGAGTTCCGCACCAGGTTGACGATCACCGTCACCGATCGGCCCTCCCGGAAGACTTCGATCGGCACCGGCCTGCCGGTGTCGCTCTGCGCGATCAGCACCCGCGCGTGGTCGACGTCGCGGACGGGCGTGCCGTCGAAGTCGAGGATGATGTCGGTCTCGCGAATGCCGGCCTCCTTCGCCGGGGAGCTCTCGAGCACCTTGCCGACGAAGGCGCCACGCGGCCTGTCGAGGCCGAAGTAGGCGGCGACGTCCTCGTCGACTCGCGCCGTGTCGACGCCGAGGAAGGCGGCGCTCTTGCCGTCGATCCACCTGGTGATCAGCGCGCGGGCGAGGTTGATCGGGATGGCGAAGCCGATCCCGAGGTTGCTGCCGCCGACGCCGGAGTAGATCGCCGTGTTGATGCCGACGACCTCGCCGTGCAGGTTGATCAGCGGGCCGCCGCTGTTCCCCTGGTGGATGGCCGCGTCGGTCTGGATGAAGCTCTCGTACGGCAGGATGCCGATGTCCGAGCGCGCCACCGCGCTGACGATGCCCACCGAGACCGTGTGCGAGAGGCCGAACGGGCTGCCGACGGCGATCACCCAGTGTCCGACGCGGAGCTTGCTCGAGTCGCCCATCGGGATCGCCACCAGCCCGGGGTAGTCGACCTTGACCAGCGCCACGTCGAGCGCCTCGTCCCGGTGGATCAACTGGCCGGGCAGCCTCTGGTTGTTCCAGAGCCGCACGCGGAGGTCGCTGCCGTCGCCGACGACGTGGCTGTTCGTCAGGATGTATCCGCGCGGGTCGACGACGACGCCGGAGCCGAGCGTCGTGCGGTGCAGCTCGCGCTCCTCCTGGAAGAGGCGGTCGAGGAAGTCGCGCTGCGGCGACCCCGCCACCGGCAGGCGCTCGGTGGAGCCGATCGACACGACGGCGGGCCGCACGCGGTCGGCGAGGTCGCTGAAGAGGCTCTGCAGCCGGACGGCGAGCTCGGCGTCCGGCTCGGTGCGGGCGCCGACCGGTGTCGGCGGGGCGAGCGATCCCCTGGCGAGCAGGACGATGGCGGCGATCGAGGTGATCGCGGCGACGAGCAGCCGGGAGGTCAGCGCGGATCGTCGGCCCACGGGGTGATTCCCTCCCTCGAGGTTTGATAACATCTGTCAGATACCATCGGCCGGCGCCCGGCGCCCATTGAGCGAAAAACGTCCGCGGCGGGCGTCGCCGGGTTTCGCTTCCAGGTCGGGTGAACGGCCGGTATGCTGTGACCCCCTGACCGCGGGGGAAGACTCGAAGGGAGCGATATCGACATGAACGGTTCGAGGAACGGCGTGCGCCAGGCGCTGCTCGATGTCGGGCTGCTGGTGCTGCGAGTGACCCTCGGGGTCACCTTCGTGATCCACGGGTGGGGGAAGCTCCACGGCGGCGAGGGCGGCAGTCTCGACCTGTCGCTGACAGGGTTTACCACCAGCCTGACCAACCTCGGTGTGCCGTATCCGAAGGTCTCGGCCTGGCTGGCGACCGCCGCGGAGTTCGGCGGCGGGCTGCTCTTGATTATCGGCCTCCTGCCGCGCATCGCCGCCTTCGGCATCGGCTTCACCATGGTGGTGGCGATCGTCGAGGTGCACGGGTCAAACGGCTTTCTGATGAAGAACCAGGGCTACGAGTACTGCCTCAATCTGCTGGCGATGTCGGTCCTCATCATGCTGGCGGGCGGCGGGCGTTTCGGCCTGCAGCCGCTGGTGATGTCGATCTTCACCAGGAAGCGGCGCGAGCCGCTCGACTTCCTGCCCGAAAACTGACGGAGTGATGGGTGGCGCATGGCCTCGTTGCGGGGAAACGCAGCTCCTGATGCCGGGACGCGCGCCGTCGGTGCGGCGCTCGCCGGCGGTCGCGACCGCGAGGTCGAGCGGCTCGAGCGCGCCATGGCGCGGCCGATGGGGCGCGCGATCTCCGAATGGCGGCTGATCGAGGAGGGCGATCGCATCCTCGTCGGCGTCTCCGGGGGCAAGGACTCGTGGACGCTCCTCCACATGCTGCGTCGTTTTCGCACGCGCGCGCCGGTGCGCTTCGACCTCGTCGCGATCCACCTCGACCAGGGCCACCCGGGCTTCGACGCCGGCCGCATCCGCCGGCACCTCGAGGACGAGGGGTTCGAGCACCGCATCGTCTCGAAGGACACCTACTCCCTGGTCCTGGAACGGCTCGGGGACGGCGAGACCACCTGCTCCCTCTGCAGCCGCTACCGGCGCGGCATCCTCTACAACCAGGCGGCCGAACTCGGGTGCAACAAGATCGCGCTCGGTCACCACCGGGAGGACGCCATCGAGACGCTGCTGCTGAACGTCTTCTTCAGCGGTCGCATCGCCGCGATGCCCGCCCGCGTCACCAGCGACGACGGGCGCTGCGAGGTCATCCGTCCGCTCATCTACGCGGCCGAGACGACCATCGCGCGCTACGCCGAGCTGCGCCGATTCCCGATCGAGCCGTGCCGACTCTGCGCCGAGAGCGAGCGTGCGCACGTCGCCGCGCTGATCGAGGACCTGGCGCGTCGCAATCCCAAGGTGCGCGGCAACCTCCTGCGCGCGCTGCACCACGTCGTGCCGTCCCACCTGCTCGACCGCGCTCTCCTGCGGGGCGATCGATCCGACCCGGCGGAGACTCTCCGGCGCGAGACGGCGGTCAAGCCCGGCGAGCGATCGGTCGATGGATGAGCGACCGCGGCTCGCCTCGCGAACGTTAACGGACCGTAAATCGGGGCGTACGACTTTCTGACGTCAGGTGGCGAGACACCGCGCGACGGTGCTTGACATGGACGCGCCGATCGGTTATCGGATGCGATTCTCGCCACTCCCTGCCTCCGGGGCTGCTTCCCGGGGGAATTCGCCGGGAAGGCGCGAGCTCTCACAGCGAGGGGAACGAGAAGAAGGCGGAGCCGTAGTGCGGCTGTCGGTGCTGTCGTCGCGCGTCCGGGTCGATCGTACGGGTCGATCGGCGGCCTGAGCGCGACGCCGCCGCGAAGGATCGGGTTCCGTGGAGAAAGTACTCGCTGACGAGATCATCGCGACCGACATCCTCGAGCGCCTGACGCGGACGCTCGGACTCGGGATCGCGCTCGCCTCTCGCGACGGCGCCGTGCTCTGGGCGAACGATCGCATGCACGCCGAGTTTCCCGGCGTCTTCACGCCCGACAGCGAGATGCGCGCCGCTCTCGGTCGCGTCACCGCGGCGGACGTCCTCGGCGCGCAGGCCGTCGAGGAATCCGTCGGCGAGATCGGCGGTCGCGTCCTCCGCGGCGGCTCGCTGCGGCGCTCGATCGTGCACGACGACGCGCGCGTGTACCGGTACTTCAGCATTCCGGTGGCGCGCTCGAGCGAGCACGCCGGGGCCGAGCTCACGGCGCATTGCCTCCTCGACGTCACTCCGGAGAAGCATCTCTTCGATCGTTATCGGAGCGACCTCCACCAGCTCTCGAGCATGAAGGAGATCATCTCTCTCCTCTATGAATCGATGAGCACGCCGGAGGTCCTCAACATGATCCTCGTGTCGGTGACGGCGCGTCAGGGTTTCGGCTTCAACCGCGCGTTCTTTCTCGAGGCCTCCGGCGATCGTCTTCGCGGGCGGCTCGGGATCGGACCGGCGAGCGTCGACGAGGCGCACCGCATCTGGTCGCGCCTCAGCGAGTCGAACTCCAGCCTGCGCGAGACGCTGCACGGCGTGTCGTCCTCGGGCGAGCCGGCGGATGCGCAGACGCATGCGCTCGCGCTCCACATGGATCTGCCGCTGACGTCGGGGTCGAACGGCGAGCACGGGGCGGGCATCGTCGCCAGTTGCCGCGAGGGCCGTCCCGACCTCGTCACGCGCTCCTCGACGCTGCCCGTGGAGGAGCGAAAGCTCTTCGACATGCTCGGCGTCGACGCGCTCGCCGTCGTGCCGCTGCGGATCCGGGAGCGGCTCGCGGGCGTGTTGCTGGCCGATAACTTCATCACGCGCCGGCCGATCGCGGCGGAGGACCTGGCGCTGCTGAAGACCTTCTCCGGCTACGCCGGCGTCGCTCTGGAACGCTCGGCGCTCCATGACGAGCTCACCCTGAACCTCCAGAAGCTGCGCCGCGCGCACCGTGACCTGCAGGAGAACCAGAAGCGTCTGCTGCAAGCGGAGAAGCTCTCCGCGCTCGGATCGCTGGCGGCGTCGGTCTCGCACGAGATCCGCAACCCTCTGGTGGCGATCGGCGGGCTCGCCAGGTCCGTTCTCGAGGACGAGGAGCTCGCCGGCGATTCACGCGAGGCGCTCGAGATCATCGTCAGCGAGGTCAAGCGGCTCGAGCGGTTCCTCAAGGAGACGCTCGACTTCGCCAAGCCCACGGTCGACATGCTGACGCCGGTCGATCTGACCCAGCTCGTGCGCGACGTCGTGGCCACGTTCCGTGACGAGATCTCGCGCACCGGCGTGGAGCTCGAGGTGGAGATCCCCGACGAGCCGGTCGTCGTGTCCTCCTCTCCGGATCTCGTGCACGCCGCGCTGTCGAACCTGGTCAAGAACGCGCACGAGGCGGTCGGTCCCGGCGACCGCATCCGCGTCGCGCTCGCGCTGGTTCACCCCGAGGGGCTCGCCGCGGAGAACGGGAACGGCGACGGCCTGCGAGTCGCCGAGCTCGAGGTCGCGGACACCGGCCCCGGAATATCCGATGAAGTGAGGGAGTTGATCTTCGAGCCGTTCTTCACGACGAAGAGGGACGGCACTGGTATCGGCCTGGCGATCACGAAGCAGAGCATTCGGAACGTCGGGGGAAACATACTGTTCGAGAGCCGTCCGCCGTTCAACTCGGTCTTCAAGGTCCAGTTGCCGGTCACGGTGAGGAGAATGCCATGAAGAGGAAGGTGCTCGTCACGGACGACGACCTCGGGATACGGAAATTCTACGAACGCGAGCTCCGACGCCGGGATTACGAGGTGATCCTGGCGTCCAACGCGCAGGAGGCCATCGAGAAAGCGCGAGAGGAGAGGCCGGACGTGGTGGTGATGGACATCCGCATGCCCGGCATGGACGGCATCCAGGCGATGAACCGGCTGCTCGAGGAGAACAACGAGCTGCCGATCATCATCAACTCGGCGTACTCCTCCTACAAGGAGAGCTTCATGAGCTGGTCGGCCGACGCCTACCTCGTCAAGTCGACCGACACCACGGAGCTCATCAGCACCATCGAGATGCTCCTCGAGGATCGGAGCGTCTGCCTGTGAACACCGACGTCGGCGTGGTGACGATGGTCCTGGCGGGCGGCAAGGGAGAGCGTCTCTTTCCGCTGACGCAGGACCGCTCCAAGCCGTCGGTGCCGTTCGGCGGCAACTTCAGGATCATCGACTTCACGCTGATGAACTGCGTCCTGTCCGGGATCCGCCGGATCCACGTCTTGACGCAGTACCACTCGCACTCCCTGAGCAGCCACGTCCAGGGGCGGTGGTCCTTCCTCCGTCACGAGCTCGGCGAGTACATCGAGACGGTGCCGCCGAAGATGCGCACGTCGACCGGCTTCTACCGCGGCACGGCGGACGCGATCTACCGCAACCTCGACATCCTCGAGCGGTACCGGCCAAACGTCGTTCTCGTCCTCTCGGGAGACCACGTGTACCGCGCCGACTTCGCCCGCTTCATCACGCGCCACCTCGAGTCCGGCGCGGACGCCACGGTGCTCTGCGGCACGGCGGACGTGGCCTCGGCCTCGTCCTTCGGCGTCCTCGAGACCGAGGACACCGGCTGGATCCGGGAGTTCGTCGAGAAACCCGCCGATCCGTTGCCGTATGCGCGAAACGGCGCCTGCGACATCAACCTCGGCGTCTACTGCTTCACGACGCGCTTCCTCGTGCAGCGCCTCGTCGAGGATGCGAAGCGCCAGACGAGCCATGACTTCGGCAAGAACATCCTGCCGGAATCGCTGATGCACGGCACGGTGCTCGCGTGCCCGCACGCCGACATCTCGCCCGACCCGACGCCCTACTGGAGGGACGTCGGCAGCATCGACAGCTACTTCCGGTGTCACCAGGACCTGCTCGAGGATCCGCCGGCTTTCGATCTCCTCGATCCCCGTCTGCCGCCCGAGTCCGGGCTGCGCGATCTGCTGCCGTCGAAGATGATGGCCGGTGACGACGACCGCAGGGGGTGGTCGCTGATCTGTAGCGGAGCGAGGATCGACGACGCGCTGGTGTACCGTTCGGTGATCTCGCCGCGCGTCAAGATCGGCGCGGGCGCAGTGATCGATCGGTGCGTTCTCCTCACCGACGTCGAGGTCGGCGCGGGGGCGCACGTGCGGGATGCGATCGTCGACACCGGATCGGTCATCCCGGAAGGCGCGCGCATCGGCCACGGCGGCGATTCGCGCTCGTTCACCGTGTCTCCGGGCGGCGTCGTGGTGGTCGCCCAGGATTATCGTTTCCCGCCGTCCGACGGCGAGCTGCCGCGCCGCATGGCGCCGGCCTCCGCCGAGCCCGATAAGTCGGCCGCGCGTGGTCAGCGCGTGCTGCCCGGGTAAATTCGGGCCGACGTCCAGCGCGGTTTGCGCTGAACAAAGTCGGCCGACATCTCCGACGAAAGATGGACGGGGAATCCCGGCTCCGGGCTCGCTCCACGCGATCGTCCGGGGCTGCACGGCGCAGGAACAAGACGGTATATGGACGTTACCACCATCGGTGGCTTCCTCCTCGCCATCGTCATGATCTTCATGGCGATCTCGGGAGGGCTCACCAACTTCATCGACACGCCCTCGCTGCTGATCGTCATTGGCGGCGGTCTGGCCGCCACGGCGATGAGCATCCCGCTGATGACCCTGAAACGGGTCGGCGGCATCCTCGGGGCCGCGTTTCGGGAAAGGAACACGAACGCGAAGGTGCTGATCCAGACGATGGTGAAGTTCAGCGAGATCGCCCGTCGTGACGGGATCCTCGCGCTCGAGGGCGCCCTCGACGAGATCGAGGACGAGTTCCTCAAGAACGGCATCCAGATGGCGATCGACGGCACTGATCCGGACGTCATCTCGGATACCCTGAGCAGCGACCTCGAGCAGATGCAGAACCGCCATGCGAACTGCAAGGCGGTTTTCGAGCTCCTCGGCAAGTATGCGCCGGCCTACGGCATGATCGGGACGCTGGTCGGGCTGATCCTGATGCTCGCCGAGCTGGACGATCCGGCGAGCATCGCCCCGAACATGGCCGTCGCGCTGGTGACGACGTTCTACGGCGCTCTGGTCGCCAACGTCTTCGCGCTACCTCTTGCCGACAAGCTCGACAAGAAGAACCAGCAGGAATCGATCTCCAAGGAGATCGTCATCAGCGGCGTCATGGGGATCCAGTCGGGGGACAGCCCTCGCGTGCTCGAGCAGAAGCTGAGCATCTTCCTGCCGCCGGACCTGCGCAGCGCGGAGTGAGCCGGACCGGTGGGGGGCGACACCGGATCGCGCGGGAGTCGAGCCGATGGCCAAGAAGAGAAGGGGCGCCGCGAGGGTCGTCACGGTCGGCGCTCCTGAATGGATGGCGACCTACAGCGACATGATGTCGCTGCTCCTCTGCTTCTTCATCCTCCTCTTCTCGGCGGCCGAGGAGAAGCGCGAGAAGGTCTTCGAGCTGATCATGGGCTTTCAGCGCTACTTCAAGAACAACTCGCGGCAGCTCGGATACTACCCCAAGCGTCTCAGCATGCGGGAGATCTCGGGATTCATCGAGAACTCGGTGCGACCGCCCTCGAAGAAGGGGAGCCGGGGCAAGTCGGAAACGACTCGCGAGGAAATCGAGAAGATCGACCAGTACGCGGCGATCTACAAGGAGGACAACCACGAGGTGGTCGTGGTGCCGGGGCTGGTGCTCTTCGAGCGCGGCAAGGCCGAGCTGCGGCCCGAGAGCCACGCGACGCTGGCGCGGGTGGCGCGGACACTGAAGAGGCGCGGGAAGGCCGACTTCAAGATCGTCGGCCACACGTCGAGCTGGCCGCTCGACGCCGACGCCGACGCGTCCGATCACCTCCAGCTCGGCTTCAAGCGGGCGCTCGCGATCGCAAAGCACCTCTCGGAGCACGAGCAGGTCAGCATGAGTCGGATGACGCTCGCGACACACGGCAGCCAGGTCCCGAGCCCCTCCCGCAAGAACCTCTGGGAGGATCCGGAGAAGGACGATCGGGTCGAGATCATGTTCCTGCCCGCGCACGATCTCGAGTGAGGCGACTCCATGGCGAAGCGCGAAAAACCGGCGATCATTGTCAAGCACGGCGTCCCAGACTGGCTGGTGACGTTCGGGGACATGATGTCGCTCCTGCTGACCTTCTTCATTCTGCTCTTCTCGGTCTCGGAGATTCGCGAGGAGTCGAAGATCTACGACCTCGTGGTCACCTTCCAGGGCAAGGTCCCGCAGAAGCGACCGGTCTACGGGTTCAACCTGCCGCGCTTCGAGCTGAGCCCCGACGGGTTGATGCGGGACATGGAGGACGAGCCCGGCGAGATCGGCGACGCCGGCGTCAGCAGGAAGCGCGTTCCGCACCCGGAAGGCGAGCACACGCACGCGTACTCGATCGGCACCAACCTCTACCTGCGGCTCGCGGGCAAGGTCCACTTCGCGGAGGGTGAGCACTTCCTCCTCGACGACGGACGTGAGGTGCTCGGACATCTGGCGCAGGCGGAGCTCGGTTCCGGACGCGTCCGAATCGTCGTGCTCGGCCACGCCGCTCGCGGCGAGTCCACCGAGGAGGACGGGGACTACTGGCTCGGATTCCGACGCGCGCGCAGCGTGCGGGATTACCTCGTCGGTCTCGGCATTCCGGAGAACGGCGTCGAGATCCAGTCGGCCGGATCGCGACAGCCGCTGAGGCGGAACGGCGGCAGTCCGGAGGCGCTGGCGCTCGATCGGCGCGTCCAGATCCTGCTGTCGCCGCAGGCGGTGGGCGCCGCGCCGGAGGGGTGATCGCGGCGATCGACGGCTCGGGGTAGAATCCTCCCCCATGCCCGATACCCCCGACACGCCCGAGAGGGCGGCTCCCAGACCGATTCGAAAGGCGCCGATCGCGCGCACCGCGGAGCTCCTGAGCTCGCGCATCGGCATCGTCCTCATCAGCTTCGGTCTGCTCTACGTGTCGTTTTCGTGGAGTCGGGACTTCTGGGCGCCCGAGGAGGACGACCTCGCCGCGGTGACGCACGAGATGGGGCGCGACGGCGAGTGGATCGTGCCGACGCTCGCCGGCCGGCCGTACTACGAGAAACCGCCGCTCCTCTACTGGAGCGGGCTCCTGCTCGAGCGCGGGCTTCGATTCCCGCCGCGTTTCGCCTACCGGCTCGCCGTCGCGCTCTTCGGCGTCTTCGGGCTCTGGGTGACGTACCTCGCGGGCATCAAGTTCTTCAACCGCTCGATCGCGCTCGGCGCCGTCGCCATCCAGGGCGCGTCCGCGCTCTACTTCCGCTGCTCGTCCTGGTACCTGACCGACGTCCTGTTCAGCTCGTGCGTGTCGTTCTCCCTGACCTGCTTCGGCGTCGCCGTGCTCTGGGACCGCGAGCGGCCGCTCTGGAAGGTCCTCGGCTTCGCCGGGCTCGCCGGCGCGTGCCTCGCCAAGAGCCCGCTGCTCGCGCCGTGCATCGTCGGCGGCGCGCTGCTCGTCTTCCTGGTCCTCCACCGGCGCAGCCTGTGGTTCCTGCATGACCTCCGCGCCCTGCCGACGCGCACGGGGTTGATCGTCTTCGGGGCGATCCTGCTGCCGTGGTACGTCTGGATGACCGTCACCCACGGCGGCGGCTTTCTCCAGGAGGCGTTCGTCGAACAGCACTTCGGGCGCCTCGTCGCCGCCGAGAGTCACCGGCGCTCGCTCTGGCACTACTTCACGACGCTGCCCGTCGACTTCGCGCCGGCGTCGCTCTTCCTGCCGCTGGTCGTCTTGTCCGGCCATGCGCAGTTCAGGAAGGTCTCCAAAAAGTTCTTCGTCTGCTGGACGCTTGTCGTCTTCATCGGTCTCTCTTTCGTCTCGTCGAAACAGGGAAAGTACCTGCTGCCGATCTGGACGCCGCTCGCGCTGCTGGTCTCCGCCGGGCTTCTCGAGACCGAGGTCGACTCGATGTGGGAGCGCTGGCTCGGGATCGGCGTCCTGCGCGGCGTGCCGTGGATCCTCAAGGGCGTCGCCGCCTTGCTCGTCGTCGCGCTCGCGATCACCATTGCCGGTCTCGTGCCCGGCTTGCTCGGGGCGCTGGGCGTTGACGCGGTCGAGAACGAGCCCGTGCGGTCGCTGCTCTCCCGCGGCGCCTTTCCGATCAAGGCCGCGTTCCTGATGGCCCTCCTCGCGGGCGTGCTCCTCGTCGCCGCCGGACGAGTCGCTCGCGCCGTCGCCGACGACGACCTGCTGCGCGCCATCGGCTGGTTCTCCGGCTCGGCGGCGGGCTTCGCGCTCGCCTTCACCCTCCTCGCGCCCGACCTGAACGCGATCAAGTCGGCGCGCCCGTTCTGCGAGGAAGTGCGGTCGATCGTCGGCACCCGACCGGTGGCGATCTACGGGAGACCACGAGGATCGATCGTCTACTACCTCGACCGCCGCGACCTGCGCGTCTTCGAGCAGGTCGACCCCTCCGGCAAGACCCCCGAGAGCGAGCGACCGCTCGAGAGTTACCTGCGCCAGAACCAGACGGTCTACCTCATGGCGATCGACCGCGACCTGGAACGCCTGCAGGGATACTACGGCAAGTTCAGGACACTGGTGGAGGAGGTAACGGCGGGGATGGTGGGGTCGAGGAGACGGTATGTGCTCCTGAGGAACACGCCGGCTGGAGATGGCTGACAGATGGTCGGGAGGAGCGGACTTTCAGCTCGGGCAGGGAGAGTCGACTTCGGAGGCTTGCTGTCAGACGATTCATAAGTCGTCGTCAGAATAGCCCATGCAGTCATTCACTCTTCCGGATGTCGGCCGCGCCGGCATGAAGGACTGCCTTCCCTATCGATGAATCGAGGGATGGAGCGGAATCGTCCCATCTCAACTCGGCCGCGCTCTCGTCCGCAGATACGTCTCCAGCCTTCTCCCCGCCTCGTCGATCGTTGCCTCGTCCGCCGTGTAGGAGAAGCGGACCGATCGGCGGCCGGCTTCGCCGTAGTCGATTCCCGGTGAGACGCCGACGCCGGCGTGCTCGAGGAGCTCGAAGGCGAAGTCGAGGGAGTTGGTGGTGAAGCGCGAGGCGTCCGCGAAGACGTAGAACGCGCCCTGTGGGCTCACCGGGACGTCGAAGCCCGCGCGGCGGACGATGTCGACCATGCGGTGGCGCCGCACGTCGTAGGTGGCGCGCATCGCCTCGACGTCCGATTCCGCCGAGCGCAGCGCCGCGATCCCGGCGTGCTGGACGAACGCCGTCACGGAGATCTGGAAGTTCTGCTGCAGTGTCTGCAGTCGCCGTACGGCTTCCGGCGGCGACACCACCCACCCGAGCCGCCAGCCGGTCATCGCGTAGCGCTTGGAGAACCCGTCGACGACGAAGGTCCTCGCGGTGTACTCGAGCATCGATCGATCGCGACCCTCGTAGGTGAGGCCGTGGTAGATCTCGTCGGAGATCACCGGCGGTCCGATGGCGGCGATCGCCTTCAGGCGCTCGCCGTCGAGGACGGCGCCGGTGGGATTGCAGGGCGAGTTGATGAGGATCGCCCGCGTGCGATCCGTGACTCGCCGCGCGATCTCGTCGGGATCGACACGGTAGCCGTCCGCCGGATCGGTCGGCACGGTGATGAGCTTGCCGCCGAAGAACCGGACGAAGTTCGGATAGCACGAGTAGTGCGGCGTGCCGACGAGCACCTCGTCGCCGGGCTCGAGCAGCGTGGCGAAGACGAAGAGGAAGGCGGTCGAGCTTCCCATGGTCACCAGCACCTGCTCGACGTCGACGTCGACGTCGTACCGGTCGCGATAGCGCCGCGCGATCTCCTGACGCAGCTCGAGCAGGCCCATGCTGTGCGTGTAGTGCGTGTCGCCGCGCTCGATCGCCTCGGTGCCGGCGCGAATGACCGCGGCCGGAGTGGAGAATGCCGGCTCGCCGACCTCGAGGTGGCAGATCGTCCGGCCCTGTCGCTCGAGCTGCTGGGCGCGTTCGAGCACCTCCATCGCGAGGAACGGCTCGACGACCGCCGAGCGCTCGCTGAACGGGATCGGGCCACTGTCGCTCATCGGCTATCTATTCTTCGGTTCGTGCTCGCCGGCCTTCGCCTCGAGCTCCTCGGCGATCGCCTCGGGGTCGCCGAAGAAGAGCGCATCGGTGTCCACCGACTGCAGGAGCTCCGGCTTCCACTCGAGGCTGCGCTCGGTAACCGCGATGCGGAGCTGCTCGAGTCGCGACCTGTGCGCCGAGAGGGCGCGGAATCGCTGCCGCGGCGTCGCGCTGGAGCTGAGCTCGAGGTGAAAGAGCACCAGGTGTCCGTGCTGCTGCTCGCCGATCACCGGCACGATGAGGATCTTTCGGCAGTCGAGCTGGCCGCAGCCGAGATAGACCTCGCCTCGCCTCACGACGCCCCACTTGGTGCCGGCGAGCGGGGCGCCGCTCTCGCAGCGCGAGAGGATCTTCTCGGCGCAGCCGGACTTCGCCACCACCTCGACGGCCGACCCGCGCCGCGGACGGCCGACGGCGTCGAGGCCGGCGACCCGGTAGACGGTGACGCCCGCGACCTGCTCGACCACCGGCTCGAAGGCGGCGAGGAACCGGTGATGCCTCTCGGAGAGGTGCGCGAGGTCGATGGCCTCGAGCTCGCGGAGCGTCGTCAGCAGCAGGCCCTCGGGCACTTCCTCCGCGCGCGAGATGCCCACGGTGACGGTCTTCGCCTGGTGCTTGATGGCGTCGATCGGCCGGGCGAGCTCGTTGATGGCGCCGGTGAGGCTGCGGAGGACCTCGCCCGGCTCGAGAGACGCCGCGCCCGCGCGCGGCCCGCGCCAGAGGATCGACTGGAATATAGTCGCGATGCGAATCGCCGCCGCCGGCGTCAGGCAGCCGTCGAGGGCGCCGTTGACGAGGAGATCGTTGAAGTCCCGCACGCGCGCGATGGTCTCGTCGCTCAACGCGGGCTCGGCGAGCGCGTCGCCGTCGTCGCCGTCCGTGACGGCAGGGACCGGCTCGAGCTCCTCCATCAGCGAGGTGCGGATCGATCGCAACCGTTTCGCCATGCCGTCGAACGCGTTCGCCGCGTGATATCCGAAGAGGTGCCCGACCATGGTCGTCAGCAGATAGCCGAGCGGCGGATCCTGCCGCGGCAGCTTGAGGACGCCGGCGGCGTAGGGATCGAATCGGTCCTCGCCCTCCGGGACGATGACGATCGGCAGCGACTGGTGCGCCCTGAAGATCGCCACCTCCTTCACGAGGTCGGGGATCATCGACTCCGGCGCGCTGTTGGCGCAGACGATCACCAGGGGCTCGGAGGAGAGGTCGATGTGCTTCTTGTCCTCGGTGAAGTCGCAGGCGATCGATTTGTAGCAGAGCTCGCTCAGCTTGATGCGGATCTCGCTGGCGGCGATCTTGTCGAGCCCGCTGCCGACGACCGCCCAGTGGTTGCGCCGCGTCGCCAGCTGGCTGGCGAGGTCGCGAATCCGGTCGCCGAGCTCGAGCGTCCGCGCCATGGCGTCCGGGAGACGGTCGAGGGCCTGGAGCTCCTCCGCGATGCGCGCGTCGGCAACACCGAGGGCGCGCGCCAGCGCCAGGGCGAGGACCTGTCCGGCGACGTTCTGCGCGTAGAACGCCTTCGTCGACGCCACGGACATCTCGATGTCGCGTCCGTCCGACGTGTAGAGCACGCCGTGCGACTTGTAGACCAGGTCGGAGTTCCGGCGGTTGACGATGCCGACGACCCACGCGCCGCGCTCCTTCACCATGTCGACCGTGCGGTTGGTGTCGGTCGTCGTGCCCGACTGCGAGACGGCGATGACGAGCGTGTCGCTCATGTCGTCGCGCAGGTGGTGGGCGGAGAGCTCCGTCGCCTTCAGCCCCTGCACCTGGACGGCGCATCCGGTCCCGTCGAGCGCACGCTCGAGCAATGCCACGATGCCGGTTCCCGCGATCGCCGCCGTGCCCTGGCCGATGGTGACGATCCGGCGGATCGCGCCGTCGCGCAACGCCTGCAGGCGCTCCGGGTCGAGGACGTCGTCGCCCAGGTGAAACTCCACGGCGCCGCCCTCTCCGACCTCGTACTTGCCGCGCAGCGTCTTGCGCACGCTGTCGACCGACTCGGAGATCTCCTTCAGGAAGAAGCGGGCGTACTCGCCGCGATTGATGTCACGGGTGGTGATCTCGGCCTCGCAGCGCCGCTTGTCGGGGATCCGTCGCGGCGCGCTCTTGGCGAGGAGCCACACGTCCGGGCCGCCCTTGCCGCGGCGCATGACGAACGTCTCTCCGCCGTCGACGCTCTCTCCCTCGGCCTTGACGTACGTCGGGGTGAGCTCGACGACGCCGTACATCTCCGACGCGGCGCACGTCGCGGTCTTCGAGAGGCCGAAGTAGAGGCCCTGGCCGCTGCCCTTCTGGCCGAAGAGAAACTCGCCCGGCCGATCGGCCGACATCAGCGCGATCGCCATCGAGCCCTCGAGCTCCTGGAACGCGTCGTGGAACGCCTTGCCGAGCGATTTGGTGCGCTCGAAGTGGTGTCGGACGACGATCGGGATGATCTTGGCGTCGGTGGTGACGCCCTCGTCGAGCCGGAGACCGGCATCGACGACGTACTCGCGGTGGAGCTGCTGGAAGTTGTCGATGTCGCCGTTGAGCGCCGCGACGAACGTGCCGCGGCTGCCGGCGATCGGCTCGTCGTCACGCCAGATCGAGCTGTCGACCGGGTGGCAGTTCGGCACGGAGACCACGCCGTTCGACGCCCAGCGCGTGTGCGCGAGGATCTGGAGCTCGACGCCCGGCTCGCGGAGCGCTCGCTGGAAGATGCGATCGGCGGCGATCAGGTCGCGCAGCGCGCGCACGTTGTCGCCCATCTCGCCGACCTCGTCGGCCACCTTGAAGGTGAAGAGCGCGACACGCTCGCTGGTCTCCGGGAGGACGATGACATCGCGGCGCGTCGCCCCGGGCGCCGAGCGCCGCGACAGCTCCTCCCCGAGCTCCGCCTCGAGCCCGTCGAAGAACCGGTCGGCCGCCTCGCCGTCGGCGAAGTGGGCGTAGATCGCGAGACCGGCCGAATCGCGCCCGCGGACCTCGAGTCGATCGAGATTGTCGAGGACGACGTTCAGGGACCACGCGTGCGCCAGAACGGGTATCGCATCGTCGTCCGCGAGCGCGCCGAGCAGGGCGAGCACCGGCGCGATGTTCGCGAGCACGTCGCGCTCGATTCGCCACGCCAGATCCCGGGCGCCGACGATCAGGTGATTGAGACGCTCCGTCGCCCCCTGATCACGAAAGCCGCCCGACCGTCCGGCGGACTCGAGCGACCCGACCCAGCTCTCGAGTCGGCGGTACGCGCGCTCGAGGGACCTGGCGCTCTCGCGATCGCGCAGGACGGCGAGAAAGCCCTCGCAGGCGACCAGCCCGTACGAGGTCTTCAAGAGATCGTCGAGGAGCCCGGTCGCCTCGGCGACGCCCGTGTCGTCGCCGCTCGACATGCCGACGAGTCGATCGATGCCGTCGAGGAAGTCACCCGGAACGTCGCCCGCAGCGGGCGACGACGAGGAAAGGAGCGCGTAGATCCCGCACATGCAACCACTCGGCTTGCCGCCCTGCGTCCGCTTCCGCAGGGCACACTTTCTCGGCCCGTGCCGCCGCGCCGTGGACTCGGAGAGCGGAGGCCGTCTCTTCAGTGTCGGCGGAAATCGGCCGGGCGTCTACCCCGGGAGGAGAGTTCGCAGGTTTGCAGTCAGACGACCTATAAGGAAAGCAAGAAAGGCAGGAAACGGAAGGATCGATGGGGTTGGGCTTCGCAAGCTTCGCTCTCCCCGTCGGAGGATCGCGTCATTGTCGAATACCCGAAGCCAGGGGCGTGTCGGCGAGCGCCCCCTCTGTCCGTCCTCGTGAGTCACGGCGCGAGGTCGTCGTCTACCGGTGGTTAGACTCGCGACCGCCCCCTCTCCCGAGTCCCGGAACCGACGCGGGATATCCGAAACGGAACGCTCAATCCTCCTTTTTCCTGCCTTCCTGCTCTTCCTGCCTTCCTCATGAATCGCCGTCAGAAACAGCCCATGCCGGTCTCTTTACGTCTGGGCGTTGCGGGAACGGGAGGAGTTGTCTCCGCGCAGTTACTCCCCGCGCGCTGGACCGACCGCTGCCCACGCTGCGGTTCTGACCAGGAGGGCCGTGAACGCTGCGCTGCGCCGGGCGCGTGCGTCATGGCCGAGCGCGATGCAGGCGACTCGGCCGCGTTCGCGCGGCACCGTCCAGACCAGCGGCTCGTCGGCGCCACTCCACTCGGAGTGGGCCCGGACGAGCACCTCGATGGGGGCCTCGCCCTCGAGCCGCGCATAGAGCTCGTCGTCGATCTCGAAGTCCTCGAGGCCCTGGGTGATCGGATGCTCTGTCGTGGCGATCGTCGCCTTGAAGGGCCCGCGCGGACCGTGCCCCGACTTTTTCGGCACCCAGACGCGCCCGATGACGTCGCGGTACTCGGGCCAGTTCTGCAGCGCGGCGACGGCGAAGTGGAGCGCGACAACGCCCTTGCCGGCGTCGAGATACGCCATCAGGCTCCGGCGTCCCTCGCTCGAGATATCGCGCACCCTGAAGTTGTTCCGGAAATTGAGTATCAGGACGTCGTACTCGTGGATGGTGCTGGCCTCGAGGATGCCCACGTCCTCGCTGACGCGAACGTCGAAGCCGGCGTCGTCGAGGATCTCCCGCGTCACCGGTGTCGTCTCTCTCCAGACGTGCGCCGGCACGTCCTCGCCGGTGACGATCAGCGCTCGCGGCTTCCTCGGCTCCTCGTCGTCCGCCGGCGTCGCCGACACGCCGAGCGCGATGGCGCAGGCGCCCAGCGTCAGGACCCGCAGTGCGATTCTCGGATTCATGGCTCTTCCCTGAAACTGTATCGTCGACTGTCTGTCCGTGGAACCGCCCCCCCGGCGCCGCTACTCGACTGGCTCCTCGCGGACGTTTCCCGTCAGGTAGTCGACCTCTTCCGGATATCGGTTCTCGGAGAGAAATCGTGCAGCGTCCTCGTCTCCCCCGAGGTGTCTTTCGAGGAAGGCGAGCGTGTAGGCGTTGATGATCTCCCTGGCCAGCGCCACCGGGACGAACTCCATGGTCTCCCCGTCGAGGCCGCGGCCGCTGCCGATGCCGTCGCCGTAGCGCGGATCGAGCACCGCCATGTCGCAGAACGTGAAGTGGCCGCCGCGCTTCAGCGTTACCAGGTACTTGGCCGCCGGACACCCGAGAAAGTACCCGCGGCTCGCGGCGTTTCCCAGCGCGCCGATGGTGCGGTCGTGCTCGCCGATGAAGACCAGGGTGGGCACGTCCGCCGGGCCCTTTCCCACGCCGGCCAGCGCCACGGTCATCGGGACGATGGCGCGCACGCGGGGGTCGCTGAGCGCGACGCTGCACGCGGTGTAGCCGCCGAAGGAATGCCCGACCACACCGACGCGCTCCCCGTCGATGGCGCCCGAGAGCCAGCTCTCCTCGCTGGCGCTCTCGGCGAGAAAACGGTCGATGAGGAAGCTGACGTCGCGCGGGCGGTCCTCCGCCGAGGTCTTGCGGCCGCGGCGATCGTAGCCGACCGCCCCGTCGGGGAGCGGCGAGAGTCTCGAGTTGCCGGTATGGTCCGGCGAGACGACGACGTGTCCATGGCTCGCGAGATGCTCGACCTGCGCGACGTTCTGGTGGCGAAAGCCGCCGTTTCCGTGACTGAAGACGATCAGCGGATAGCGCGCGTCGGCCGGGGGCTTTCTCGGCGCCGCGTCGCGTCTGGCGAGTGACGAGAAGCGCGGCTCGATCTCGACGAAGGGTCTCCTGAGGACCCGCTCGGCGCGCTCGCGGTACTCGCCGAAGAACTCCGCGAACCGGGTGCGCGGTCCCTCGCGCGCCGCGTCGGTGGCGGGATACCACACCTCCGTGACGAGCGTTCTCTTGCCCCCGGTGAACGCGTCGTCACGCGATTCGTCGACGAGGACGAGCGTCCGGACGCCGACCGCGAACGGGCCCGGTCGAGTGAATCGCGCCAGCCGCGCGTCGTCGGCCCGTGAGGGTATGGCGATCGCGAGGAGGATCGAGGCGATCGCGCCCGAGACCATGCGTCGCCGGACGCCGCAGGCGGTCATCGCTCGCCGGACTGCAGCAGCACCGGAATGTCGACCTCCCTGTCGTCGCGGCGGACGCGAACGACGACCACATCGCCCACCTTCTTGCGCTTGAGGCGCGCGGCGAGCTCGAAGAAGGACGACACCGCCTCGTTATCGAAGCGGAGAAGAACGTCGTCGACCTGCAGTCCGGCGCGGGCCGCGGGCGAGTCCGGCGCGACCCTGGTGATGCGCAGGTGTCCCTTCGTGGTCTCCTCCTCGGTGTCGAGCGAGATGCCGAGACGGATCGGGCGGTCCTCTTCCGGGTCGACGAGCGTGGTGATGACCTCGCGACGCTCGCCGTCGACGCCGGCGACGGAGATCGCCACGTCGGCGCCCGGGGGATAGGTCTGCAGGATGCCCTCGTACCGGCTCCTCGTCGGCACGGTGTACCCGTCGATCGCGAGGATGCGGTCGCCGCTCATCAGACCGGCGAGCGCCGCCGAGCTGTTGCGCGCGACGCGCTGGACGGGAAGCCCGGTCTCGCCCTCGGCGACGCGATCCGCCACCTCGATGCCGGGAATCCGGCCATGCGTGATCGCCTTCCCGTCCGCCTTGCGAAGAGGTTCGAGGAAGCGCTCGATTTGCTTCGACGGAATGGCGTATCCGACGCCGGAGTTGACGCTGAGGTGGAACCGGGTCTCGATCTTGCCGTTGATGCCGACCAGGCGCCCCTCCATGTTGACCAGCGGCCCGCCGGAGTTGCCCGGATTGACCGCGACGTCGACCTGGACGGCGTCGGGGTAGCGTGGCGGCGAGTTGCGGTGCAGCGCGCTGACGACGCCGAGCGAGGCCGACGGGTGGAAGTTCGGCGGCGCGCCCGGGAAGAACGTGTTATCGACGGCGAGCAGGAACGGGTTGCCGAGAGCGACGACCCGTTCGCCCGGGACGAGCGTGTCGGAATCGCCGAGCTCGATGAAGGGGTACGGCCCCGGCTCCTCGATCTGCAGCAGCGACAGGTCCCCGCCCGGGAATCTCCCCAGGAGCTTCGCCTCCCGGCGCAGGCCGGTGGTCGCGAAACGGACGGCGACCGTCCGGCGGTCGCCGACGACGTGGTCATTGGTGAGGACCGTCCCGTCGCTCGAGATGCACACGCCCGAGCCGCCGCCGATGAAGACGATCGCGGGCGTCGTCCGGCGCACGAGCCCGGTGATCGCGAGCTCCGCCTCGCGGAGCTCCGCGAGCTCGTCGAGGCCCGGGTCGATCTCCGGGACGCGGTCCGCGAGCGCGGCGGGAGCGAGGGCGAGCAGCGCCCCGAGCGCGAACGCCGCCGCGATCCTCCGGCTCACCCCGTTCATGCAGCTCCTTCGCATCATGTTCATGCTCGGATGGTCGAGCGGTTCACTCCGAATCCGGCAGCTGGTGCTCGCCGAGCTTCACGGTCAGCTTCACCGGTTTGTCGTCGCGTCGCACGACGAGGTCGACGGAGTCCCCGGGATTCTTCTGGAAGATCAGGAAACGCAGTTGCGTGAAGTCCTGCACCGCCGTGCCGTCCCACTCGATGATCACATCGCCCGGCTCGATGCCGCCGGCGCTGGCGCCCGAGTCCGGGACGACGGTTCCGACGCGCGCGCCCTCGCCACGATCACGGCCGGGTCGTCGCTCGGGACCGACGCCGAGGAACGGGATGGTCGGGCTCGGCACGTCCTCGCCGCGCTTCAGTTGCGGGAGGACCTCCGCGATGCGGTCCGCGCGGATGCCGAAGCCGATGCCGGAGTTCAGTCCCCACTGCGGGAATCGATGGCCGACGAAGCCCGCGATGCCGACGACGTTCCCCGAGAGGTCGATCAACGGGCCGCCGACGTTGCCGTAGTTGAGCGCCGCGTCGGTCTGGAAGAGCCGCCGCGTCGAGCGCATCGACGAGCTGATGATGCCGAGTGTCGCGGTCAGCTCCACGATGTCGGGGCCGCGTCCGACGGCGAGGACGAAACGGCCGGTCTCGAAGCTCTCGGGCGGCGCCCAGCGCACGGGCGTCACCTCGATCCCCTCCGGAATCGGCTCCTTCGTCTTCAGGAGCGCGAGGTCGTCGGTCGGATCGCGCGCGACGAGATCGGCATCGACCCGCTTGCCGTCGGCGAGCACGATGCTGATGTCCTTCGCCTTCTTGCCGACGTTGTAGTTGGTCGTCAGGACGTGCCCCTCGCGATCGAGGAGCAGGCCGGTCACCGGACCCGCGGGGCGCTTGAAGTAGTCCTCGAGGTCACGCCGGTCCTCCTCGGGCAGGCCGCGGAAGCGCCTGCGGTTGGCGACGGAGGGGCCCTCGAAGTCCTCCTCGCGCTCGAGATCGATCGCCACCACCGAGGGCGCGACGCGCGTCAGCAGGTCATCGAGCGTCTTCGGCGCCCCGGACGCCGTCTTCGGCTCGGCAGACAACGCGACCGGAGCGAGCGCGCCGAGCAGCAGCGCCAGTGACAGGGCGGGGATGGCTCGTGTGGGCTGTCGCATCGGCGGCATCTCAGAAGCGACCCCACACCTCGATCGACACCTCGGTCTCCGCGGCCGCCGCCGGGTCGGGCGTCGGGTCCGGCGTCGAGACGGGCGTCGAGACGGGCGTCGGGAGATCGGCGGTGAACCCCGCGCGGAAGCGCGGGTCGACGTTCGGCGACGCCACGCGCAGGCGGATGCGCCGCCCGGGAGTCGCGCGTTCGAGGAGCTTGCGGAACTGTTCGATCGACGTCACCGGCTCGCCATCGACGGCGACGATCCGCTGGCCGCCGCGCAGCCCCGCGAGCCGCGCCGGGCCCCGATCGTCGACGCGCTCGACGCGAAGCGCGGGAGTCGAGTCGGCGAGCTCGGTCTCGACGACCTCGACGCCGATGAACGCCGTCATCAGCTCGCCGCGATCGAAGAACGACCGGCGGTACTTCCCGAAGAGCGGCTTCAGCGCGTTGATGGGGATCGCCGTCCCCAGCCAGCGAGTCGTCGAGAAGTTGAGGCTCAGCATACCGACGATCTCGCCGCGACCATTGAGGAGCGGCCCGCCGTCCATGCCGTCGTTGACCGCCGCGGTGGTCTCGAGAACCGGCCCGATGTACTCGGCCTGGGACCGCGTCTCCGCGAGCGGATACCGCCCGCTGACCAGTCCCGACGCGAGCGTCACCTGGTCGTCGTTCTTGATGCTCTGGAACGCGTTGCCGAGCGTCAGGCCGAGCTGGCCGACGCGCACCGTGTCGCTGTCGCCGAGCGGCAGGTGGGGGAAGTCGTCGCCCCCGTCGATGCGGAGCAGGGCGAACTCCTTCTCGGGCACCGTCTTGAGGAGCTTCGCGGGCCACGAATGGCCGCCGCGGAGGTAGACGCGGATGTCGGTCGCCGCCTCCGGCACGACGCTGATCGAGGTGAGCACGAGCCCGTCCGGATCGATGATGGCGCCGGTGCCGAAGTAGCGGTAGATCGCGCGCTCATCGCGGAGGCTGCATTCGATGCCGACGACCGCCGGCGCCGCCCGGGCGTACACCGAGGCCACGCGCCCCTTCGCGCCGCGGCCGGCGCCCGCGGCGTGGAGCGGGCTGAGGGCGGCAAGACAGCTCGCGAGAGCAAAGACGAGCAGGGCTCGAGTCATGTCACCTCCGGCTCCGGAAACTACGCCCCCGTATTTTGACATGCGTGCGGGGGGAACGCCAGGAGCGCTTCGCCTCAGCGGCCTGCGATGCGCGCCTCTCCGCGGCGTGCGGTGTCGAGGCGGTCAGAATCGCCAGGCCCGGCGCACGCCGCCCGCCGCCAGGATGTCGCGGAGCGCCGCTTCCATCTCCATCGGACGGAAGCCGGACGGGCCTGGAGCGCCCTTGTAGGCGACGCGACCGTCCTTGCCGATAACGTAGAGCCGATCGGGATAGCCGCCGTACGCGCGCGCCGCGCCGTCGTCGAGCTCGTCGATCAGCATCGGCATGGTGAACCTGACCGCCCTGGCGCACGTCCTCGCCACCTCGGCGCGCTCGGCGAGACTCTTCGGATCGACGATCTGCGGGCCGCCGGCGCGCAGCGGCCAGTCGCTGTCCGCCGCGTGCGCCTCGCGAATGTAAACGACCAGGAAGTCCGCGCGATCTCGGTAGGTGGCATAGAGCTCTTCCAGGCGCCCGGCCTGTTTGACGAACGGCGGTCACGTGTAGCTTCCGAAGATGAGCACCACCGGGCGGCCGCGAAGCGACGAGAGCCGCACGAGTCGCTGGTCGCGCGGACCATCGGCGGCAGACTCCTGCTCGACGTCCTCCAGGCGCGGGAGCGCGAAGTCGGGCGCCGGCGAGCCGAGCAGCGCCCGCTCCCTGCCACCCCGCGCGATCGAGGAGAGCTGGCCCCACACCGAATCGCGCCGCCCACGCGGCCGGCGGCGCCCCTGGCGCGCCCGCCGCCGCTGCTCGCGCTCACCGGGGCTGGCCTGAGGCGTCTCGCGGGTCGGTTCCTCCGCAGCATCGCGTCTGGCGCCCCGCTCGCCATCCTGTCCCGGAACGACCGCCGGCAACGTCACGGCGCTCAGGGCGGCGAGCACGAGAAGAAGTCCTTTGCGGCGCATGAAAAACCTCCGTCGTACGTTCCCCAACTCGGACCCGGTCCCGGTCCCGAAAAACCCGCGACCTCGAACCACCGGCCGACGTCTCGGTCTCGGCCTCCGGGCGTCGGTCCTCGGGTCTCTGTGCTCTGCCGTCTGTGCTCTGTCTCTGTTCTCTGCCCTCTGTCCTCGGTCTCTGTCTCTGTCGTTCGAGGACGAGGACGAGGACGAGAAACTGGTTTCGGGCTCCCTCCCGCTCCCCAACCCCCACTCGATCCTTCCGGTTCCGCCCCGAGGTTCACTCCAGCGGACAGGCGTCGTTGGGTGTCTCGCAGTCGGTCTCCCGGGTGATCGGCTCGCAGACCGGCGAGGCGCCCTTCCAGCCGGTCGGCGCCGGGCCGCCGAGGAAGAGGAATGTGAGGAGCGCGACGCCGTCGCTGATGTCGATCTTGTCGTCGTCGTTGACCTTGCACGCCTCGAGGCAGGGG
>JBFFXF010000034.1:0-36890 GCA_041569895.1 Planctomycetota bacterium | reverse complement strand
TCCGGTTGATGAGCCGGCGATAGAGGTCGTTGAGGTCCGACGTCGCGAAGTTGCCCGAGTCGAGGAGCACGAGGGGCCTCAGGTCCGGCGGGATCACCGGCACGACGTCGAGGATCATCCACTCGGCCTTGTTGCCCGAATCGAGGATCGACTTGACGATCTTCAGGCGCTTGATGAAGTCCTTCGTCTTCTGCTTCGACCGCGTGTTCTTGAGCTCGACCTTGAGCTCCTCGACCAGCTTCTCGAGGTCGATCTTCTTGATCAGCTTGCGAATCGCCTCGGCGCCCATGTCGGCCTCGAACGACTCGCCGTAGCGCTCGCGGCAGACGCGGTACTCCTCCTCCGTGAGGAGCTGCTTCTCCTTCAGCGGCGTGTCGCCCGGATCGATGACGACGTAGTCCTGGTAATAGATGATCCGCTCCAGGGACGACGTCTTCATGGCGAGGAGATTACCGAGACGGGAGGGCATCGCCTTGAAGAACCAGATGTGCACCGTCGGGGCCGCCAGGTTGATGTGGCCCATCCGCTGCCGGCGCACGCGCGAGTGCGTGATCTTGATGCCGCAGCGATCACAGATGATGCCGCGGTGCTTGATGCCCTTGTACTTGCCGCAGAAGCACTCCCAGTCACGCTCCGGCCCGAAGATCCGCTCGCAGAAGAGCCCGTCCTTCTCCGGACGATACGTCCGGTAGTTGATGGTCTCGGGCTTCTTCACCTCGCCGTAGGACCAGGACAGGATATCGTTCGGCGAGGCGAGACGGACATGGACCGATCCGTAGTCGTTGATCTTCTCGTAAATGGCTTCAACCATTTATCAGGCTCCGTGCTCCGTTCTCGTGTGCTCTTCGATCGTCAACACGGTCCGAGTCGCCGCGCGTGGCCGGACCGGGAACAGGTACGGACTCCGCCATCACTGCAGGCTCCTCTTCTTCTGAAGCTCGATGTTGAGGCCGAGGCCCTTGATCTCGTGGCACAGCACGTCGAACGACACCGGCGTGCCGGGCTCGAGCGTGTTCGTACCCTTGACCATGGCCTCGTAGATCTTGGCCCGACCGTCGACGTCATCCGACTTCACCGTCAGAAGCTCCTGGAGGATGTTCGCCGCGCCGTACGCCTCGAGCGCCCACACCTCCATCTCCCCGAATCGCTGCCCGCCGAAACGCGCCTTGCCGCCGAGCGGCTGCTGCGTGATCAGCGAGTACGGTCCGGTGGCACGAGCGTGAATCTTGTCGTCAACCAGGTGGTGCAGCTTCATCATGTAAATAAAGCCCACCGTCACTTCCTGCTCGAGGCGATCGCCGGTGCGCCCGTCGTAGAGCACCGACTTGCCGTCGACCGGCAGTCCCGCCTCCTTCAGGGCATCCCTGATCTCGTCCTCGGTGCACCCGTCGAAGACCGGCGTCACCGCTCGGAAGTCGAGCTTGCTGGCCGCCCAGCCGAGGTGCGTCTCGAGGATCTGGCCGAGGTTCATTCGGGAGGGCACGCCGAGCGGGTTGAGGATCATCTCCACCGGCGTGCCGTCCTGGAGGAACGGCATGTCCTCCTCGGGGAGGATCTTGGCGATGACGCCCTTGTTGCCGTGGCGGCCCGCGATCTTGTCCCCCACCGAGAGGTTGCGCTTGGTGGCGACGAAGACCTTGACCATCTCGAGAACGCCCGGCGGCAGCTCATCGCCGCGGGTCAGGCGGTTGATGATCCGCTGCTTGCCGTCCTCGAGCGCCTCGAGCTTGGCGAAGTGCACCCGCAGGGCGTCCTTCACGTCCTGCGCCTTCTTCTTGGACAGCTTCTCGATCAGCGAGCTGACGCGGAACGCCATCTTGATCGACGAGATGCTCTCGCGCTCGGCGAGCTTCTTGGCGCTCATCGCCTTGCCTTCGCTGTCGAGCGGCTTCTTGCCGAGGATCTTCTTGAGGGCATCGACGAGACGCTCGAGCTGCTGCAGGCACTTGGTGCCGTAGTCCTCCTCCGCCTGCGCGATCTCCTGCTTGACGCGCTTGCGCTCGTCGTCGGTCGAGCTCGACTTGCGGGAGAAGGTGTAGGCGCCGATGACCACGCCCTCGACGCCGGACGGCACCTCGAGCGAGTCGTTCTTCACGTCCTCGCCGGCGCGACCGAAGATCGCGTGCAGGAGCTTCTCCTCCGGCGACAGCTCGCTCTTCGACTTCGGCACCACCTTGCCGACCAGGATGTCTCCCGGCGCGATCCGCGTCCCGATGCGAACGACACCGCGCTCGTCGAGGTTGCGAAGGACGCGCTCCGAGACGTTGGGGATCTCGCGAGTGAACTCCTCGCGGCCGAGCTTCGTCTCGCGGATCTCGATCTCGAACTCGTTGAGGTGGACCGAGGTGTAGGCGTCCTGCTTGACGAGGCGCTCGCTGACCACGATCGCGTCCTCGAAGTTGTAGCCGTCCCAGGACATGAACGCGACGAGGACGTTGTGCCCGAGCGCCAGCTCACCGTCCGCCGTGCCGGCGCCGTCGGCGATCAGGTCACCCTTCTGGACCTTCTCGCCCAGCTTGACGATCGGCTTCTGGTTGAGGCACGTGCGCTCGTTCAGCATCTGGAACTTGCGCAGCGGGTAGACCTCCTCGCCGATGGTCACCTGATTCGCGTCGACCTGCGTCACCGTGCCGGCGTTGCGGGCACGCAGCACCATGCCGGAGTACCGGGCGACCTCGCGCTCCATGCCCGTGCCGACGAGCGGCGGATCGGTGCGCACGAGGGGCACCGCCTGGCGCTGCATGTTCGATCCCATCAGCGCGCGGTTGGCGTCGTCGTGCTCGAGGAACGGGATGAGACTGGCCGATACGCCGACCATCTGCATCGGCGACACGTCCATGTACTCGATGTCCTTCGGGTCGACGAGCTTGAAGTCACCGTTGCGACGCGCCAGGACCGGGTTGCCGGCGATCTTGCCGGTCTTGTCGATCGGCGTGTCGGCCGGGGCGAGCCACCGGTTCTCCTCCTCGTCGGCGCGAAGCGACACGACGTTGCCGGTGAGCTTGCCCTTCTTGACGACCTGGTACGGCGTCACCAGGAAGCCGTACTCGTCGATGTTGGCGAAGACTCCGAGCGAGGAGATCAGGCCGATGTTGGTGCCCTCGGGCGTCTCGATCGGGCAGATCCGGCCGTAGTGGGAGATGTGGACGTCGCGGACCTCGAAGCCCGCACGCTTGCGGTTGAGACCGCCGGGGCCGAGCGCGCTCAGCCGTCGCTCGTGCGTCAGCTGGGCGAGCGGATTGGTCTGGTCGACGACCTGCGAGAGCTCGCCGCGGCCGAAGAAGAACTCGATGGCGCTCGAGATCGTCTTCGAGTTGATGACGCTGCGCGGCGAGATGGCGTCCGGCTCCATGATGCTCATGCGCTCCTGAACGGTGCGCTTGAGCTTCAGGAAGCCCTTGCGGAGCTCCTCGCCCGCGAGCTCCTCGATGGTGCGCACGCGGCGGTTGCCGAGGTGGTCGATGTCGTCGATCTCCCCCTCGCCGGCGCGCATCGCAATGATGTGCTTGATGCAGTTGATGACGTCCTCCGCGTGGAGCGTCATCTCGGTCTCCGGGATGCTCTGGCCGAACTTCCGGTTGATGCGGAAGCGCCCGACGCGGCCGAGGCGATACTTGTTCGGGTTGTGGAACTTCTCGTGGAAGAGCTCCTTCGCCTTCTGCAGCTGCGACGGGTTGCCGGGCCGCAGGCGCTGATAGATCCTGATCAGCGCGTCCTCGTGGTTCTTCGAGAGATCCTCGAGCAGCGTGTTGACGATCAGCGGGTCCTTGACGTCCGCCAGGTAGCGCAGCGTGCGGTCCTTGCCGCCGACTTGCAGCTTCGCCTTGTCCGCGACGAGTTCCTTGCAGAAGGTCTCGGTGATCACCTCGCCGCACTCGAGGAGCACGGTGGAGTCCGACTCGTTGACGATGTCCTCGGCGAGTATCTTGCCCTTGACCTTCTCGATCCAGGCGAGCCCGGAGCACTTGACGGAGTCGACCTTGTAGAAGAGCTCGAGCACGGCGCGGTTCGAGGAGTAGTCCTCGGACATGGCGCGCAGGAAGCACGTCGCCGAGAACTTCCCGCTCTGATCGATGCGAATCGTCAGCGAGTCCTTCTTGGTGACGTTCATCTCGATCCAGCTGCCGCGCTCGGGGATGATCCGGCACGAGTGCAGCCGCTTGTCGCTGGTGTGGATCTCCTCGGAGAAGTCGACACCGGGCGAGCGGTGCAGCTGGCTGACGATGACGCGCTCGGCGCCATTGATGATGAACTCGCCACCGCCGATCATCGTCGGTATCTCGCCGAGGTAGACCTCCTCCTCGATGCGCTCCTCGCCCTTCTCGAGAAGGACGCGGATCTTGAACGGCATGCCGAAGGTGAGTCGCAGCTGGCGGCACTCGTCCATGGTGTAGCGCGGACGGCCGAGCTCGTAGCCGAGATACGTGAGCGAGATCTTGCCGTCGTAGCTCTTGATCGGGAAGATCTCTCGCAGCAGCGCCTCGAGCCCGAAGTTCTCACGATCGGTGTAGTGCACGTCGGCCTGCAGGAACCGATCGTACGCCTCGATCTGCAGCTGCATCAGGTTCGGGACGGGGACGTTTACTTTCGCCTTGCCGTAGTTGCGAAAGGCTACAGACATCTATCAGACCTCCGGGTTGCCTGCGAACGGAGAACTCGCGGTTGCTGTTCGATCGTCGTGCTCCACGGGCCACGTCGCGCGATGCGCGACCGGAGAGCGATCGCCGGGTATCCTCGCGCTGGTCTCACGGGATCGGAGTCGCTCCCGACTCCAAGCGAGTCGATAACATTCCCTTCCGCTCTCGGCGGGGGACGACGCAGTCGGAACAGAGCGTCGTCGTGTGGGCTTCGTCCGCCGGTGCGCGCCAGTCGCGCAGCGGGTCCCCAACCAGCGACTGGTTGATCGATTGACCGCCGTCCAGGTAATCGCCGACCGCTCCTCGCCGCCGCCGTCGGGGTGACGCCGCGCGCGTCCCCAGACGACCCCGCTCGCACGTCATGCACCTCTCCCGCGCGTCCGTGATCCCGCGTTCACGGAGACAGTCGCCGCGCCACCGGCGCCGCGGCTCCTCGGCTCTCGCGCACCTGTCTCGACACGCCGTCCTGTGTGGGTATCGAGCGCCCAGCGCCCATCGCGCGCCCATTCGGGGCGAGTGGTCGAGAGCCGGATCGCCGCACGCGGACGCACCGGATCCAAACGGTAAGTTGTAACCGACGGCCGGGCGCGAGCAAAGGAATTTTTCGGGATTTTTTCCCGAATCGGCAACGAAGTTGCAAGTCCGGCGAACTTCCGGCGCTCCGGGGGCCCCGGCGGCGCCGCCCGGACCGCCCCCGATGGCGCCCCCGGAGGGCGCCCCAGGACCTCGCGCTGCGCTCCGCCCGCTATTTGACCTCGACCTCGCCGCCGGCGGCCTCGACCTTCTCCTTGATCTGGTCGGCCTCCTCCTTCGAGACCCCCTCCTTGATCGGCTTGGGGGCGCCGTCGACCAGGTCCTTCGCCTCCTTGAGGCCGAGGCCGGCGATGGCCCGCACCTCCTTGATGACCTGGATCTTCTTCGGCCCGGCGGCCTTGAGGATGACGTCGAACGACGTCTTCTCGGGCTCGGCCTCCGCGGCTGCTCCGGGAGCGGCGATGGCCACCGCCGCGGGCGCGGCCGCGGTGACGCCGAACTCCTCCTCGAAGCGGTCGACGAACTCCTTGACCTCGAGCATGTTCAGGGTCTTGAAGGTATCGAGCAGCTGAGTGACCTTCGCGGTTTGCTCCGACATCGAACGTTCCTCCGATCTACGATTGCGAGAGTTGTTATTCCGAGTCCCCGGAGCCCGGCGCGGCGGCGCCGCCCCCGGCCTCGAGCTTTTCCGCGTAGGCGCGAGCGGCGTACGCGACCTTCGCGAGCGCCTGCGCGACCACGCTGACGACGTTGCGGAGGGGCGCCTGGACGACCCCCACCGCCTGCGACAGCAGCGTCTTCTGGTCGGGCAGGTTCGCCAGACCGATGACGCTCGCGGTGTCGAGCATCTTGCCGGAGAGGCGGCCGCCCTTGACGCTGACCTTGTCGGCGTTCTTCTTGCGCCACTCGACGATCGCCCTAGCAGCGGCGATGGTCGCCTCGATGCTGTCGTCCTCGCCGAGGACGAGCGCGGTCGGCCCGCGGAAGAGAGCGCGGAGCGCCTCCGCGTCGCCGTTCTCGAACGACTCACCGAGGACGCGCAGGGCGATCCGGTTCGGGACGACGTGCATGTCGGCGCCCGCCTCGCGCACGCGCTGGCGGAAATCGAGGGTCTCCTCGGCGTTGAGCCCCTTGTAATCGACCGCGACGAAGCCGGAGTCGACAGGGAGCTTCCGCCTCAGATCCTCGGTCAGGTATTCCTTGAGCTTCCTGGCCATGATTATTCGTCTCCGGTCAGCGCGTCACGCGATCCTCAAACTGATGCCCGGCCCCATGGTGGTCGAGACCGTCGCCTTCTGAAAGAACACGCCCTTCGATGTCGACGGCTTGAGCGCCCGGACGTGCTCGATGAACGCGTTGATGTTGTCCACCAGCTTGTTGCTCGCGAACGACTTCTTGCCCATGACGGCGTGCAGGTTGCCGGTGTCGTCGTTGCGGAACTCGATCTTACCCGCGACGAACTCGCCGACGACCTTGCTGATGTTGTCCGTCACGGTCCCCGACTTCGGCGTCGGCATCTTGCCGTGCGGCCCGAGGATTCGACCGAGCTTGCCGACGTGGCGCATCATCGCGGGATGCGCGATGGCGACGTCGAAGTCCATCCAGCCGTCCTGGACCTTCTTGACGAGGTCCTCGCCGCCGGCTTCCATGGCGCCCGCCGCCTTTGCCTCGTCCGCCGCCGCGCCCTCGGCGAACACGACGACCCGCACCTGCTTGCCGATGCCGTGGGGAAGCGAGAACGCGCCGCGAACGAGCTGGTTCGCCTGCTTCGGGTCGATCCCGAGCTTGATGGCGATCTCGACCGTCTCGTCGAACTTCGGACCGTCGAATCGCTTGAGAATCTCGACGGCGGCCTCGATCGAGTACAGATCGTCCTTGACCCGGTCACGGGCCCGGCGGTACCGCTTGCTCCTTCTTCGCATGCGCTCCTCCCGCGGCCGTCCGCCGGAACGGCCGGCGACGCCGCGATTCAGTTCTCCCACCCCCGGACCTGTGCGGGAGTGGTCCCGACGAACCAGGAGGGCACCGCGCCTCCTGGACAAGGCGGTCTACTCGACCTTGACCCCCATGCTGCGGCAGGTCCCCTCGATGATCCGCATCGCGCCCTCGAGGTCCTTGGCGTTGAGGTCCTGCATCTTCTGCTTGGCGATCTCCTCGACCTTGCCGCGGTCGATGGTCGCCACCACCTCCCGGCTGGGGGTGTTCGCTCCCTTCGCGAGTCCGGCGGCCTTCTTGATCAGCACCGCGGCCGGCGGGCTCTTCAGGATGAAGTCGAACTTCCGGTCGGCGTAAATCGACAGCTCGACCGGGATGATCGTTCCCTGGTGCTGTCGCGTCTGCTCATTGAACTTCTGGACGAACTCGCCGATGTTGACGCCGTGCTGGCCGAGCGCCGGCCCCACCGGGGGCGCCGGGGTCGCCTGACCGCCCGGGATCTGCAGCTTCACCTTGGCGACGACTTCCTTCTTCGGCGGCATCTGGGTTCTCTGGGTTCTCTGCGGCCGGCTCGCGGGGAGTCCCGGCGAGGGCGTTGAAATCGACTGCGGAAAAGTGTCCTAATTTGCAGGGTCGGCGTCCCGGATGCAAGGCCCTTTTGCGTGTCGGGACCGATTTTCGGGTCGCGGGCGCCGTGCGGGCGGGCGGAGAGCCGCTCAGAGCTTCTCGATCTGCCAGTACTCGAGATCGACGGGCGTCGCGCGGCCGAAGATGGTGACGATGACCTGCACCGTTCCCTTGGCGGGGAAGATCTCGTTGACGACGCCGTCGAAGTTCTCGAACGGCCCCTCCTTGATCTTCACGCTGTCGCCGGCGTTGACATCGATCTTGATCTCCGGCGACTCTTCCTTGCCCTTCAGCGTGTTGAGGATCTTCTCGACCTCGCCCGGGGTCAGCGGCACGGGCTTCTGGAAGGACCCGACGAAGTCACCCACCGAGGCCGTGTCCTTGATCAGGTACCAGACGTCGTCGGTCAGCTCCATCTCGACGATGATATAGCCGGGGTAGAGCTTGCGCTCCTTGAAGCGCTTCTTGCCGCCGCGCATCTCGGAGATGCGCTCGGTGGGGACGAGGACGGTGGGGACGTACTCCTCGAGACCAGCGAGCTGAATCTTCTTGGTGAGGGCCTCCCGCACGGTCTCCTCGCGTCCCGCCTGGACGCGAAGAACGTACCACTCCTTGGCCATGTCGACTCCCCTCTCGGTGGTGACGGCCGGCACGATTGCGGCCGATCACGCGAGGCGCCAGCTAAACCGGCGTCAATAGAACCGGCGTCAATAGAACCGGCGTCAATAGAACCAGGTATACACCTCGTCCTGGATCGCCTGGAAGACGATGTCCGCGAAGAAGGTGTAGATACCGATAATCACCACCGCCACCACCACGACGACGGAGTTGGTGAGGACCTCCTTGCCGCTCGGCCACGTCACCCGGTTCTTGAGCTCGTTTTCGGTGTCGATGAGGAAGTCGGCCCACCGGGGGTGGCTGTACTGCCAGACGCCGAAGTACATGAGGACGAGGAGCAGCGGCGCCGCGATGACGAACCGGTAATCGAACCCCCAGTCGGAGACGCTGAACCACTTCTCGAGGATCGAGCCCCGGATCTCGAACGTCGACGTCGGGTCGGGCAGGGAGTTGTAAAGGCTGGTCGCCGCGAACACCGCCATGATGGCTATGAGGGCGGCCACCGAGTTCCGCGCCCACTTTCCCTGGCCTTCCTTGTAGATCTTCCAGTTCACGGGCCACTCCGTTCCCGGCGCGATCCCCGCGCCGGCGTCGTCTTCGTTCGCGTCACCATTGGGGCGTCCGCTCGCCCGATCGCGGGGCGGAGGACGGAAAGCCCGCTACTGAGCCGGTCGATTCGTCCCGACCTGATTCGTCCCGACCGTGCGTTGATGTTCATGGCAGGCCAGGAGGGATTCGAACCCCCAACACGTGGATTTGGAATCCACTGCTCTACCAGTTGGAGCTACTGGCCTACGCTTACTTCTTCCGCTCGACGTGCTTCGTGTGGGACCGGCACTTCGGACAGTACTTCTTGAGGTTGAGCTTCGTCGTGTTGCCCTTGACCCGCTTCGGCGTCCGATAATTCCGGTTCTTGCACTTCGGACACTCGAGCGACACGTAGTCACGAGCGAGCGCTTTCTTGGCCATCGGTTTCCTCGTGGTCGGTCGGACACCCGCCGCGCAGGTGTCGAGACCGTCTTCCGTCAGGATCGCTTACGTCACGATTGACGACTCCTTCGAGCCCGCTCGTCGACGGGACTCGAAAAAGTCGTCATTCACTCTCTTTCAGGTCCAGCTTCAGGATCCGCTGGATCCTCTACTTCAGAATCTCGGTGACGACGCCGGCGCCGACCGTGCGGCCGCCCTCGCGGATCGCGAAACGGAGCTCCTTCTCCATGGCGATCGGCGTGATCAGCTCGACCTCGAGCTCGACGTTATCGCCCGGCATGCACATCTCGACGCCGTCCGGCAGCGTCGTCGTGCCGGTAACATCGGTCGTCCGGAAGAAGAACTGCGGGCGATACCCGGTGAAGAACGGCGTGCTGCGCCCGCCCTCCTCCTTCTTGAGGACGTACACCTGCGCCTTGAACTTCGTGTGCGGCGTGATCGAGCCCGGCTTGGCGAGCACCTGCCCGCGCTCGAGATCGTTCTTCTCGATACCGCGCAGGAGACACCCGACGTTGTCGCCGGCCTGCCCGTGATCGAGCGTCTTGTTGAACATCTCGACGCCGGTGACCGTGGTCTTCCGCGTCTGTTCGGTGAGCCCGACGATCTCGATCTCGTCGCCCATCTTGACGACGCCACGCTCGATCCTGCCGGTGCCGACCGTGCCACGCCCCTTGATGCTGAAGACGTCCTCGACCGGCATCAGGAAGTCCTTGTCGATCTCGCGCTTCGGCTCGGGGATGTACTCGTCGCAGTGATTCATCAGCTCGACGATCGCCTTCGACTTCTCCTCGTCGGTGGCGTTCTCGAGCGACTGCAGCGCCGAGCCACGAACGACGGGGATATCGTCACCCGGAAACTCGTACTCCTTGAGGAGGTCGCGGACCTCGAGCTCGACGAGGTCGAGCAACTCCTCGTCGTCGACCATGTCGACCTTGTTGAGGAACACGACGAGGCGCGGCACACCGACCTGCCGCGCGAGCAGGATGTGCTCGCGGGTCTGGGGCATCGGACCGTCCGCGGCGCTGACGACGAGGATTGCCCCGTCCATCTGCGCGGCGCCCGTGACCATGTTTTTCACGTAGTCGGCGTGGCCGGGACAGTCGACGTGCGCGTAGTGGCGCTTCGCGGTCTCGTATTCCACGTGCGCGGTATTGATCGTGATGCCGCGCTCCCGCTCCTCGGGAGCGTTGTCGATCGACTCGAACGACCGGAACTTGACCGAATCCCCGAGCTGGTTCGCGAGGACTGCGGTGATCGCGGCGGTCAGCGTCGTCTTACCATGATCGACGTGCCCGATGGTCCCGATATTGACGTGGGGCTTGGTACGTTCAAACTTTTCCTTCGCCATGAGTTCGCTTCTCCTTCCGCGGGCACCTCACCGCGAGACGTGCCGTCAGCTCTCCTTTCAATCGTCGCCGATCTCGTCTCGGTCCCCCGCGCTCCGGTCCCGTCTTTTTCGGCCGTCCGTCTCCGGGCCCGACGCCGCTCGCACGAGCGCGCGGCGTGAGGGGTGATGAAGAGTAAAACTGGAGCTGCTGACGGGAATCGAACCCGTGACCTCTTCCTTACCAAGGAAGCGCTCTACCGACTGAGCCACAGCAGCTCGTTCAAATCGTTCCGATCCGGCCCCCCCGGCTCTACGAGGGTGAGGAGCACCGGTACAAGTCCAAGGTGGAGCGGGCGATGGGACTCGAACCCACGACAACCAGCTTGGAAGGCTGGGGCTCTACCACTGAGCTACGCCCGCACGGTCCGGCGTCCCCTTCGGGCGAGCCGGGGCCATCTCCTGATTTCGTTATCGTCCTTTGGCAAACGTTCTTGACGAAAACCTCCCGGCCCGCGACTCGCGCTCCCCGTCCGGCTCCGGTCGCCGCCGGCGAAAAAAATGGTGGGCAGGAGAGGATTCGAACCTCTGAAGCTGACGCAACGGGTTTACAGCCCGTCCCCTTTGGCCACTCGGGCACCTGCCCACCGGCCCAGGCGGCCGGTTCGGATCGACCGGCTCACGGTGTTCTTCGGGAATGGCCGGAGAGGAGCTGGAGCATGTACGTTCCCGGATGAAAAGGGGTAATCATAGGGTTCCGGTCCGGGCCAGTCAACAGCCTGGCTTCTTTCACCCCGGACACGGCGTGCTGTCGACCCAGGCGCTCCGGGACACGAGCTGCCGGCATTCTCCGTCCGCTCCCGCTCTCTCCGGTCCGCCGCGCGATCGGACAGCCCGCCGCGCCGTGCCGCACCGTGCCGCACCGTGCCACGCCGGCCGCACCGTGCCACGCCGGCCGGGGCCAGCGTGAGCTCTGGAGCTAGCGGTGGGATTCGAACCCACAACCTCCGGTTTACAAAACCGGTGCTCTACCGTTGAGCTACGCTAGCCCGGTCGCTTCGCGTGCCGTCCGGAGCGTCATGGCGTCGCCACCCTCTCCCGAGACGTCCCCGGAGAGCGGGCGTGGAATTATAATGAGGCCCCCCCACCGTGCAAGCAAAAACGGCCGCGCGCGCGTCGCAACCGCTTTCGGCCTCCGCACTCCCGGCGGTCAGAGGCTCTCCTTGCGAGACCACCGGGGGCCCTGCGGGGTGTCCTTGATGACGATGCCGGCGGCGTCGAGCCGGTCCCGGATGCCGTCGGCGGTGGCGAAGTCCCGCGCACGGCGCGCGTCCTCCCGCTGCTGGAGAAGCGCGTCGATCTCGGCGCCCGTGAGCCCGTCGCTGGCGGCGCTCGTACCCTCCTCGAGCGGGCCGAGACCCGCGGGCGGGGGCTTCTCGGAATGCTCGACGAAACCGAGCACTCCATCCCAGGCGAGCAGCTGCTTCCGGGCCGCCTCGCCCGCCGCCCGGGTGCGGGCGCTCTTGTTCGCCTCGCGGACGAAATCGAAGACCTCGCCGAGCGCCCCCGATATGTTCAGGTCGTCGTCGAGCGCGGCGCGGAAGCGCCGGTCGGCCTCGGCCGCGAGCGTCTCGACCGCGGTGACTCCCGTGTCGCCGCCGTCCGCCGGCTCCGCGGGCAGGTCGGCCATGTTGCGCAGGAACTCTCGCAGCCGGCGCAGGGACTCGCGGAAGTTCTCCAGTCCCTCGAGCGAGAAGTTGTACTGCGCCCGGTAGTGCGCGCTCGTCAGCGCGTAGCGAAGCTCGGCGCCGCAGAACCCGCGGTCGAACAGATCGCGGATGGTGTAGAAGTTGCCGAGGCTCTTCGACATCTTCTTGCCGTCGACGCGGATATGCCGCCGGTGCATCCAGAGTCGAGCGCAGATGCGATTCTCGCCGCCGGAGGACTGGGCGATCTCGCACTCGTGGTGCGGGAAGATGTTGTCCTCGCCTCCGGTGTGGATGTCGAACACCTCGCCGAGGTACTTCCGGCTCATCGCCGAGCACTCGATGTGCCATCCCGGGAACCCCTCGCCCCACGGGCTCGGCCACTTCATGCTGTGCTTCGGATCCTTCTTCCAGAGGCAGAAGTCGAGAGGGCTGCGTTTCTCGGGGTCCTCCTCGACGCGCTTGCCGGCGATCAGCTGCTCCGGCGTGTTGCCGCTGAGCACGCCGTAACGCGGGAACTTGTCGATCTCGAAGTAGACCTGGTCACCGGCGATGTACGCGAGGCCCTTCTGGAGCAGCTCCTCGATCATCTCGATCATCTCCTCGATGTGCTCCGTGGCGCGCGGGAACCGGTGCGCGGGGAGCATGTTGAGGAGCTCGCGATCCTCGTGGAAGGCGGTCTCGTAGTAACGGGCGATCTCCCAGGGGTCTTTCTTCTCCTCGCGGGCCTTCTTCTCGAGCTTGTCCTCGCCGCGGGCGTCCGCCTGGTCGTCATCCGTCAGGTGCCCGACGTCGGTGATGTTCATGATCTGCAGCACCTCGAGCCCGGAGTACTCCAGGTACCGTCGCAGGAGATCGGCGAGCAGGAACGAGGCGAAGTTGCCGATGTGGGCGTAGCTGTAGACGGTCGGACCGCAGTTGTACATGCGGACCTTGCCCGCCTCGAGCGGCTCGAAGGGCTCCTTCTTGCCGGTCAGCGTGTTGAAGAGTTGCAGCGCCATTCGCCTCAGTCCGCAATCAGGGATGGGAGAAGTCGATATCAGTCCTCGGGAACGGGACCGCCGTCGCTCTCGAGCAACACCGACGCGTGGACGACGACCGCCCGTCCCTCACCGACCGCGTCACACTGTTCGTTCGTCTTCGCCTTGACACTCACGGCGTCGGCGGGGAGGTCGAACCACGGCTCCAGGATCGAGCGGATCGACGCGGCGATCTCGCCCTTCCTGTTCCCGAGTCGCACCTTCTCGAGGACCACCGTGGCGTCGATGTTGCTGATGCGGTAGCCGCGCGAGCGCACCAGCTCGGCCGTGCGCTCGAGGAAGAGGCGACTCGACTGCCCCTTCCAGCGCGGATCGGAGTCCGGAAAGTGTGTCCCGATGTCGCCGGCGCCGACGGCGCCGAGCAGCGCGTCCACCACCGCGTGGAGCAACGCGTCGCCGTCGCTGTGCGCGTCCGGCCCGACGGGTGACGGCACGGTGACACCGCCGAGCACCAGCGGGCGGCCCGAGATCAGGCGGTGGTTGTCGTATCCCGTGCCAACGCGATAGGGCACTGGTGCGGTCTCCTGATTGGGTCGAGCCCCGCCCGGTCGGGGCTCATAAGGCGTTCATACCCAGAATAGCCTGGGTCTTTCTCGCAAGGCTCGAAAAATCGAAGTTTGCGGAGGCCAATCGCCGGCTACAGGAAAGCCTCTTCTTCAGGGCCAATCCTGGTTTTTCTCGCTTCCGGCGAGAAAAACCAGGCGGCGATCGCGGCGAGAAAAAAGCCACGAGGCCGATCTCTCGTGACCGTCCCCGTGGCTCGGAATTCCGACCACCATCCATTCTCCGCACCGGACCGACTCGAACGAATCGGCCCCGTCCGGACCCCCCTTGGCCCGGACTTCAGGGCTGGTCGGAACGCGTCTTCACTCGCAGCCGGGAGCACGAGTCCCGGCGATCAGTCGATCGGTCCTGCCGGCGATCGTCTCGGCCCGCGCGCGCGGGGGGCACCGACCGATCGACGCGGCAGCGTGAGGTCGGGGGAAACGCAGCGACTGATGCTTCGACGGCGCGGGATGCAACGTGGGCTGCGGGGACGGAGTCGCGGGAGAGGCGGGTGGAGGAGCCACGCGACCGTCGCCGGCCACGCCCTGGACGCTCGACCTGATCACCGTTCTCTCTCTTCACTCTCTGATCTCCGAGCTCCCGATCCCCCTCCGGGCGCTCGGTCCGTTCTCCGGAAGCCGTCCGGACTCTCTTCACTGACCAGGAGAATACTCAGGGGCGATGACCGGTGTCAAGGAGGAACTCCGCCAGCGCGAGGTCCTCCGGATACGTGACCTTGATGTTGTCGCGCGGTCCCTCCACCAGCGTCACGCTCTCGCCGACGAGCTCCAGCGCGGCCGTCTCGTCGGTGACGACGACGCCGCGGCGCGCCGCCTCCTCGAGCGCCGCGAGCAACGTCGCCGTGCGCGCGCCCTGTGGCGTCTGCACGAGCCAGATGGTCTCGCGAGCAAGGCTGCGCACGACGCGACCGTCGCGTCCCTCCTTGACGCTGTCCGACGAGGGGTACCCCATCACGGCGGCGCCGCGACCGCGAAGCGCGGCGATGAAGCGCTCGCAGTCGGGCGCGCGGATCAGCGGGCGGGCGGCGTCGTGGACGACCGCCCAGACGGACTCGGCGCCGAGCGTCCGCACGCCGCGCTCGACCGAGTCCTGACGCCGTGCGCCGCCGGCGATCACCGAGACGCGGGTGTCGTCGATCAGGTCGCGAGCGCGGGAGACGTCCTCGGCCGAGACGACGACGACGATCTCGGCGAGCGGCTCGATGGCGCTGAACGCCGCCAGGCTGTGCAGGATAAGCGGCTTGCCGCCGAGCTCGAGAAACTGCTTCTTGCCGCCGAACCGCGAGCCGACTCCTGCCGCGACGAGCACCACGCCGACGTCGCGGCTGTCGTCGCCGGTCGCGTCGTCCCGCTCGCGGTCATTCGACATTCGTCGATACCGACTCCCTCGATTCCCCGCCGCGAGACCGGCGATCGCGGCGCGAGCGGCGGTGGTTCGAGCCGGATCGTCGCAGCCGGCCGAAGATCATCTTGCCGGCGCTGGTCTGGGTCGAGCTGGTCACCGAGATGGTCACCTCGGCGCCGATCTTTCGATCGGCGTTCTCGACCACGACCATGGTGCCGTCGGCGAGGAATCCGACCGCCTGTCCCGACTCCTCGCCCTCGCGCAACAGCCGCACGCGGATCTCCTCGCCGGGCACCGCGACGGTCTTCAGCGCGGCGGCCAGGTCGTTGAGGTTGATCACCGACACACCCTGCAGCCGCGCCCGCTTCTGCAGATTGAAGTCGTTGGTCACGAGCTTCGCCCCGAGCTCCTCGGCGAGGGCGAGCAGCTCGCGATCCACGTCGGCGCCGCGTGGCGGCCCGCGCTCGAGGATCTCCACACCGTGTCGGCGGCGCATCTCCTCGAGGATGTCCATCCCGCGCCGACCGCGCTCGCGCCTCGAGCGATCGACCGAGTCCGCGACCCCCTGGAGCTCGTCGAGGACGAATCGCGGCACGAAGATCTTCTGATCGAGGATCCCCGTCTCGATGAGCGCGCCGATGCGCCCGTCGATGATGGTGCTCGTGTCGATGAGAAGCGGCACGTGCCCCTTGACGTCGCGCCTGAATTCGACGTACGGGATGACGAACTTGAAGTCATCGCGCGTCTGGAGCAGGACGCAGATCCCGAAGTAGCTGAACACCGTGGTGGAGATCAGCCGGATCAGGCGGGTGACGCTCTCGCGCTCCGAGCCGGCGAGCTCGCCGACGACGACGCCGAGGATGAGCTCGGCGACCGGCTGGAAGACGAGGGAGAGGCCGAGACCGATGATCAGCCCGAACGCGACCGCCGAGAGGATGCGGATCGAGGTCCGCGACGAGAGCAGGATCTCGGCGGCGATGAGCACGACCGCCACCGCGCAGAAGCCGAGGATCACCGGCACCGGATCGGGCGCGTCGACGGACTGCCGGACGGCCTGGTCGCGGAAGTAGAGCCACGTGTAGAGGCCGATGCCCGCCGAGACGAGCACGAAGACGCCGCGCGCGAGGTAGAGGATCACGCGGTCGCCGACATCGCGCGGCGCGCGCCGTCGACCCTGGCGCTCCGGCGTGTCGCCGGCCCGGCCGTCCGTCGCCCGGGCGCCTCCGACGTCGCCGTCCGGCCCGGGTTCGGAGCTCGATTCGGTCCGGGGTTCGCTCCGAGGTTCGGTCATGGCGACGACCTCACATCCTCTCGAAGGGATGGAAGAGTCGCCGGTATTCATCCTGACAGAACCGATCCGTCATGCCGGCAATATAATCACAGATCGCGCGCTCGACTCCATCTTTTTCAATGTTCGAGGTGAAGTCCGGAGGGAGCTGGCGCGGCTGCCGCCGGTACTCCTCGAAGAGCGCCGTGATGAACCGCTTGGCCTTCTCGTTCATCTTCAGAGCGCGGTAGTGCCGGTAAAGGTTCTCGGTCAGGAAGCGCTCGAGCTCGCGACGCTTCTCCTCCATCTCCCCGGAGAAGCCGACGATCACGCCGGCGTGGCTCCGGACGCGTTCGAGCGAGTCGATGCCGTGCTCGACGAGCCGGCGGTGCGTGGTCTCGCAGACGTCGCGGACCTGGCGGTCGATCAGGTACGAGACCATGCGCGCGACGAGCACCTTCGCGCCGGCATCGCGGGCGGGCGCGGTCCCGGCGACATCGGTCTCCGCTTCCCGCCAGAGCGCGACCGTCCGAAGCTGCTCCAGCGTGATGAAGTTCGAGCGCAGCCCGTCATCGATGTCGTGCGCGTCGTAGGCGAGCGAATCGGCGAGATCGGAGACCTGGGCCTCGAGCGTCGGCCGCCACTCGGGACGGAACTCCCCGGGAATCGTTCGCGCCCCGTGACCGTGCTTGTAGATCGACTCGCGGATCTCCCACGAGAGGTTGAGCCCGTCGAACCCCGGATACCGCTTCTCGAGCGCGTCGACCACGCGCAGGCTCTGCAGGTTGTGGTCGAAGCCCCCGAAGTCGCGCATCAGCTCGTTGAGCGCGTCCTCCCCCGCGTGGCCGAACGGCGAGTGACCGAGATCGTGGGCCAGCGCGATCGACTCGACCAGGTCCTCGTTGAGGCCGAGCGTGCGCGCGATCGACCTCGAGATCTGCGCCACCTCCAGCGTGTGCGTCAGCCGCGTGCGGTAGTGGTCCCCCTCGTGATTGACGAAGACCTGCGTCTTGTACTCGAGCCGGCGGAAGGCGGTCGAGTGGATGATTCGATCCCGGTCGCGCTGGAACGGCGTCCGAAAGCGCGACGGCGTCTCCTCGTACCGGCGCCCGAGACTCGCCGAACCCCGCGCGGCGTACGGCGCGAGGATCTCGTCTTCACGGCGGAGGAGCTCGTCGCGGGTGAGGAGCATGGGATGTTGCGTGTGCGAGTACGAGTACGCGGCCGAGGCCGAGCCCGATACCGATTCCGACACCGAGTCCGACTCCGATACCGAGTCCGATTCCGATTCCGAGTCCGATTCAGAGATCCGAGATCCGAGATCCGAGTCCGAGGTCCGACGTCTGAGATCTGAGATCAGCGAGGTCGGCGGTGCCTCCCTTCTCAATCTGCGTAATCTGCGTAATCTGCGTTCCGTTCCCTCCTCCTTCGATCTGCGTAATCCGCGACCATCTGTCGAATCTCGGTTACCCTGTTGACAATACCTCAAACGAAATCGATTTCTACCTCTCCCTCTTCCATGAAGTACGCGCGGCGGCGCTTGCGGCTCGATTCCTGGACGCGGGTGATGAGTGCCCGGCGGTCGAACGCGCGGAGGTCCTCGAGGTGGTCGAGGAAGCGGAGGCGGTCGGTCCAGGGGATCACCTTCGGGGTCGAGGGGTTGAGCTGGGCCAGGGCGAGGCACCACTCGTCGAGGGTCAGCGGCGTGCCCTCGGGGCGGACGACGACGTCGTCCAGGTCGATGAAGGCGAAGTCCCAGTCGCTCTCCCGCTCCACGACGAGCACGTTGCACGTCTTCAGGTCGCGGTGGAGGACGCCGCTCCGCATCAGACGCTGGAGCACGTCCGCGAACGCCAGGACGAAGCGCCGCCGGCGGTGGTGGTCGCAGCCGAGGCCGAGCTCGCGCAGGATATAGCGGTCCATCTCGACAGCGCCCGGCATGTCCTCGGTGACCAGCCAGCACTCCGCGATCAGCCCGAGGGATCGTCGCGTCACGAGGCCGAGGACCGCGGGCGTCGGCACGCGCCGGCGAGCCATGGCGCGCGCGGCCGCGAGGCTCCTGGTCGCCGGGTGTCGGCGGACGAGGCCCTTGAGCAGGAAACGCGCCCCCATGAACCGGTAGTGCTTGACGACGGCGAGGCGTCCGTCGATCTCGAGACGCGTGATCGACGTCTTGTGCTCGTTCTTGAGAACCGCGCCGCCGGCGATGGCGCGCTCGTGGGCCGCGGGCACCTGCAGCAGCCATTCCACCCCGGCCGCCCCGGGCACGACGGAGAGATGTCCCGCGACGCTGCTCACCTGTCCAGCACGCGACGGTAGATGTCGAGGAGGGCTCGGGCGTAACGCGCGTAGGTGAACCGCTCCTCCGCCCGTTCGCGCGCCCGCCGGGCCATGCGCTCGAGCTCGTCGCGATTCTCCGTGAGGCCGGCGATGGCGCTCGCGAGGCCCTCCGCCGTGTCGTCGATCACTCGTCCCGTGACACCGTCCTCGACGATCTCGGGCAGCATGCCACGTCGGGCGGCGACGACGGGAACGCCGCTCGCCAGCGCCTCGCGCACGGCGCGGCACGTGCCGTCCGAGCCCGGAACGAGAAACACGTTGACGTCGAGCGCCAGGAGCGTCGAGACGTACTCGTCGCCCGAGAGGTAGCCCGCGAAGACGACGGTGTCCGAGAGACCCATGCGCCGGACGGGCTCACGCGCCACGACTTCCTGGTTCGTGCCCCGGCCGACGATCACGAAACGGAAGCCCGGGATCCGTTCGGCGAGGATCTTCACCGCATCCAGCAGTACCTCGAATCGCCGGTGCGTCTGCATGCGCGCGACGATGCCCGCCGTGAACGCGTCCGGCGGGATGCCGAGTCGCTCGCGGCCGTCCGCGAGCTCGGCCCGTCGCCGCGGATCGAACCGGTCGGTGTCGATCGGCGCGTCGAGCACGGAAACGCGCTCGGCCGGAAGATGGAGCCGTCCGTGGACGAGCTCGTCGCTGACCTCGCGCGAGAAGCAGATGATGTGGTCGCTGTAGCGCCCGAGCGTCCGCCGCGACCTCCACCCGGTCGACCGGATCGACCCGTCGTAGAGCGTCCTGACGATCGGCACCCGGCGCGACCGCCGGCGCGCCGCGGCGAGCGTCGCGATCAGGTGGTCGTTCGGCAGGTGGCAATGGATCAGGTCGACATCACGCTCGTCGAGGAACGCGTGCAGCCGGCCCGCGTCGATGGTCGCGCGGATGGGATTGAAGTGCTTCGAGAGCCGCAGCCCGTCGATCTCGGCGAGGCGCGCTCCCCGCGACCGGGCAAGGTCGGAGAGCCACGGCGGATCACTCGGGTGGCGAGCGGGCGCGAAAAGCGATTCGACCGCCGACGAGCCGTTGGCGTGCTGCTCGACCGCTCGCGCCGTGTCGAGCGCGAGCTCCGCGGGCCCGGTGACCTTGTGGTTCGCGAAGAGGTGGAGGACACGCAGGCTCCGCCCCGGCGCGCGCGCGTGCAGATCAGTTGAGCTCGAGAGGGCCATCGATCCTCCGCCGGCTGGAGACCACTCGATCGACCGCGCGGCCACGAACCAGGAGCAGCGGCACGTTCTCGCGCTCGCCGGCCTGGAAGGCGCGGTTGGCCTCGCGCCAATGCGCCATGCCGCCGCTGCCGTTGGTCTCGACGACCTCAAGCGTCTCGGGGAGCTCCTCGCCGCGTACCACCTTGCCGACGAGCTCGCTCGCCTTGTCGGTGTCGAGCATCGGCGACTCCTGCCACGGCCAGGCGCGCCGGCGGAAGTGCGCCGTGGTCCCGTCGGGGCCCGTGACCCGGCCGAAGTACCAGTTCTCGCGGACGCAGTTCCGCATGGCGCGACGCCCGTCGCCGCGTCGCAGCCGCTCCATGCGCGCGTTCACCTCACGGAAGAGCCGCCGCCGCAGCGCGTCGGGCGAGGTCTCGGTATCCGCGTCGCCGGGGGCGTGCTGCTCGACGGGGGTCTCGAAGTAGCCGTGCAGGAAACGGACGCGGTCGGTGTGCGTGAGCCCGGCCCGCAGCCGGTTGAGCCGCGCCAGCGACTCGACGCGCGCCTCCCAGCCGAGCGGCGGGCCGACGGTCACCCGCTCGACGTCGACCAGCAGGATCGACGCGTCGTCGTCCGGCGCGGCGGTCGCGGGGACCAGCGCGTTCCCCGGATTCAGGTCGCGCTGCAGGATGCCGGCGTCGTGCAGGCGTCGCACGAATCGCCCGTACGCGCGCAGGCGGGCCCGGTGCGCCGTGTCGCGAGCGACGCCCGACTCGACGTCGAGCAGAGCGTGCAGCTTGACGAGGCCCGGCACCTCCTCGAACGCGACGTGGGAATCCCTCACCATTCCGAGGCGACGCGTGCTGCCCGCGGCGATGGGGAGGATGGTCGGCACTCCCTGATCGGCGACCTCCATGGCGCGCTCGAAGCAGTGGATCCCGGGCGCGACGCCGAGGCTGTCGGCGATGATGTCGAGCCACCGGCGCCTGCGGTACGCGGTCAGGCGGACGGTCGGCGCGGACTCGCCGCCGCCCGGCCGCAGCCGGAACGTGCGCTTGATGCGGCTCTGCTTCAACAGCTCCGCCTCGCCCGACTCGAGCGCGGGGCGGGGATCCTCGAGCGCGGCGCGGACGTCGCCGGCGAGGCCATCGCGGATGAGAATCTCGCGAGTCTCGCCCTGGCGCGAGACCCGGCGGCGGCTGTAACCGCGGAACCCGCTCACCTGCCGCATCCCCCACGAGGCCGGGCAGCCGAGGAGATGCCACAGCGCGAGGCGCGCCCGGATCGCCAGGCGCCTCCGCTGGGATGCGGCCAGCCCGAGCGTCAGCGTCACGGCGATGAGGCTCAGCGGCAGATTGATCAGCATCAGCCTGAGCGCCTTGAGGACCCGAAACGCGGCGTGGACGCCCCTCGACCTGTGCTTCTTGAAGAAGAAGTAGTTCGAGCGCGCGTACTCGATCGCCGCGTGCGCCGGCGCGCGCTCCTTCGAGAAGTGAAACGTGTGGCGAATGCTGAGGTGCGGGACGTGGTAGACCTTCCAGCCGCTCTGGCGGATCCGGTAGCAGAGGTCGGACTCCTCGACGAACAGAAAGAACCGGTCGTCGAAGCCGCCGAGCTGTCGGAGCAGCGACGGCCGCAGGATCAGGCACGCGCCGATGACGATGTCGACCTCGATCGGTCCCGGCGGTACGTGTCGCTTCGACGGATAGCGGCGCGGCAGGATGAGCCGCAGCAGGTGCTTCGACAGCAGCTCCGTCGTCAGCGAGTGGAAGTTGTCGTAGGAGTTCTGGCGCCGCCCGTCGGGGTGCAGCAGCTGGAGCCCCGCGGCGCCGGCATCGGGCGTGCGACCCATGAACTCGACGAGGCCGCGCAGCGGCTCCGCCTCGACCTCGGTATCGGGATTGAGGAGCAGGATGTATCGGCCGCGGCAGTGGGGAAAGGCCTGGTTGTTCGCTCGCGCGAAGCCCGCGTTGCGGCGGTTGGCGATCAGCTTGAAGTCGGGGAAGCTCGACGCCACCGCCTCGGCGCTGCCGTCGAGCGAGCCGTTGTCGACGACGATCACCTCGAGCGACACGCGCTCCGACGCCGCCCGGACGGTCTTCAAACAGCTCACCAGGGCGTCGCGCGTGTTCCAGCTGACGACGACGATCGAGAGGTCGGGGGTCGAGTCGTCGCGGCGTTCGCTCCCGCTGGCGCTCATGAGGCCCCCTCCCGCTGGCTCTCCTCCGCTCGCGGCAGCACCTCGGACTTCTCGCGCGGCTGCACCAGCCCCCGCTGCAGCTCCCAGAGGCGCGCGTACTTCATGTAGGCGGCGTAGGCGTGGTTCACCGCCATGTGGAAGCCCGACGCGCCATCGAGGAAGCCGCCTCGAACGAAGTACGTCATGACGAACCGATAAAACGGCCGGAACACGAGGTCCAGCGCGCGCGCCTTTCGGCCGGCGCGATACAGCTCTCCCGCCTGAATTTCGGAATAGCGGTCGAGGACCTTGAGCTGGTGCGAGAGGTCACGGAAGGAATGGTGCAGGATCACCGCGGCGTCCGCGCCCTCGCCGGTGGGCTCGATGCGCGCCGTCTTGCCGTCCAGGGCGATGCGATCGTGCGGGTCGACCCCGGTCCAGCGGCCGCGGCCCCGGCGAAAGAGCCGCATGCGCCATTCCGGAAACCATCCGCCGTGCTCGAGCCAGCGACCGAGATACTCCAGCTTGCGCGAGATCAGATAGCCGTCGGCGCGGGGCGCCTCGAGGATCCGCAGGATCGCGTCACGCAGCCGGGGCGTGACGCGCTCATCGCAGTCGAGCGCGATCACCCAGTCGCCCCCCGCCCGGTCGAGGGCGATGTTCTTCTGGGCGACGTGTCCGCTCCACTCGTGCTGCTCGACGAGGGCTCCGCGCTGCCGCGCGATCTCGACCGTCCGATCGCGGCTGAACGAGTCGATGACGACGATCTCGTCGCACCAGGAGACCGAATCGAGGCACTCCCCGATGTTGCGCTCCTCGTTGAAGGAGATGATGCACGCAGAGATGGAGCCGCGACCGGGATTGGGCGCTGTCATGACGGTCGTTCCCGGCGGTCCTCGCGGCCCCGGGCCGCCGAGGACGCGCCAGTGCTCGCCTTATAGCAGAAACGGGCCGATCTCTGAACGGCAAAACGAGCCCCGGGGTTCGCGCCCGGGTCCCCGCCACGCCGACTCACCCGGCGTCCGGCGGCTCACCGCCAGAGCCACTCGAGCGTCTCGGGAAGGATCGCGCCGCCGTGGCGCCCGTTGTGAGCGCCGTCCCCGCCGGCGAATTTGAAGTCGTAGCCGGCGAACTCGAGCGCGGACTCCATCTGCAGGTTCGCGAGCCACCAGTTGCCGTGGCGGTTATCGAGATCCGCGGACCCGGCCTGGAGGAAGACGCGAATCGGCCGCTTCTCCGACTTGCGGACCAGCGCCGGGTAGACGTGTCCGCCGCGGATATTGGTGAAGCTGCCGACGTGGCTGACGACCCTGCGGAAGGCGTCCGGACGCTCCCACGCGACGGTGAACGCGCAGATGCCGCCCGAGCTGATGCCACAGATCGCCCGCCGATCCGGGTCGTCCGTGAGGCGGTACCGCGAGCCGACCTCCGGGAGGATCTCCTCGATCAGGAACCGGGCGTAGCGGTCGTCGAGCGTGTCGTACTCGACACTGCGGTTGCTCGAGCGCCAGCGGTTCTCCGGGAACCCCTCCTCGCCGGGAGGCGGGCGGTGCCCGGGGTTGATGAGGATCGCCACCGTCACCGGAATCGCGCCGCGGTGAATGAGGTTGTCGAGGACCACCGGCACGCGGAAGTCGCCGTACTCCGACACGTACGCGTGGCCGTCCTGGAAGACCATCACGTTCGCGGGCGTCTCGCCGTCGTACTGCGCGGGGACGTAGATCCAGTACTCGCGGATGGTGCCCTCGAAGATCTCGCTCTTCCACACGTGCCTCGTGACGCCTCCACGCGGCACGCCGGGCTGGCGGCGCGAGTCGCGGCCGAGCGCGAACGGGTCATCCGCGCCGAACTGCGCGCCCTGCACCTTCATGCGCAGGCTGTAGACCTTGCCCTTGCACGTCAGGTAGAGCGTCTTGCCGTCGTCGCCGCCGAAAGTCACGTTGGAGCAGAACTCCGGCACCGGGATGAACCCGAGCGCCTCCCCCGCCGGATCGACGCACCACACGCCGCCGCGTCCGGTGAGATAGAGGTTCCCCTCGCGGTCCGCGGACATGCCGTCCGGATCGGAGCGATCCTCGACGTCCGGGTCGAAGAACACGCGCCCGGGACCTACGCTGCCGTCGCGCAGGATCGGATACTCGCGCCAGTGCTTCAGGTGACTGTCGGCGACGTAGAGCCTGGTGCCGTCGTTCGAGGTCAGCAGCCCGTTCGGCACCGGCATGTCGGACAGCACGCGGTGCGCCGTGCCATCGCCGTCAAGCCGATAGACCGCGCTGCGCTCTCGCTTCGCGAAGTCGGGATCGGAGAAGAACACGTCGCCGAGGACGCTCTCGCAGATGTCGTTCGGCTGGTTGAGCGAGTCATCGGCGAGCAGCACGCGCGAGGTCGTCCCCGCGACTCCATCGCCGCCTTCCGGAATCACGTACTCGAGAACACGGTGCCCGTACGCCTGCGCGGCGAGGATCGTCCCCGAGCGTGACAGATACGTGCCATTGACCCCCTCGGTGCGATCCGCGACCACAGACACCACCCCGGGCCGATCGAGACGAAGCAGCTGCTGGTTGTCCCCCCCGAAAGCAGTGAAGTAAAGCGCCCCGCTCGCGGCATGCCAGGTCGGCCCCTCGAAAAAGCGATCATCGGCGTACACCTCGACGAGCCCGGCGCCATCGGCGACGGTCGGCGGGAAGTCATGGGCGGCAAGCCGGGACGAGGTGAACAGCAGCGCGGTGAGGGAGCAGGCAAGCACGGTCAGCGTCGGACGCCACCGTCTCGAAATCGGAATCGGAGTCGGTGTCGGAATCGGAATCGGGGTCGGAGTCGGAATCGGTGTCGGCATCGGCATCCGTATCGGAATCGGTATCGGAATCGGTCCTCTGTCCTCTGTCTCTGTCCTCTGTCTCGGACTCGATCCCCGATGACCCGGCCCCGACGTCGGCCACGCCTGCCGACCCCGATCGCTTTCGGGCACGGGTACGGGTACGGGTACGGGTACGATCGAAACGACATTGGACTTTACTGAATATCCCACCGGAGTTCTACTGGAACATGCATGGCCCTTTCCCCCGATGACCTCCTCCTTCCGTTCCGTGGCGGCATCACCCCGCGTGGCGACTTCCGTGTCGGCATCGAGCTCGAGTACTTTCCGGTGCGACGCGCCGACCTGCGCATGGTGCCCTACGGCGCGCAGCCGGGCATCCAGACGGTGCTCGAGACCATGGCCGCGAGCGGACGGTGGGAGCCGATCAACGAGGGTGACCTCATCGTCGGGCTCTCGCGAGCGGATGGCCATGTGACCCTGGAGCCGGGCGGCGTCATCGAGTACTCGACCGCTCCGGCGGAGACCATCGACGCGACCCGTGCGCTGGTCGAGGCGTTCCTCGGCGAGATCGCCTCGGTGATGGCGCCACTCGACCTCGCGCTGCTGCCCGTCGGCTTCCACCCGATCGATGCGCCGGACGACGTCGAGCTCGTTCCGAAGGACCGCTACCGGTTCATGTACGACTACATGCCGCGCGTCGGCGGACGCGGGCGCTGGATGATGAAGGTGACGTGCGCCATCCAGGTCGCCATCGACTTCGACTCGGAGCGCGACGCGATGCGCAAGCTGCGGCTGGCCGCCGGTCTGACGCCGCTGCTCGTCGCGCTGAGCGCCAACTCGATGGCCCGCGAGGGACGCGTCTCGGACCGGGCGTCGAACCGCGCGCACGCATGGCTCGACACCGACCCGGCGCGCTGCGGTTTCCAGCCGTTCGTCTTCGACGAGAACGCCGGCTTCCGCGACTACGTCGAATGGGCGCTCGACGCGCCCGTCTACTTCGTGACCCGCGACGGAAGACAGATCCCGCTCGGGGAGCATGCGTTCCGCGAGCTGCTCGCCGGCCGCGTGCGCGACCGCGACGGCGGCACGATCGAGCCCACCGCCGCGGACTGGGACCTGCACCTCGGCACGCTCTTTCCATGGGTCCGCATGCGCCACTTCATCGAGATCCGCTCCTTCGACATGACCCCGTGGTCGCTGGCGCTGGCCCTCGCCGCGCTGGTCAAGGGCGTCTTCCACGACCGCGACGCGCTGGTTCGCGCCGAAACGCTGGCCGCGCCCGACCGGCGAGCCGCGGACAACCTGCTCGATGCGGCGATCGCGCGGGGACTCGACGGCGAGACCGCCGGTCGCTCGCTCCGCTCCGATGCGCGCGAGCTCCTGCGCGCGGCCCGACGTGGCCTCGAGCGCTGCGACCCGACCGGCGCGGCGGCGCTCTCGCCACTCGACGACCGCGTCGAGACGTGGAGCTTCGCGGCGGAGCGCGACACGCTCGGCGCCGGGCTCGACAGGAGATTGCGGGAGATGCTGGTCGAATGACTGCTCCCCCGTTCCAGAACGAAGATCCGGCGGCTCCCGACGCGCGAGGCGCTCCCGGGGAAGAGCGCACACCGCGACGACGCGGCCGTCGCTTCCCGAGGCGGCTGCTGATCGTCCTCGGCGTCTTCTTCGGCTGCCTGGCGACGCTCGCCGGCATCGCGGGCTGGTTCCTCTTCCGCGACATCGCGCCGCCGGACGACAGCGATCTGGCGCCAGCGACGGTGTCGCTCCCGGATGCGGAGAACGGGTACTTCGAGCTCCTGGCCGCGGTCGAGGCGTTGCAGCCGGCGGACGAGGAGGAGGAGGATGGTGCGTACGTCGCCGTCGGCAGCGTCTTCGACGAGGACTGGGACGAGGCCGGCTCGCGACGGCTGATCGAGAAGAACGGCGCGGTCTTCGAGGCGATCGACAGGTGCCTCGCCTTGCCGGGATTCAAGCTGCCGGAGACGACGTCGTTCGACGATGCGCTTCCGATTCCCGTCACGGGGGCGCGAGGCGTGGCCTACCTGCTCGTCGACCGAGCGCGCCTGCTGCTCGAGGAAGGCGATCCGAACCGCGCCCTCGAGGACGCCCTGCGCATGGCCCGCGTCGGACACGTCATGGCGCAGGGGCGGGGCGTCCTCGTCTCGCTCCTCGTGGGATCCGCCCTGAGGTCGATGGGTCTCCGCGCCGTGCGTGACGTCGCGAGCCGCGTCCCGGATGCCGCGCGCGTCCGCGTCGCGATGCGCGAGGTCGAGTCCCTGAGCCCGAGCGTCGCGGCGTGGAGCGACGTGCTCACGCGCGAGTACCGGCTCTGCGCGGCGCTCATTGACGACCCGGGCGAGACGCTCGGCGCCCTGGCGGGGTACACCGGGCCGCTGCTGATGCGACCGAACGAGACGAAGAAGATTCTCGGCGATGCGTATCGCCTGATGATACGAAACCTCGAAGCGCCTCCCGCGGACCGCGAGGAGCTCCCGGAGAAGAGCAAGTGGTTCTCGATCGGCGGCACGGAGATCCCCGTGTCGATCCGCAATCTCGGCGGCAGGCTGCTTCACGACATGATCTCCCCGACCGTCGCCCTCGCCACCGCGCGACTCGACGAGGCGCGTTGCCACCACCGGGCGACCATCGCGTACCTCGCCCTCCGCTGCCACCAGCTCGAGCGCGGCGAGCTCCCCGAGACGCTGGAAGCGCTCACACCGGAGTACCTCGCCGAGGTCCCCCGCGACCCGTGGGATGGCGAGCCGTTACGCTACTCGAGGGAGCGAGGCCTGCTGTGGGGCATCGGGGAGGATCTGGTGGACGACGGGGGGGATGCGGGCGCGGATGTGGTCGTGGAGATCGGGTCCGAGTGAGCGTCCTCGTCGTCCTCGTCCTCGTCCTCGATCGCCGGATCCGAGAGCGCACACCTCGAATCAAGAAGGGTGATCGAGCGTCTCGGGGAGTCAGTCGGTATCGGTGTCGGACTCGGATCTCGGAGTCGGATCTCGGAATCGGTATCGGTATCGGACCTCGGAATCGGAGTCGGAGTCGGAGTCGGAATCGGTATCGGAATCGGTCTCGGTCCTCTGTCTCTGTATCGGCTCTCGGGCACGGGAACGGGCACGGGAACGGGCACGGGCACGGGCACGGGTACGGGTACGGGTACGGGTACGAGTCCTACCCCCGGCACCCGAGCTCATCCATCATCTCCGCCGTCCTCTCATACGCCTCCGTCACCCACTCCACGATCCGATCCGGTTCCGGTGAGTACTCGAGCTCGATGCTCACCGTTCGATCGAACCCCGTGTCGCGGATCTCGCGCAGGTAGTCCTTGATCGGCACCACGCCGCGGCCGGGGGGCAGGTCGCCATGGACCTTGCCGTTGCAGTCCGAGAGGTGCACGTGGGCGATGCGTCCCTCGAGACGCCGGATCTCCTCCGGCTTGATCCGCATCAGATAGAGGTGCGAGATGTCGCAGTTGGCGCGCACCGTCTCGGGCATGGCGACGTCGTCGAGGAAGCGGACCATGGTGTCGACGGTGTTGATGAGCGAGAGGCGGAACGGCTCGAGCTCGAGCGCGATCTCGAGGCCGAGGTCGCGGGCGTGCTCGCCGAGGACGCCGACGTTCTCGACGCCGGTGCGCCACTGCTCCTCGGGCGGGATGACCTCCTGCTGCCAGATGTACTCGCCGATCACCAGGAGCAGGTTGTCGCAGCCGAGCTCCTTGCAGAGCTCGAGGTACTGCCGGCACCGATCGACGTGAAACCGCTGCACCGACGGATTGAAATCGATCAGGCCGACGGCGACGCAGCAGACGCTCTTGATCGGCAGGTCGAGCTCCGCGGCGGCGCCGCGGATCAGGTCGCGCTCGGCCTGGTCGATGTCGAGCGGGTCGGCGAAGATGTCGACGGTGTCGAAGCCGATCTTCTTCGTCTGCTCGATGCCGAACCTCGTCCCCCTGCCCGCCTGCGCGAACGCCGAATTGATCAGCCCGAGGTCCATCGGTCGCTCCTTTCTTCCGTGAGTCCGCCGCCATGATACCGGAGCGCGCGGCGTTTTCCGACGCGCGCTCCGGTCCGCTCGAGGCAGCGGCAAATTCCCTGTAGCCGGAAGCACGTGCGACGCCTACCATTGCAGGCGGGTCGAAATTGTCGGGGGAAGGGGCGGCCCGCCATCAAGTCAACGAACGTGTCCACGCACGTGTCACTTCTCGGAGGCGCACCCATGCGACGACTCATCATCATTCTTCTCGTCGTCAACGCCATCGTGATCACCGGCCGGCTCGTCCAGGAATGGCGCCCCGAGGCGAACGCCGGCGCCGGCGCCGTCCCCAGCGGGAACGGCGACGTCAACGGCGACGGCGACCGCGATGTCTCCGACGCCATCTACCTGCTCCTCTGGCTGTTCCGCAACGGTCCGGAGCCGGTGGCGCTCGCCGGCAGCCCGGACCTCGACATGCGGGTCGAGGCGCTCGAGACGGCGGTCGCCGACCTCGCACGCCGCATCCCCTCGGCCGAGTCCGTGGCGCGAGAGATCGCCGACAACCACGCCGGCATCCTGGTCGAGGCGAGGGACGTCTTCCAGCAGTCGATGGAGAACCTCGCGCGGCTGACCGACCAGCCGGAGCTCGCGGAGCGCTTTCCGACGACGGCGCTCCGGCTGCTGCCGGAAGTCGAGGGCGGCGCGCGCAGCTTCGCACTGACGGTCGACGGCGCGAGCCCCGGCCAGGTGATCGCCTTCAGCGGCAGCGAGGTGATGTCGGAGCTCTACCGGTTCCAGGTCGCGTTCACGCGCGCGGATCCCGCGCTCAAGACCGCCGCGCTCGTCGGCACGCCGGCCGCGCTCTCGATGACGGGGGCGAGCGGCGAGACCGTCTACGGCGGCGTGGTCGACGCCATCGGGTTGCGGGCGTTCGACGGCAGGACGGCGACGTACGTCGTCGAGATCGTGCCGCCGCTCGCGAAGCTGGCGCTGACGCGGGACTCGCGCGTGTTTCAGAATCTCCCTCTCGCGGACATCATCGATCAGATCCTCACCGAGGCCGGACTGATGGCGACGTTCGTGTTCGATGGCACCTCGGAGGTGCACCAGCTCGCCATCCAGTACAACGAGTCCGATCTCGACTTCATCCGGCGGCGGGCGGAGCGCCAGGGCGTTTTCCACTACTTCGGCGTCAACGACCGGGGACTCGTCATCGGGGACAGCGCGGCCGCGTACGGCGCCGTACCCGGCGGGCGGTTCGCGTTCCACGGCAACAGGGCGGACCCGGCGTCACCGTTCGAGGAGTTCGTCTCGACGCTCGCCGCCAGCGAGCGGCTGGCGAGCGGCAAGTACGTCGCGCGCGACTACAACTTCGAGATGCCCGAGAAGACTCTCGAGGTCTCCGCCTCCGTCGCCATGGGCGACCCGACGGCGAATCTCGAGGTCTACGACTATCCGGGGCTCTACGCGAACGTCGGAGACGGAGAGGACAGCGCCCGGATCAACCTCGAGCGCCTGCAGCGCGACCGCTCGTCGCTCGCCGGCACCGGCAACGTCCCGGGCTTCTCCCCCGGTCACAAGTTCACTCTGGTGGACCGCGTCGAGGCCGACCTCGACGGCGAGTACGCGCTCACGGCGGTGACGCACGTCGGCCTGGTGATCTCGAAGGGCGCCGAGGCCCGCAGCTACTACGGCAACTCCTTCGAGTGCGTGCCGGCGGCGGTGCCCTACCGCCCGTTGCGGGTGACGCCGGATGCCCGCATGCCGGGCGTCCAGACGGCCGTCGTCGTCGGACCGGTGGGCGAGGAGATCCACACCGACAAGTTCGGCCGCGTGAAGGTGCAGTTCCACTGGGACCGCGAGGGGCAACCCGACGAGAGCTCGAGCGCCTGGATCCGCGTCGCGCAGATGTGGAGCGGCGCCGGCTGGGGGTCGGTGATCATCCCGCGGATCGGTCAGGAGGTGATCGTCGACTTCGAGGAGGGCAACCCCGATCGACCGCTGATCACGGGCACGGTCTATAACGCCGCAAACATGCCGCCGTACCAGCTGCCCGCGAACAAGACGGTCGCCGGCGTGAAGTCGAACAGCACGGTTGGCGGCGGCGGTTTCAACGAGCTGACGTTCGACGACACGAAGGACAACGAGCTCGTGTCGATCCGTGCACAATACGATATGCAGCTGACGAACGAGAACGACATGGTGATCGACAGCGGCCAGAACGCGACGCTCGCGACGGCGAACGACATGACGATCACGGCCGGGAACGCCGCCGCGCTCACCGTCGGCACGGACCTGACGGTCCGAGGTAACGGCAACCTCGATATCTCCGGCGGCGGCGCGCTGTCCCTGGGGGGGGCTGCCTCCACAGAGATCGAGTCGGCGGACGTCGCCATTCGTTCCCTGGGACCGCTGTCTGTCGGTGCCATCAATACGGAGATCGTCTCCAACGGCTCCCTCGCGATGACCGCGCTGCAGACGGAGCTCACTGCGGAGGACCTCCGGCTGACGGCGAGGAAGCTGACGCTCCTGACCGAGGACACCGCCGTGACCGGGAAGCTCGTCTCGTCGACCGCCGCCGGGCCCGGCACCAGGGTCAGCGTCGGCGAGCGCACACGGGACAACGCCATCGTCGCCTGGGCGCTCGTGGCGGCGGACGGCTCCACCGGCACCGACGAGTACGGCGTATTGCGGGTGACCCACACGGGCACGGGGACCTACACCATCGCGATCGACGCCGTAACCAAGGTCCTCGTGCCGGTCGCCGCGCCGCGGACCGACGCGCGCGGGCTCGGCGCGCACGTCGCGAGCGTGGCGCAGACCGGTCCGAGCGAGGTGACGGTGTTCATCCGGGGACTCGACGGCCGGCTGGTCGATGGCGCCTTCGCGTTCATGGCGACGGCGCGCTGAGCGGAGCGTGCGACGCGAGCGAAGGACCGGCTCTCACCGCATGACGTCGCGGATGCTCACCGCCCGGTGCTCGCGCGCCGAGCGGTAGCACGCGTCGACGAGCGCCATCGTCTTCAGGTTGTCGCGGCCGCTGATCGATGGCGCCCGGCGCTCCTCGAGCGCGCGGAGGAGCTCCGCCATCGGTCCGACGAACGCGTCGGGGAACCAGACCTTCTTCCATCGCGGGCGGTGCCACGCACCGCTCCGGATCGTGGTGTAGTCGAGCGTGCTCGGAACGCGCTTCGGATAGCGCGGCCACCCGATGGTGCCCCGCGCCATCCCCTCGAGCCCCTCGACGCGCCACCGGATGGCGATGTCCCCCGCCGCGCCCTCGAGCGCCGGTCCCGACCACACGTCGTCCCACGCCGCCGCGCGGAGACCGTTCGAGTACTCGAGGATGTAGAGGCAGATTCCGTCGCGATGCGCGAACTGCCTCGCCGTGCGGGGATCCTCGCGCACGCTCGCGAAGACGCGCACCGGATCGCCGAAGAGGAAGCGGAACGCGTCGAGGTGGTGGATCGACATGATGCGCAGTGTCACCCAGCCGAGCCGCTCCTGCCACGGCATCCAGTGCGGGATCGCGCGCATATCGATCGTCGCCAGCACCGGCTCGCCGAGCTCGCCGCGGTCGAGCAGCGACTTCAGCGCGCGGATCGACTGGTCCCAGCGCATGTTCTGGTTGACGGCGAGGGTGACGCCGGCGCGCGCGCAGAGGTCGACGACTCTCCGCGCCTTCGCGTAGCTGGTCGCCAGCGGCTTCTGGGCGAGGATGCCGCGGATGTGCTTGCGCTTCACGGCCTCGCGGATGATCCCGGGCTGCACGTCGGGCGGCACCGCGACGTCGAGGACCGCCACGCGCTCGTCGTCGAGCAGGTCCGCGACCGAGCGGTGGGCTGTCGGGATGCCGTGGCGCTCGGCGACGGCGGCGGCCTTCTCGCGATGCCTCGACGCGATGGCGACCGGGTTGAACCGGGCCGCCCGGTACGCCACGAGGTGGCAGTCGGCCATGATGAAGCCCGACCCGACGCAGCCGATCGGCACGCCGCGGTCGCGAGGGAGCACCGGATCGTACTCGAGCGCCTTCGGGCCCGCGCGCGGCATGCTTCCTCCTTGAACCGTGGAGACTGGCGTGGATAAGATGCAGGCTTCGAGAAGCCGGAGGAGCGCCCGGCCCGTGCCCCGGACGAGTTCCGGGCAGTCGGCGTCGGAGTCCGGGTCAGCTCGCGCGTGATCGTACCATCACCGGCCGAGCCATCGGTCGCCCTTTCTGTTCGGCGCAGGAGGACCTCGAAGGGACGTCTGGAGGACATGATGTCGAGAATCTCACGTCGTCGGTTCATCAAGCAGGCGACCGCGGGCGTCGCGGTCACCGCCGCCGCCGTCTCGGGCGCCGGGCGCGTTCTCGGGGCGAATGAGCGGATCCGGATCGGAGTTGCCGGCATCCACGGCCGCGGTGGCAGCCACATCGGCTCGTTCGCCGGCATGAAGGACGTCGAGGTCGCCTACCTGATCGATCCGGACAGCTCGCTCTTCCCCAGCCGCTCGAAGCAGGTCGAGCAGAAGGGCGGCAACGCCCCCGAATGCGTCCAGGACGTGCGACGCGCGCTCGAGGACAAGAACCTCGACGCCATCTCGATCGCGACGTGCAACCACTGGCACTCCCTGATGACCATCTGGGCGTGTCAGGCCGGAAAGGACGTCTACGTCGAGAAGCCGCTGAGTCACAACGTGCACGAGGGTCGCATCGCCGCCGAGGCGGCGAGGAAGTACAACCGCATCGTGCAGCACGGCACGCAGCAGCGCGCCAGCGACGGCCGCACCAACGAGATCGCCGTGGTGCACTCCGGGAAGTACGGCAAGCTGCTGGTCTCGAAGGGCTACTGCTGCAAGCCGCGCTGGAGCATCGGCCACAAGGAGACCGAGAAGGCTCCGGCGAGCCTCGACTTCGACGTCTGGCTCGGTCCGGCGCCGGAGCAGCCCTTCCACCGCAACCTGGTGCACTACAACTGGCACTGGTTCTGGGATTTCGGCAACGGCGACATCGGCAACCAGGGCGTGCACGAGATGGACGTCGCGCTCTGGGCGATCAAGGGCGCGACCATGCCCTCGAGGGTGTGGAGCCTCGGCGGCCGATTCGCCTACGAGGACCAGGGCCACACGCCGAACACCCAGATGGCGGTGTTCGAGTATCCGCACACCGAGGCGAAGCTCGTCTTCGAGGTGCGCGGTCTCGTCGGCGGGAAGTCGCGCGACAGCCGCAAGGTCGCCAACGAGTACTACACGACCGAGGGGATGATCTCGGGCGGCCGCTTCTACCCGAAGAACGGCGGCGAGGCGGAACGCATCCCCAACCTCGGCGTCAAGGCGGAGCCCGGCGGCATCTTCGGCAACTTCATCAACGCCGTGAGGTCGCGCGACGCCAAGACGCTGAACGCCCCCGTCGAGGTCGGTCACTACTCCTCCGCGCACTGCCACCTGGCGAACGTCTCCTATCGCCTGGGCAAACGCGTGCCGTTCAACCAGAAGACCAGGGCCTTCGGCGACGACCGCGTCGTCCACGACACCTTCAAGGCGCTCGAGAACAACCTCTCGAAGGGCGTCGGCCTCAAGCTCGAGGGTCTGACGTACCAGCTCGGCCGCACGCTCGAAATGGATCCGAAGGCCGAGAAGTTCCCGGGTGACGACGAGGCCAACAAGCTGCTGACGCGACCCTACCGGGCGCCGTTCCTCGTGCCCGACCGGGTCGTCTGAAAGCCGACATCAACGGATCGCCTCGCGCCGTGCGCTCCCTCTGCCCGCTCTGCATCGTCCTGCTCGTGAGTGTCGCGACCGGCGCCGCCGTTCGCGCACGAGATGTCAAGGCGAGCGCCGGCGCGAGGCCGGTCACCATCGAGGCTCTCGCCCCGGCGCCGCCGCCCGAATGGGCGCTCCTCCAGCGGCACCTGATCGACAAGCTCGCCCCCGCCGCGCTCGAGTTCGTGCGCAAGTACACTCGTCCCGACGGCACGCTGATCTGGCGCGACGAGTGGCCGGGGATGGACGGCTCCGACGACGGCTACGAGAGCTTCCACAACTTCCCGCTCTACTACGCGCTCGGCGGGCCCGATGTCATGCACGAGGTCTCCCACAAGCTGTGGGACGCCGTGACGCGCCAGTTCACGGCGTACGGTCAGGTCTACCGGGAGTTCGACGGCTACTACGACTGGATGCACCACGGCGAGAGCTCGGTCTACTTCTACTTCTTCGGTCTCGCCGATCCGACGGTGCCGAGCTTCCGCGAGCGCTCCGTGCGTTTCGCCGAGCTCTACACCGGCGACGACCCCGAGGCGAAGAACTGGGACCCGGACCGCAAGCTGATCCGCTCGCCGATCAACGGCAGCCGCGGGCCGCGGTTCCTGAACACGGCGGAGGACTGGTCGACGCACCGTCCGGTGCTGGCGCACTACCCGCTCCCCTTCGACGACGTACCCGGAGTGACGTCGAGCGAGGCGTGGATCGACGACGAGCAGTTCCCGGCGCTTCTCGAGGCCATCAACCGGCGCATGATGCGCGGCGACGTGCCGCTCAACCTCACCGCGACGAGCCTCGTCCTCAACGCCTACATGGTGACCGGCGAGGAGAAGTACCGCCGGTGGGTCATCGACTACGTCACGGCCTGGATCGAGCGCGCCAGACGGAACGGCGGGATCATCCCCGACAACGTCGGCCTCGACGACGTCATCGGCCAGTACATGGATGGCGCGTGGTGGGGAGGGTACTACGGCTGGAAGTGGCCGCACGGCCTGTTCAACATCCTCGAGTCGACGACGATCGGCGCCTCGAACGCCCTGCTGGCGACCGGCGACCTCTCCTGGCTCGAGCTGCCGAGATCACAGATCGACGTCGTCGCTGCTCGCGGTCGCGTCGAGACGGATGGCGTTCTCCTGGTGCCCCACCGTCACGACCGCCGCGGCTGGTACGACTACCGCCGGATGAGTCCGCAGTGTCCGATCGTCCTCTGGTACCTCTCGCGACTCGACGACGACTGGAGCCGGCTGGAGCGCGTCGCCGACGTCGAGGCCTTCCAGCGAGCGACGTACTCGAAGCACAAGGGCGACTCCGGCAACGAGGCCGGCTGGCTGGCCTTCCTCGCCGGCCACAACCCCGACTATCCGGTCCAGATTCTGCGCGCGACGTGGCAGGAGACCCTGCGGCGGCTCGAGGTGATCCGCGCCGACCGCTCGACGCCGCCCGAGCAGGACGTCCACCACTGGCAGCAGCGCAACCCGGTGATCGTCGAGGGCCTCGTCCAGCTGATGCTCGGCGGCCCCAATCACATCTACCACGGCGGCCTGCTCCACTGCCGCCTGCGCTACTTCGATCCCGCCCGCCGCCGCCCCGGCGTCCCGCCCGACGTCGCGGCCCTCGTCCACCGCGTGACCGACGACGGCGTCGCCGTGACCCTCGTCAACGTCCACCCCTCGGCGTCCCGAGACGTCGTCATCCAGGCCGGCGCGTTCGGAGAGCACGAGTTCACCTCGGTCGACCACGACCGCACCAGCACCGTCGTCAACAGCAAGGCATTCACCGTCCGCCTCGGCCCGGCAACGGTGGCGGACTTCGAGATCGGCATGCGTCGTTTCGTGAACCGACCGCGGTACGGGGCGCCGTGGGAGTGAGAGAGCGGAGACAGAGACAGAGACAGAGATCAGAGACAGAGACCAGAGGTCAGAGTCAGAGTCAGAGTCAGAATCGGTCATCGGTCATCGGGGTCGGAATCGGTCATCGGAGTCGGAATCGGTATCGGTAATCGGAATCGGAGTCGTAATCGGCATCGGGCCTCGCCCCCCGGGAACCGTCAGCTGTTGCCTTTCGTTGTTGTGACAGACATGAAACCAAAC
>JBFFXF010000033.1:0-37007 GCA_041569895.1 Planctomycetota bacterium | reverse complement strand
TCCTCGACCTGGCGGGTTGAGGGCATCCCCGTCCCCGGTCCCGTCCCCGTCCCCGTGCCCGTCCCCGTCCCCGTGCCCGTCCCCGTGCCCGTCCCCGTTCCCGTCCTCGTCCTCGTCCTCGTCCTCGAAGACCCGGGTGGAGAGTCCGATGCGAGAGGCAGAGACTGATGACGGAGACCGAGGACCGAGACAGAGGACGGATGACCGACTCCGACACCGATACCGACACCGATACCGATTCCGACTCCGACTCCGACTTACACCGCTCCGAGCCGCTCGAGGCTCTCCAGCAGCCAGCGGTATTCGCGCGCGATGCCGCTCACGAGGCGGTCCTCGCTGGCCAGGACCGGCCAGGTGTAGGTCTCGATGACCAGGTGGTCGCACGCGCGGCGGGAGAGCGCGACGCGGAGCGCGTCGAGGGTCTCGTCCTGGGTGGTTCGGAGGAGGCGCCAGCGTTTCAGGTAGAGAGGGACGTGGAAGTGGGTGCGGAGCTCGGCGAGGTCCGGGTGCGCGTCGCGGCGCAGGCGTGGGGGCAGCTCGTCGAGATCCCGCCCGCGCCAGATCTCGCGCCCGTTGCCGTCGACGCCGCAGAACTGGTGCAGGTAGCGCGGCTCGTCCATCGATCGCAGCACGTCGTAGCCGCGCGAGGCGCGGTGCGGGTTGCGCAGGGCGGGCGCGCTGGTGACGTGGATCTTGCCGATGGCGATGCCGGCGGCGAGCAGCTCGCGGATCGCCGCTGCCGGCTGATGGAAGAGCACCGAGAAGTGACAGGTGTCCAGGTTGACCGTGAATCGCGTGCGCACGGACTCCTCGATCACCGACGGGCGCCGGCCCCTCCAGCGCTCGCGGGCCCGCGGCAGCAGGTGGCCCTCGACGAAGCGGATGACGTCGGCGGCGACCTCGAAGCTGGTGTCGGGCTCGGGCTCGGCGGCGAGGACGACCCGTCGCCCCGTGCGCTCCTCGATCTCCTCCAGGGTCTCGAGCACTCGCAGGTAGTTGTCGGCGATGCGGTCGAGGGTGGCTGACGTGTGGCTCCAGGGACGGTAGGTGCCGCCGAGGGTGCTCACCGACCCGGTGACGCCCGGCGGCATGAGATCGGCGAGGATCGCCGCGATCCGCCGGGTCCAGACCACACGGTCGCGGCTGCGCCAGTCGGGGGCGTAGACGCGCTCCTTCACCTGCCGGGCCTGGAAGTCCTGCAGGGGAAAGGCGTTGACGGAGAAGAGCTCGAGGCGGGACTGCTCGAGAAAGGCGCGGAATCGCTCGCGCGCGTCGCGATCACCGAGCTCCCGCGCGGCCTCGATGCCGAAGCGCAGCTCGAGGCCCGCCGGCGCGTCGCCGAAGACGCGCCGCGCCACCGGGATGCTGTAGTCGCGCAGGAAGTCGTAGACCTGGCGCAGCGTCTCGCCCCGGTGGACGTTCGTGCTGTAGCCCAGGTGCAGCCGCCGAGCGCCTCGACGCGCGGCCGCGGCGGAGCCACTGCTCGATCGTTCCGTGGTCGCCATCCGGTCTCCTGGGAAGGTGCGCCCGGCAGGCCCTCCCCGCCGGGCCTCTCCGCTGTGCCGTGCCCGCTGTGCCGTGCCCGCTGTGCCGTGCCCGCCATATCAGCGCGCGAAAGTCCGATTGTAATCGAGGGATCGGACGACGCAAGCGATCCGCCCCGCGGCCCCGGAGCCCCGGTCTTCCCGGTCGGACATCCGATCCCGGACCCCGGGATCCTCCCTCCCGGCCCATTGACTCCTTCCGTGGCGTTCGTACAATAGCCGGGGTTCTGAAAGAGCACGAGTCCGTGCCCGACTCCGGCGACCGGCGGCCAGTGCGCTGGACCCCGGTCGAAGCCCACGCGGCGCGCCGTCACGGCACCAGGAGCTCGAGCCGGCGTTTCACGGTCGAACGGAAGTGAGAGATACGGCGCTCGTCGAGCGCCACTCGCGAGGTTGGGTGAGACGTCTCGTCGCCGGACACCCTCCGGGGGGTCCGACTCCGTTCTCACGGCTCACTCGCCCCGAGGCCGCCGTCTCCGCGGCGTCCTCGAACCCAGGGCGCGAAGCGGGTTGTTCTTCGCGCGACGGTGGGTCGTCGCGCACGGAGGAAAGTACAAGCGAGGGGAATCTCTCATGACACCGGAGAAGGCATTTCTCGCCGCTCCCGCGATGCGCGGAGACGAGACCGGGGCCGGGCGGCGTCCGGGGACTCGAGGTCGGGCCACCAGCCTGCTGATCCTGCTCTCACTGCTCGCGACGCCCGTGCTGGGCGATTTCGGGCCGCCGACGCGCATCACCAACGGCGGCCGCGCCGCGAGCGACTGCACTCTCGGGGTCGACGGCGCGAACAACGTCTACATCGTCAGCGTCGTCAACGAGGAACTCGTCGTCGACGTGATCGGGCCGAACCTGCGCGAGACTCTCGAGTTGCCCGCGCCGACGGGCCCGCAGGGCTCTCCCGACATCATCAGCAACTCGGCGGGAACCACCTCCATCGCGTTCGCGCAGGGGAGCTTCCTCTCGGAAGAGGTGGGACGCGAGATCTACCTGATCGACAACAACGGCGGCCGATTCCGCTCCTTCACGAACCTCTCGCGCAACGCCTTCGACGACTTCTCGCCTCGCGTCGACCTCGACATCCGAGGCGTGCCGCACCTGGTGTGGATCTCGATCCCGAGCCACGACGATGACACCCACGTCGTCGTCTACTACAACCACGACCGCGGCACGCGCCAGGAGGTCGCGCCGGGCACACAGCCCGACGTCGCCATGGACAGCAAGGGCGCCGCGCACATCGTCTTCCTCCGCGACAACGATGTCTTTTACGTCAACAACAGGAGCGGCCGTTTCGAGAACGAGGTGAGAGTCGTCGAGACGCCGACCGAGGTCGAGTCGGCGCCGAACATCACCATCAACCAGAACGGCGATATCTTCATCACGTTCGAGGCGAACGGCAACCTGAAGTTCGTGTCGCGTATCGGCGACGGGCAGTTCAGCCCGCAGCGTCTCCTCGACAGCGGCGGGATCACCGATCCGCGACTGTCGATCCGCTCCGGCTCGCTGCTGACGATCGTCTACGCGAAACAGGGCGCCGTGAACTACATTCAGGGGCTGTCGACGTTCCTCCTCGAGCCGGTGACGCTGTCTGGCTCGGGCAGCAGCCGAACGCGACCGTCGCTGGTCGCGGACCTCGAGGGCAACCTGCACGCGTGTTTTCTCGAGAACGGGGACGTCTTCTACACGAACAACGCCGGGCAAGTGCAGGCGGACTTCACGGCGAGCCCGAGAACGGGCGAGGCGCCCCTCAAGGTCAGCTTCCAGGACCTGTCGAGCGGTGACGTGGCGGCGTGGCGCTGGGATTTCGGAGACGGGATCAATAGCCGCTCGAGCGTCCGCAATCCGGTCTACACGTTCAACAGTCCCGGGAAGTACACGGTGACGCTGAGGGTCTTCAACGCCGATCGGGAGTCGAGGGTCGTCAAGCAGGATTTCATCGTCGCGCAGGAGGCGTTCAACACGCTCGAGATCCCCGACCAGGCGGTGGTTCCCAATCAGAGCGACGTGTGGTTCCCGGTGGTGGCATCGCACCCCGATCCGATCCGCGGGTTCCAGGTGATGGCGACCCACGATCCGAGCGCGCTGACCTTCAACCGGTGCTCGCTCGACAACACGGCGACCGCGGCGGTGCACCCCGAGTTCTTCGAGTGCAACGAGTTCGACAGCCGGGTGGAGGTCGGCGTGCTGTTCGATTTCGAGCCGCCCTTCGAGTTCCGGTTCATCCCGCCCGGCGAGAACCAGACGATTCTCTTTCTCGTCTACGACGTCTCGAACGGCGCGCCGCAGGGAGCCGTGACCGAGGTCCGCCTGCGCAACAACGCCTCGATCAGCAGGATCTTCAACATCTTCACGGTCGACGGCTTCTCGAAGTTCCCGAGCCTCGAGTCGTCGACGGTCAGGATTCTCAACATCACGCCGCCGGCGCAGTTGCCGACCTTCTTCCTGCGCGGCGACGTCGACCGCAACGGCTCGATCGAGATCACCGACGCGGTCAAGCTGCTCAACTTCCTGTTTCTGGGCGGACCGCCGCCGACGTGTCCGGATGCCGCCGACTTCAACGACCACGGCGCGGTCGACATCAGCGGCGCGATCGGCATCCTCAACTTCCTCTTCCTGGGAGGCGCCCCGCCGCGGCCGCCGTTCCCCAACCTCGGCGTCGACCCCATCGACGATAACCTCGGCCCCTGCGAGTAGCGAGGCACGCCGCGCGCCGGACCGACGTCCGATCGGGGGTTCCGACACGGCCGCGGCCCGCGGTACAATCCCGCGCACAGACCGGCAGTGACGGCCGGTGCGGTCGCCGGGTCCGTCGCCGGAGTCACGGTGGGAGTTTCCCGGGGAGGTGATCGTGCCGCGTCCAGGCGAGTCGCACGTCGTCGGTATTGATGTCGGCACCGGCAGCGCGCGCGCCGGCATCGTCACGGTGGACGGCCGTTGCCTCGCGCACGCGAGCGTCGACACCGAGACGGCGACGCCCCGCGCGGAGTTCTTCGAGCAGTCGAGCGACGGCATCTGGGACGCGTGCGGCCGGGCGGTTCGCGCGGCGATCGAGCGCTCCGGTGTCGATCCGGCGTCGATCGTCGGCATCGGGATCGACGCGACGAGCTGCTCGCTCGTCGCGCTCGACGCGGACGACCGTCCGGTGACGGTGTCGCCCGAGGGTGACGACCGCTGGAACGTCGTGCTGTGGATGGACCACCGCGCGACCGAGGAGGCCGAGGTCGTCAACCGCACGGGTCACGAGGCGCTACGCCACGTCGGCGGGCGCATCTCTCCCGAGATGGCTCCGCCGAAGCTTCTCTGGATCAAGCGCCACCTCCCCGGGACCTGGAAGCGCGCGCGCCGCTTCATCGACCTCGCCGACTTTCTCACCTACCGCGCCACCGGGAACGACGTGCGCTCGATGTGCACGACGGTCTGCAAGTGGACGTACCTCGGGCATCGGGAGGGCGACGGCTGGCCGCGCGATCTCTTCGACGCCATCGGGCTCGCCGACCTGTTCGACGGGGATCGCCAGGGCACCGACATCCGTCCCGTTGGCGAGGTCGCCGGTCGGCTCTCGCCGACAGCGGCGGGGGACCTCGGGCTGCCGGAGGGGATCCGGGTCGCCGTCGGCATCATCGACGCGCACGCGGGGGGACTCGGACTGCTGGGCGCCGCCCTCGGAGACGGAAGTGGCGCCGACGACAGTGGCGCCGACGACGGTGGCGCCGAGGACAGTGCCGCGCGAGCGACGCTCGAGCGCTCGCTGGCGCTCATCGGCGGCACCTCGTCATGTCACATGGCGGTCTCGCGCGACGCGAAGTTCCTGCGCGGCATCTGGGGACCGTACTTCTCCGCGATGGTGCCCGGCATGTGGCTCACCGAGGGCGGCCAGAGCTCGACCGGCTCGCTGATCGATCACGTCATCAACGACTCCGCGGCGGCTCCGGAGGCCCGCCGCCTCGCCGAGGAGCGCGGCACGACGGTCTACGACGTGCTCAACGCCGAGGTCGACCGTCTCGCGTCCGAGCGCGGCGTGCCCGTCGCCGAGCTCACCGCGGGGCTGCACGTGCTTCCATACTTCCTGGGCAACCGCAGCCCGCGAGCGGACGCCTCGCTGCGCGGCGTCGTCAGCGGGCTCGGGCTCGACGCCTCGCTCGCGTCGCTCGCCGTGCGCTACCTCGCCGCCGTGCAGGCGATCGCGTACGGCACGCGACACATCATCGCGGAGCTCAACGCGGGCGGCTACGAGATCGACGCCGTCCACGTCTGCGGCGGCGGCACCAAGAACCCCGTGTGGCTCGCGCAGCACGCGGACATCACCGGCTGCCGCCTGGACATGCCCGCCGAGCCCGAGGCCGTGCTGCTCGGCGCGGCCATCCTCGGCGCGGTCGCCTCCGGCGTCCACGGTGACGTGCTCGCGGCGATGCGCGCCATGGGCCGCTCGAGCCGGACGGTGGAGCCCGACCCCGGCTCGACGGCGTACCACGACCGCAAGTACCGCGTCTTCCACCGCATGTATGACCATTTCCTCGAGCTCCGGGAGTTGATGGGGGCATCGGTTTCATGAGTGACGCGCTCGTCGCGGCGATCGTCGTCGAGCCGGGCCCGGTCGACGTCGCCGCGTCCGTGGCCACCGTCGATTTCGCCGACGAGGTGATCGCCGTCTGCGGCGATGCGGAGCGCGCGCAGGCCTACCGCTCCGCGGGCGCCCTGGTGGCCTCGCCCGCGCCGGGGGCATGCCCGGCGGCGCCGACGCCCGCGGGCCTCCCCGACGACGTCCTCGTCGCCGCGGCCGGCGGCTGGCTTCTCGTTGTCTCGAGCGCCGAGCGGGTGAGCCACGGACTGCGCGCCGAGCTCCTCGAGGCGACGGCATCTCGCCGTGGAGCCGACGCGCTGGCGATGCCGGTGACGCGCCACCTCCTCGGGCGCTATCTCCGTCATGGCGGGTGGCGAACGCGCGAGCCTCGCTGCCTCCGCGTCACCGCCGGCGGGCGTGTGAACTCCGTTTCCGGCCACGCGAGCGGCACCGTCGACCTCGAGCACCCGCTGGTGCACCTCGGGCCGCGGCGGCTCGCGGGGTGCGTCGAGCGGCTCGAGCAGCGCACTCGACCGCACGCCGGCGTCGCCGAGGGCGCGTCTCGCGACGCGCACGCGGCGGCGATCGCCGGTCGCATCCTCCGTCGTCTCGTCGTCGAGCAGGGCTTCCGCGACGGCGCTCGCGGCCTCATCGCCGCCGTGCTCGACGGCGTCGAGCCGTTCGTGGCGCGCGCGCGAGCGTGGGACGCCGCCCGACGGGAAGGCGACTCGCGCGGGACCGGCTGAGGGTCGACGGGCCAGCCCGGCTCAGCGGGGCCGCGTTCGCTTGACGGCGCGGAGGATCCCGCGACCGTAGCGTCTCAGCCGCTCGGGTCCGATCCCCGGCACGGCGGCGAGCTCGCCGAGATGCTCCGGACGCCGGCGGGCGATCGCACGCACCGTGTCGTTCGACAGGATCGAGAACGCCGGACGGCCCTCGCGCCGAGCGTGACGGGCCCGGAGCGCCCTCAGCGCCTCGACGATGGCGCTCTCGGCGCGCGACAGCGCCCCGGCCACCGGCACGCTGTCACCCTCGACCAGTTGCCCGAGCGGCTCTCCGTCCCCCATGGCCCGCCGACCGCTCCCCGAGACGCACATGGTCAGGGCGCCGCCAGCTCCCTCGGCGGGCTCGAGGTGGCCCGACTCGACGAGGGCGTCGATGTGCGCCAGCACCCAGCCGCTCGGCAGCCCGGCGAAGACGCCGAAGCCATCGAGCCGCCGGACTGCCTCGAGCCGGCGGGCGGGCGCGAGGCCCCGCGCCAGCGAGGCGAGCCGCACCGGGCTCACCGTCGCCCCGATGTCGCGCTCGAGCGCGGCAGCGAGCGCCAGGAGCGCCGCGCGCGCCGCACCGCGAAACCCGTCGGCGGCCGATCTCCCCGGCGGTCTGTCCCGCTCCCCCCGGCGCCGCTTCGACGTTCCCTTCCCGTTCGGTCCCTTCCGCTCCGTTTTCCCGGCCTTCTTGCGCGCCATCTCGCCCTTGCATGCTCGTGGAGTGGCTCCGGTGGCGACGAACGGACGGAGGCGAGGCCCGGGGACAGGTCCCCTGTCATACCGTGCCATCACGGCTGGCGCAAACGAGTCGTCCCCGTCCCCGTCCCCGTCCCCGATCGCACCCGAACGTCGGTCCTGACCTCCGACCCCTGACCTCTGACCTCTGACCTCTGACCTCGGATCTCCGACGGAATCGGCGTCGGAATCGGTATCGGCATCGGCGATCGGTATCGGAGTCGGTCATCGGATTCCGCAACTGGAGCCTTCGAGGACGACGACGAGGACGAGGACGAGGACGACTTTTTTGCAACGCTGGGGTCGGTGTCGGCATCGGCGACGGACGCGAAATCAACCCCCCAGCACCAGCCCGCCGTGGCGTCTCGCCATGGTTTCCGCTACCATCCCGGCTGCCCGGGGCGCACGCGTGCCGCGGGTCGCTCGTACGTCGATTCTCGCGGCGCGCTGCCCGCCGAACGACAGTCCCGGTCACCTCCGCCATGCCGCCTACCCCGTCCCCGAAGCGCGCGGTCGTCCTGCTCAGCGGCGGGCTCGACTCGGCCGTCACGGCGCTCGCGGCGTCGTCGCTGGGCTACGAGCTCAACGGGCTGACCTTCGTCTACGGGCAGCGTCACGCCGTCGAGACCGGCTTCGCGACCGGGCTCGCCGAGGCGATCGGGCTGGTCTCGCACCGCCTGGTGACGCTCACGGGGCTCGAGGACGGCGGCTCGGCGCTCACCGATCCCGCGGTCGAGGTGCCGAAGGACCGCGGCGACGCCGACCGTGATCACCCCCCCAACCAGAGTCACCCCGTCCGTGATCACGTTAACCGGAGTCACGCTCTGGACGACGGACCGATCCCGGTCACCTACGTCCCGGCCCGCAACACGGTCTTCCTGGCGTACGCGCTCGCGCGGTGCGAGCAGCTCGACTGCGCCGACATCTTTCTCGGCGTCAACAGCCTCGACTACTCCGGGTATCCGGACTGCCGCCCGGAGTACCTGCGGGCCTTCGAGCGTCTGGCGGCGCTGGCGACGCGCGCCGCGGTCGAGGATGGGACGGCGATCCGCATCCGCGCGCCGCTCCTCCACCGGACCAAGGCCGATATCATCCGGCTGGGGGCCTCGCTCGGCCTCGACTTCGCAAAAACCTGGAGTTGCTACGATCCGGTGGCGTTTCCGGCCGACGATGGATCGGAGCGCCCGCGGGCCTGCGGCCGCTGCGACAGCTGCCACCTGCGGCGACGCGGGTTCGAGGAAGCCGGCGTCGCCGACCCGACGCCGTACGCCGGAGAAAGCGGAGGAAGCGGGGAGTGATGCGACTCCTCTTCATCAACGAGCGGCTCAGCTACTCGAGCACGACGAGCTACAGCTACGACCTCGTCCGCGTGCTCAAGGAGCGCGGCAACCAGGTGCGGCTCTGCACCGGTGGCGGCGATCTGCGCGAGGCGTTCCGCCGGGAGGGGATCGAGACCTACCTGGTGCGGTACAACTACTTCTCCTTCCGCAAGCTGACGCACCTCCTGCACGAGTACCGTCCGGAGATCGTCCACAGCCTCAACCTGCGCTCCATGCCGATGGCGCTGAAGATCGCCCAGCGCCTGCAGAAGCCGCTGGTGGCCACGGTGCACCACATCCCGTCCGAGCAGACGCCGACGGTGCCGCTGCGCCACATCTCGGGAGTCATCGCCGTCAACGAGGCGGTCCGCGAGGCGCTCGTCAACACGCAGCGCGTGCCGAAGGAGATCATCCGCGTGGTGCGCAGCGGCGTGTCGGTCGAGAAGTTCGTGCCGGGCTCGCCGCCGCTCTCCGCGCCGAACCGCATTCCGGTGATCGGCTCGATCGGCCGCATGACGCGCGTCAAGGGCTACACGTATCTGATCACAGCGGCGCGTCGCGTGCTCGACTCCGGCCGCGAGGCGATGTTCGTCATTCACGGCGACGGAGACGAGGAACGCAACCTCCGGCGCCAGATCCGCGAGCTCGAGCTCGAGCAGCACGTGCACCTCTGCCCGCCGCTGCCTCGACTCCCGGAGCTGCTTCGAAACCTCGACATCGTCGTCGTGCCGACGCTGCGCGGTGGCGTCGGGCTGACCGCGCTCGAGGCGATGGCGATGGCCCGGCCCGTGGTCGCGAGCGCGGTGGGAGAGATCCTCCAGATCATCACCGACGAGGAGACCGGTCTGCTGGTCAACGAGCGCGATCCGGACGCGCTCGCCGGCGCGATCATCCGCCTGCTCGAGAACCCCGAGGAGGCCCGCGAGCTCGGCCGCCGGGCGCGCGAATGGGTCGAGAAGAACCTCGCGCTCTCGCCGATGGTCGACGCCACCGAGGCCTTCTTCCGCGAGGTGATCGAGGAGGGTGTCGGCGCCGCTCGCTGACGAGCACGGCGGCGGTTTCGGATTTGAAAACCTCCCCGCTCTGTGATACTGTCCTTCCGGTCGGCGCGCGGCGTCGAGCGCGAAGCCCCGCTGGCATAATGATTTAAGGTTGAGTTTCGGTTCCGTGTCGAGCGCAGCGGCGATCGTCATTCCGGCCCGCCTCGGGTCGCGTCGTTTTGCCCGCAAGGTGCTCGTCCGGGACACCGGCAAGTTCCTCGTGGAGCACGTCTGGGAGGCGGTGCAGGGGACACGGGGCGTCGACCGTGTCATCATCGCGACGGACAGCCGCGAGGTCGAGCAGGCGGCGCGATCGTTCGGGGCGGACGTCCGGCTGACGTCGGACCGGCACGTCTCGGGCACCGATCGAGTCGCCGAGGTCGCGCGGGATCTCGATGAGGACATCATCGTGAACGTGCAGGGAGACGAGCCGCTGATCTGCCGGGAGGACCTCGGCCGGCTCGTCGACTCGCTGCGGTCGGCGCCGGAGGGCCCCCGGAAACCGCCCGTGATGGCGACGCTCGCGCGGCCACGGACCGACGCCGCCGGCTTCGCCGACCCGAACATCGTCAAAGTGGTCGTCGACGACGGCGGCACGGCGCTCTACTTCAGCCGCGCGTCGATCCCGTCGCAGAATCCTGCCGGCGACGATCCGGTGTCGTGGCTCCAGCACGTCGGAATCTACGGCTTCCGGCGTGATTTCCTCCTCGCGTTCTCCGACCTGCAGCCGGGGCGCCTCGAGCGCCTCGAGCGCCTCGAGCAGCTGCGCGTCCTCGAGAACGGCGAGGAGATCCGCGTCCTCTTGACGGAGAACGAGTACGCGGGGATCGACACCGAGGAGGACTACCGAGAGTTTGTGAAGAGTTACAGAAGTCAGGGGAGAGCGTCAGATCGATGATATCCGGACAGCCAGCACACCCGGGAGACGCTGCGGCCGCGGGCGCCAAGGACGCGGGCGGGCAAGAGGGGCGTGGAGCGAAGACGAAGTACATCTTCGTCACGGGCGGCGTCGTGTCGTCACTCGGCAAGGGGCTCACGTCGGCGACGATCGGCATGCTGCTCGAGAGCCACGGATTGCGCGTCAGCCTGCAGAAGTTCGATCCCTACATCAACCTCGACCCGGGGACGATGAGCCCCTACCAGCACGGGGAGGTGTACGTCACGGAGGACGGCGCCGAGACCGACCTCGACCTCGGCCACTACGAGCGTTTCACCGAGTCCCGCATCACCAAGGACTCCAACTACACCACCGGACAGATCTACAACGCGGTGATCTCGAAGGAGCGTCGCGGGGACTACCTCGGGTCGACGGTGCAGGTGGTGCCGCACATCACGGACGAGATCAAGGCCTCGATCGAGCGCGTCGCCGCTGACGACGTCGACGTCGTCATCAGCGAGATCGGCGGCACGGTCGGCGATATCGAGAGCCTGCCGTTCCTCGAGGCGATCCGCCAGTTCGGGCTCGAGAAGGGTCGCAACCGGGTGCTCTTCATCCACCTCACGCTGCTGCCTTACCTGCACGCCTCCGGCGAGATCAAGACGAAGCCGACGCAGCACTCGGTCGGCCGGCTGCGCGAGATCGGTATCCTTCCGGACATCCTGATCTGCAGGACGGAGAAGGAGATCTCGGACGAGATCAAGCGCAAGATCGCGCTCTTCTGCAACGTGCCGATCGAGGGCGTGGTGGAGGAGCAGGACGTCGAGCTCTCGATCTACGAGCTGCCTCTCGTGCTTCGGGAGCAGAACCTCGACGAGCTGATTCTCGAGCGTCTGACGCTGCCGCGAGGCGAGCCGGACCTGTCGAGCTGGGAGCAGATACTCGACGTATTGCGCTCTCCCGAGGCCGAGACGGAGGTGACGCTGGTCGGCAAGTACATCCGGCTGACGGACGCGTACAAGTCGATCTTCGAGGCCCTGACGCACGCCGGCATCGCCAATCGCGCGCTGGTGCGCTTCCGGAAGGTGCAGGCGGAGCGCATCGAGCGCGAGGGCGCCGAGAGCGTGCTTGCCGGCTCGAGGGCGATACTCGTTCCCGGCGGATTCGGCATCCGGGGCGTCGAGGGCAAGATCGAGGCGATCCGATACGCGCGCGAGAAGGGCGTGCCCTTCCTCGGCATCTGCCTCGGCATGCAGTGCGCGACGATCGAGTTCGCGCGAAACGTGCTCGGGCTCGAGGGCGCACACTCCACCGAGTTCAACCGCAAGACGCCGCATCCGGTGATCTCCCTCCTCGACGAGCAGAAGGACGTCACGGACAAGGGCGGCACCATGCGGCTCGGCGCCTACCCGTGCCACCTCGTCGAGGGACGACTGGCGAGGCGCGCGTACGGCGTCGAGACCGTGCAGGAGCGCCACCGCCACCGATACGAGTTCAACAACGCCTACCGCGACGCGTTCGAGGAGCGCGGCATGGTCATGTCGGGGCTCTCTCCCGACACCAAGCTGGTCGAGATCGTCGAGCTCGAGGGCCACCCCTGGTTCGTCGCGTCGCAGTTCCACCCAGAGTTCAAGTCGAAGCCGATCGCGCCGCACCCGCTCTTCAGGGATTTCGTCCGGGCGAGCCTCGGCCGCGACGGCTCGCGCAACCCGGAGGGAAAGAGGCCGGACCGTGTCCACGACACCGCCCGGATCGGCTAGCGGCGCGGACGACTCGGGCGGCGCGGGCGCCGCCGATCGGCCCGACTTCGAGCTCAAGAGCGACGCCTCGTGGAAGGAGGAGGCCCGGCGCGAGAAGGAGCGCCTCGCCCGCGAGGCGGAGAAGCGCGGCCGCTCCGAGCGGGCCCTGCCGCCCGCGAGCTTCACCGCCCATATCAGTGACCTCGGACTGCAGGCGATGTTCGCGCTCGGCCTCATCGCGCCGCCCGGATCCGAGCGTCCGCCGGTCGACCTCGAGGCGGCCCGCTACGTCATCGACGTCCTCGGCGTGCTCGAGAAGAAGACGACGAACAACCTCGACGCGCAGGAATCCGCGCACCTCGCCGATCTCCTCGGCAACCTGCGGATGCGCTTCGTCGAGGTCGCGAGGGAGGCCGAGAAGGCAGGGCAAAAGATCGTCACGGACGACACGATCATCAAGAAGCCAGGCGAGCCAGGCGAGCCAGGCGAGCCAGGCGAGCCAGGCGAACCCGGCGAACCCGGCGAACCCGGCGACTCCCGGTGACCCGCCCGCGAGCCTTCAGGACCGCATGTTCGTGAAGATCGTCAGGCCGAGGGACCCGAAGAGGATGTTCGGGAGCCAGGCCGCGAGCACCGGCGGCACGACGGCGTCTCCCGAGTCGCTCGCGAGGCTCATCGCCATCGAGCTCAGCAGGAAGTAGCCGGCGCAGAGCGAGAAGCAGACCGCCAGCCCGAGCACGAAGCTGCGACTCTCGAAGTTGACCACGAACGGAATCCCCAGGAAGAGCAGTATGACGTGGCTCAGCGGGAACGCCGAGTGGTGGTGCAGCTTGACGAGGAGATGTCGTTGTTCCGGTTGTCGCCGGTGCTGGGCCTCGAGCTCCTTCCACGAGAGGTACGAGATGTCCTGATCGGACGTCTCGAGATCGATCGGCAGCAGGCTGGTCTCGAGCTGGTACTCGCGGAAGGGCCGCTTGAGCTGCTCGAAGCCCTCCTCGCCGGAGTTGAGAACGAGCTCTCCCCGCCCGTCCCATCGCTGGATCGAGCCGTCACGGAGCACCCAGCGACCGCGTTCCTGCTCCCCGGGCGAGCTGGGCAGCGGGATCCAGTGCATCTGGAGGGCGTCGATGATGAGCTTCTCGCGGGACACGGACTCCTTGTGGCTGAGCGACCACCGGCGCACGTTGACGCCCTCGGCGATCTTGGTCACCGGATGGTACCGCTTCACCTGGATGTGCAGGTCGTGAACCGAGTCGTAGAAGCTGTCGGGACGCAGGCTGCCCGAGCGCGAGATCGCCAGCGCATCGCGGATCGGCTCGCGCAGTTGTGGCAGCACCCACTCCTGGCACAGGAAGGTGAGTCCCGAGCAGCACGCGCCGAGGATGAAGATCGGCACGACGATGCGGTAGACGCTGATGCCCGACGCCTTGATCGCCGTGAACTCGTTGCCGCGATTGAGAAAGGTGAGCGCGAACATCGCGGCTGCCAGCGTCAGGATCGGACCCATGTAGTTGACGTAGATCGTCGGGATCATCGCCATGTTGTACCGGAAGAGCGAGTGGAACATGGTCCCGACCACCTCGAGCGGCGACGACGCCCCCGACGGAATGAACTTGTGCAGCTTGAAGAAGGCCTCGACGACGGCGTAGAACCCGATGAACGACACCGCGCACACGAGGTACGCGCCGACGAAGCACCGGATGATGTACATGTCCATCGTCCAGAGGCGCAGCAGCCGCAGCCGCGAGAAGCGCTTCGGCTCGATGATGACTCCCGACGGTCTCTGCAGGGTTCCGGTCCCCGTGCTCATCGCTTGACCGCCTTCGCCCACAGGAAGCCCCCGACGCCGAGGAGCAGCACGTTCGGGAGCGAAACGGCGACGCTCGGGGCGATGCCGCCCTCACCGAGCTTGACGCCGAGCATCACCAGCAGGAAGAACGGCAGCACGACGAAGACGTTCCCCAGGAAGAAGGGGATCAACCGCCCGCGCGCCCCGGTGAGCAGGATCAACGGCAGCGCCACGAGCGCGAACGTCAGCGACGCGAGGCCGAAGGTGATGCGGCGGAAGATCTCGGTCTCGGCGTCGTACCAGCGACGCTCTATGTAGTCGAGCTCCTGCTCGGTGGCGCGGATCTCCGCGGCCTCGTCGGTGATGGTCCCGCCGGACGACGCAGCGGCCGCCGACGGCGGGCCCATGGTGTCGCCGGCCACGTCGAGCGCGACTCGCTGGCACTCCAGCTCGTGCTCCGTCGTCTCGAGCCGCTCGGCGAGGTCGTCGCGGTGGGCGAAGAGATCGCGCCACGAGCGGTCCTTGACGCGCTCGCCACGCGGCATGAAGGGCAAGGCGAGCTTGAAGTTGCCGATCGACACCGTCTGCCGGAAGACGTCCGGCTGGCGATCCGATCGCGTCACGGACTGCGGCAACTGCACCTTGACGCCGCGCAGGTGCAGGATGATCTCCGTGCGGTCGGTGGAGATCTCGAGGTCGCACTCCTTGGCGAGCAGCGTCGGACGCGCCCGCAGTCGCCCGAGCGCGAGCCGCTCGGTCGCTCTCCGGCCCTCGCGTCCCTCGCGCAGCCGTCTCGACAGCCGGCGCCCGATCCGTTCGTTGACCTCGAGGTGGACGCCTCTGAGGCGAGTCCCGCTGTAGCTCTCGACGAACAGCCGGCCGTCGCGCGGCAGCAGGAGGCTTCGGTTCGTGCCCGAGCCGAGCTCCTCGAGCTGCGCGAGGATCGCATCGCGCAGATTCCCCTTCTCGTAGTGGATCGCCGGGATCACCTCGCCGTTGAGGTAGAGGGAACCGACGGTCAGGGCGGCCGCCACGACGCCGATCGGCAGCGCGAGCTGGAAGTGGGAGACTCCATGGGCGCGCAGGGCGTTGATCTCGAGGTCGGACGCGAGCCGGCCGATGCCGAGCGTGATGCCGAAGAGAAACGACACCGGCAACGAGAAGAAGAGCGGGTAGGCGAGCGACTTCAGGAGCACCGGCCAGAGGAACCCGAGCCGGATGCCGCTGCGCGCGAGCTGGTACGCGAGGACGACGCTGCCCACGAGCGAGATCGCCACCAGGCTCATCATCATGACGCGCAGCGCCTCGGTCGCCATGTAGCGGTACACCGTCCACGGCATGCCCCGGCGGCGCTTGATGATCCTCGGGCGGGTGGTCGGCCGTCGCGGAGGCTCCGGTCGAACGGCCGGGAGCGGGCGCTTGGGAATCACGCGGAGACCACGTGCGGAAGAGGCGTCGGAGAGCCGGTCGCGCGCGGCCTCGCGCTCGGCGGCCGTTGTCCAGCTTGTCGACGGGGGACGTCCTCCGTCGATGGCGCCGGCCGCGCGATCGCCGCGCGAGTCCCTTCGCTTTCTCTTCACGCTGCTGCCCTGACGCGGATTCCCTTCACCGATCTCTTCACGAGCAGCGGAGGAACGCTCGCCGCGTCCTCCGGCCAGGCCCCACTATAAGTCGGTGGGGCGCTCTGTGCAACGCGCATCCGCGACGGCGAGCGTCTCCGGCCCGGTGACCGCCCTCGTGACCCCGCCTCGTGACCCGGATCGGTGAGCGGCGTCAGCGACCGGCGGCCGCGGAGCCGGGCCGCCGGCGATCCCGCCCGATGCGGAGTCGGCCGCTCTCCGGGTCCGGCGCAATCGCCATCACCGATCCCTGCGGACCGTCGCGCAGCCGCACGTCGTGGCCGAGCTCGCGCAGGAGGCGCCGGGTGTCGGGCGAGAAGCCGCGCTCGAGCCAGACGACGTCGGGCAGCCACTGGTGGTGGACTCGCGGCGCATCGACCGCCTCCTGGATGTTGCGGCCGAAGTCGACGAACTGGATGACCACCCCCAGCACCGAGTTGATGATCGTCCGGCCGCCCGGCGAGCCGACGACGGCGGCGAGGCGCCGCCCGGAGCCGGAGTCGCGCAGCAGGATCGTCGGTGTCATGCTCGAGATCATGCGCTTGCCAGGTCCGGCCAGGTTCGGGGGCGTGCCGATCAGTCCGGTGTCGGTGGTCAGCCCCGGAGCGCCGTTGAAGTCTCCCATCTGGTTGTTGAGGAGGAACCCGGCGCCGGGGACGACGATCCGCGCGCCGAAGGACTGCTCGAGCGTCGTCGTCAGTGACACCGCCATGCCGTCGCCGTCGACGATCGAGATGTGCGTCGTCTCGTCACTCTCGGGCGGCCAGGTGAACGTCGTCGGCGACGAGCTCGAGGCCCTCCGCGTCGAGATCGATCGCGCCAGCTCCGCGGCGTGCGACTTCGAGGTCAACCGCTCGATCGGCACGTCGACGAAATCGACATCGCCGACGAATCGCGCGCGGTCGGCGAATGCGCGACGCATCGCCTCGGCCATGAGATGCACGGTCGCCGCGCTGCCGGGGCCGCTCTCGCGCAGGTCGAAGGTCTCGAGGATGTTGAGCATCTCGACGAGCGCGATGCCGCCCGAGCTCGGCGGTCCCATCGAGGCGACCGTGACGTCGCGGTACGTGCCCACGATCGCCGGTCGCTCGACGGCGCGATAGCCGACCAGATCGGCCGCGGTGATCCACCCGCCGCCACGCTCCATCTCCCGGACGAGCAGCTCGGCGGTTCTGCCGGTGTAGAACTCCCGCGCGCCGTGATTGGCGATGCGCTCGATGGTGTCCGCGAGCTCCGGCTGCACCAGGAGCTCACCGGGCCGCAGCGGCCGCCTTCCCTCACGCGTGAACTGCCGCCGCGCCGACGGCGCCGGGCGCAGGTCGTCGATCACCTCGACGATCGACTCCGCCAGCCCCGCCGAGACCGGAAAGCCCTCGCGCGCGAGCTTCACCGCCGGAGCGAGCAGCTCCTGCCACGGCAGTCGACCGTGCCGAGAGTGGGCGAGCCCGAGCCCGGCGACGGTCCCCGGCACGCCGACCGCGAGATGGCTCCAGTGGTGCCGGGTGGCGTCGTACTCGCCCTTCTCGTCGAGAAACATCCGCGGATGCGCCCGCGCCGGGGCGCGCTCCCGGAAGTCGAAGGTCGTCAGCGTCTCCGCGACGACCGCACCGCCCTCCTCGCGAGCCGGCGCGAACAGGACTAGGAACCCGCCGCCGCCGATGTTCCCGGCGGCGGGATAGGTCACGGCCATGGCGAACGCGGTCGCCACCGCCGCGTCGACCGCATTGCCGCCCCGCGCCAGCACCGCCGCCCCCGCCGCCGCCGCCTCCCGGGACTGACAGACGACCGCGAACCGCTCGTACGACCGCGGCGTCGCCGGCGCCTGGGCGGGAAGGACGGGAGCGACGAGGAGAGCGACGAGAAGCACGGCGACCCCGCAGCTCCTCCTCGTCCGGGTCCTCGTCCTCGTCCTCGGAGTCGGAGTCGGAGTCGGTGTCGGTGTCCGACTCGGAATCGGAATCGGTGTCGGTGTCGAGATCGAGGACGAGGACGAGCACACGCACGACATCACGACCGAAGACGAGCGTGCCGGGCACGGGAACGGGCACGGGAACGGGAACGGGAACGAGGTGGCCCTCAGCACCCGCACGGTGTCCCCCCGCACCTCGGGCAGCCCCGACCGTATTTCTCCAGCGCCGCCGCCTCGAGCGAGATGCCCTCGATCGACGCCAGCGACACGAGCCACGCGAAGACGTCGGCGAACTCCTCGCGCAGGTTGCGGCCATCCTCGTCGTCCGGACGGGCCATGGCGCGCGCCAGCTCGCCGACCTCCTCGACGAACCACATGAAGGTGCGGTCGCGGCCGCGGCGGGCATCGCGATCGTGATAGATCTTCTCGATCAGCCGCTGGAACTCGTCGATGGTCATCGGATCGGCTCGGGTCACGAATCCACGGTCTCGATGCGCAGGCCATCGCCGTCGCCGGCGCGGTTTCCCTCGCCGTTGTCGCCGCCCGCGAGGGCGCGGAGCTTGGCGATGCCCGCCGGGGGCAGCTCGGCGACGAGGTGCATGCCGTCGTCACGGGTCTCCTCCGCCGTCACCCGCCCGTTGCGGCGCACGAACGCGAGCAGGTCGCCGCGGCTGTGCGGCACGAGCAGCGACACGCGGCGGTTCCGGCCATCGAGCAGCTCGCCGACGGCTGCCCGGACCGCCTCGATGCCGACCCCCGACGCCGCGGAGATCTCGAAGACGCGGCCTCCCGCCGGCACGAGGTCGGCGAGCCGCCGCGCCTCCACCGCGCCGTCCGCCGAGAGGCGATCGAACTTGTTCAGCAGCATCCAGCACGGCTTGTCGTCGCATTCGATCTGCCGCAGCACGTCCTCGACCGCGCGCACCTGCTGCCTCGCGTTGACGGCGCTCGCGTCGACCACGTGAAGGAGAAGGTCGGCGGCGCGTGTCTCGGCCAGCGTCGCGTGGAAGCTCGCGACCAGGTGGTGGGGGAGCGCGCGGATGAAGCCGATGGTGTCCTTGACCATGACGTGACGGTTGCCGTCGATCGGCCACTTGCGCGTGCGCGTGTCGAGCGTCGCGAAGAGCTTGTCCTCGACGAGCTCGCGGGAGCTCGTCAGCCGGTTCAGCAGCGTCGACTTGCCGACGTTGGTGTAGCCGACGAGCGCGATCACCAGGTCGCGGCGGTCGCGGGAGAGGGCCCGCTCGCTGCGGTCCTCGATCTCCGACAGCTTGCGGCGCAGGATGCGGATCCGGCGCTGGATCAGGCGCTTGTCGGTCTCGAGCTGGGTCTCGCCCGGTCCGCGCATGCCGATGCCGCCCTCGTAGCGCGAGAGGTGCGTCCACATGCGCTTCAGGCGCGGAAACATGTACCTGAGCTGCGCGAGCTCGACCTGGAGCTTCGCCTGCAACGTCGACGCGCGTCGGGCGAAGATGTCGAGGATCAGCTGGGTGCGGTCGATGACCGTGCGCTTGACGGTCTGCTCGAGGTTGCGCTCCTGCGCGGGCGTGAGGTCGTTGTCGGTGACGACGAGGTCGACGTCGAGCTCCTCGACCCGGCGCGCGAGCTCCTCGATCTTGCCGCGGCCGAGATACGTCGCGGCGTTGACGCGGTCGATGTTTTGCGCGAACGCCTCGACGACGCGCGCGCCGGCGGTGTCGCAGAGCGCGACGATCTCGCCGAACGGGTCCTCGAGGCCGCGCTCCGCGCGCGAGATCGCCTTGACGACGAGCGCGGTCTGGGTCTCCTCGGGCGCCGGCTGCGCGATGATGCCGGAGCGGGTCAGTCTGCGGTCGAAGGATTCACGCTGTGCCATCGATCGAAGCGCCTCGTTCGGCGCAAACGCAAGGGAGCAGGAACGGCAACCGCTCCGTCACTGCCACGGGTGACTGCCACGGGTGACTGCAACGGAAGACTGCAACAGGATAGCCCCTCGTCGTGACGAGGTCGAGAACGGCGTGCGACGGCGCCCCTCACGGCGCCCGCTCCCGTCTCGAAACGTCGACATGGCGCCGCCACGCCTCCAGAGGCTCGGGGAAGTCGGCGCGGAAGTGGACGCCGCGCGACTCCTCGCGAGTCAACGCGCCGTGGACGATGGCCGAGGCGGTCGTCAGCATGTTCTGGAGCGTCCAGCCGGTCGGGTTTGCGAAGCGGAGCGGCAGCACGTAGGAGGCCCACTCCGCGATCTGGTCGCGCGCGTGCACCAGCCCCTCGCGGCGGCGCTCGATGCCGACGTCGCGCCACAGCAGGCTCTGCAGGCTCCGCTGGAGGTCCTGCAGGTCGAGCCCGGCGGGCGCTTCTCGCGAGGGCTCGCCCTCCGGCTGCGCGACCTCGAACGGCGTCAGCGTCTCGGAGCGCTCCCGGAGCGCCTCTCGTCCGGCGCGGGCGCCGGCGCGACGCCCGAAGACCAGCCCCTCGAGGAGCGAGTTCGAGGCCAGCCGGTTGGCGCCGTGGAGGCCGGTCGAGGTCACCTCGCCGACGGCGAGCAACCCGGGGACGTCGGTGACGCCGTCGTGGTCCACGCGGATGCCGCCGATCGTGTAGTGCGCGCTCGGCCGCACCGGCACCGGCTCGCGCGTGATGTCGATGCCGAAATCGCCGCAGATGCGCGCGATGTAGGGGAAGCGCTCGCGGATCTTCTCCGGCGGGATCGGCGACAGGTCGAGATAGACGCGGTTGTCGCCGGTCTCGCGCATGCGTTCGACGATGCCCCGCGAGACGACGTCCCTGGGGGCGAGCTCGCCCGAGGGGTGGAAACGCGTCATGAAGCGCTCGCCGCTCGAATCGACCAGCGTGGCCCCCTCGCCGCGCACCGCCTCGCTGATGAGGAATCGGTCCGCGCCGGCGACGTAGAGCGTCGTCGGGTGGAACTGGACGAACTCCATGTCGCGGAGCGTCGCGCCGGCGCGCAGGGCCATCGCGAGCCCGTCCCCGGTGGTCACCGGTGGGTTGGTGGTCTCGCGGTAGAGCCGTCCGGCCCCACCGGTGGCCAGGACGACGCGACGCGCCCAGAGCGCCTCGAGGTGCCCGCCCGGGCGACACACGAGCGCGCCGCGACACCTGCCGTCGGGGGCGAGCAGGAGGTCGATCGCGAAGGTGCCCTCGAGCGTCGCCACGTTCGGCAGCGGCCCGACGGCGTCGAGCAGGACCCGCAGGATCTCGCGCCCGGTGCGGTCCTCCCGGTGAACGATCCGCGGCCGGCTGTGGCCGCCCTCGCGCGTGAAGTGGAGGTGGCCGTCCTCGACGTCGAAGACCGCCCCCGCCGAGATCAGCTCGCGGACCGCGTCGACTCCCTCGCGCACGACGAGCTCGACCGTCGACGGGTCGCAGAGCCCGCAGCCCGCCTCGACCGTGTCGGCGACGTGGGCGGCCAGCGAATCGTCGCAGCGCTCGGGCTCGAGGACCGCGGCGACCCCGCCCTGGGCCCACTGAGTGGCGCAGTCGGTGAGCGCTCCCTTGGCCAGGACGAGCACCTCGGTCCGCCCGTCGATCGCCGCCGCGAGGGCCGCGGAGAGGCCGCCGACGCCGCTGCCGACGACGAGGACGTCGGCGAAGCGGTGGCTGATCCGCGATACCCGGAACGTGGTGAGGAGACGTCTCGGCAGGAAAGCCAGATTCACTCGGGTCATGCCTCGATCGACCGGCCGGCCGGCGTCGCCGGCGGCCGCTGTGCCCAACCCACTATACCACGGTTGGCGCATGTATCGAATCGATACAGCGCCCGCGAGGCGTCCCCGGACGGCCGTCCGGGGCTCTCCGAGCGGCGTTTCGACGGCGCGCGGCCTCGTTTATAAACTTCCTCTCGATAAAGGGTTCAGTGAGAATGTCCGATATCGGGAGCAGCGCTCCATCGCGCCCGACGCGGCGGTACCCGGTTTGCAAAGGGAGTCCGTCGGGAACGGTCGGCGGCACCGCTGTGTCAGCGGTGCGCCGTCGGGTCGCTGTCGCCGCCGCGAAGCGCGATCGAGGATGGTGACGCGCGGACGAGGCGAACGACGTTCCAACGCCGCCTGAACGGATGATAATGAACCTCGCGATGGACTTCACGACCGACACGAGGCGATCACGGGCGTCGCGGCCCCTCGCGAGAGCGCGGGAGCGCGGCGTCGCGTTGCTCATCGTCTTCGTGCTCTTCGTGATCCTGACGCTCCTCGTGACGCAGCTCCAGTACACGACCAAGCTCGAGGAGGAGCTCGCCGAGGTGCGCGCCACCGACACCCTCGGCACCTACGCCATCGCGTCGGCCGCGGCGCACGTGATGACCCTGCTTGCCGAGGACTTCCGCGAGGGTCGTCTCGACTCGGGAGCGACCGGAGGCGGCGCGTCGATGGCGATGGGGGCGCCGGGCGCCGGGCCCGGCGAGCAGCCGGGCGTTCCCGGCGACGGCAACCCGCAGCAGCCGACGGGGGGACGGCGCGAGGGCGGCGGCGCGGCGACCACGGGCGGCGCGCCCGGCGGCGATCCGGGGACTCACGATTACCTTCTCAAGCGCATCTTCTCCCCCGACACCAAGTCGATCAACGGCGTCCAGGTGAAGTACGTGATCCGCGACACGGAGCGGACGTTCAACCTCAACCGGCTCTGGGAGTACCCTCGCGTCATCGTCGAGGCGATGACCGATCAGCAGGAGGAGGACGCGAACCGCGAGGATCAGGCCGACGCCAACGAGGACGGCGAGGCGGAGGACGTGGACCCGGACGGGATGGCCGCCGCGAACGACCTGCTCGATCAGGTCGGAGAGATCGCCGAGGGCGGGCTCAACAGCGCGCAGAAGCCGTGGGTGCCCCCGACGGAGGAGCAGCGCGAGCTGGTGCGCGAGATGCTGACGCGGGCGATCGACCTGACGATTCGCATGAACGAGGATCGCGGCTTCTTCTACCGCTTCCAGCTCCCGAATCCTGCATCGCTCGCCGTGGTGATCGAGGACTTCTGCTACCAGCGTCGCGCGCAGCCGTTCCAGAACTCCTTCCACCTCGTCTCGGAGCTCCTCAACATCGAGGGGCTGACGCCCGAGCTCTTCTACGGTCCGATCCCCGACATCCCGCCGAACGAGGAGTTTTACGACACCGACCAGTTCTACGCCTATCGCAAGGACGAGTTCGGCGACCTCGTCGGCGAGGCGCTCTACGCGAGCGAGGAGTGGAGGCTCGACCAGGAGTACCGGCGGGCGGAGTTCGAGCAGTTGATGTCGGTCGCGGAAGGACCGTTCCAGCACTACGCCGGCCTCGGCGCGCTCGGCAACCCGCTGACCCGATCGATGCAGGAGTATCCGGAGGACGTCGACGGGCTCGGTCTCCTCGTGCCGCCGCAACCGATCGGGCTGCGCGACATCTTCTCGACGCACTCGAGCGGCAAGATCAACATCAACACGGCGTCGCCGCCGGTGATCTACGGTCTGCTGCTCTCCCTGGAGGAGGAGGAGGCGCAGAAGGTGGCGCTCGACGTCGAGTCGTACCGGTACCTCTACCAGGAGGAGATGAGCCCCGAGGAGCTCGAGGGGGGCGTCGCCGGCGTCGACGACGCCAGGAGCCCGGACCTCGGTCAGCCGAGGAGGCAGCCCCCGGAGGAGGACGAGTTGCTCGAGGAGGACGGGTTCACCGAGGAGATGTCGGAGATGACCGCCGGACTCGAGAACCCGGAGACCAACTACTTCACCGATCTCCGCCAGCTCGTGCTCATCGACGGGGAGGAGGGCGACGCGGACGACTTCCTCACCGAGAACACCGGCGTCGAGGTGATCGACGCCGATTTCAAGACGCCGTATCAGAGGGTCCGGGACGACCTCTCGCAGGTGGTCGTCTTCGGGAGCTCGTACTTTGCGGTGACCCTGAAGATCAAGGCAGACGGCAGCCCGGTCGTCAGGGAGGGGACGCTCCTCGTCCACAGGGACGTGGAGGCTCGACGGATCGAGGTCATCCAGTGGAAGGAGCTCGAGCGCTGACGCGCTCGGGAGACGAATCGTGTTCCGACTCACCGTCACCCAGCTTCGAGTCGCCATCGTCGTCGGCAACCTCGCGATCACGCTCGTCGTCGGCGCGCTGCCGATCTACCGCACGTTCTCGCCGCACGAGCCCTATCGCCAGGAGGACCTGGACCGAGTGCTGAAGACCACGGACATCAACGACCTGAGGTCGCCGCCGCAGACCGGATCGACGGGGCCCGACAACGTCGTCCGCGTCGCGGGGATCGGCCGGATGTTCGCCGTCGACCCGGCGCCGCCGCCGGCGCCCGAGCCGACGGTGACCGAGCCCGCGGTCGACGAGGTGGCCGACGGGGATCCCGAGGAGCTCGATCCGGGTCCGCTCGACGAGACGCACACCTACGTCGGCGGCATGTACGTCTCCTACATCTCGGAAACCAACCTCGGCCGCGTCGAGCGCAAGCAGGAGGAGACGACCTCGCCGAACACGCGGACCGTGCGCGCGCGGATCCGGCGCGTCACCTCGGTCCGCTCGGCGCGCGCACGCGCCGTCCGCAAGACGGCGGATGAGAACAGCAAGATCCTCCGGGTCTACGAGCGCTGGGTCGTCGACGAGGAGGAGGGACCGGCGGTCTGGATCGTTCGCATCACGCCGGACGAGCTCGTCTACGAGGTCGAGGGCGACTACGGCAAGCAGTACTCGCTGAAGCGGGAGCGCAACGACATCTACGTCGTCCACGGCGACGAGAATATCGTCATCACGCCGAAGACCGAAGAGCCCAAGAACGGCGCCGAGGGCGCCGAGGGCGCGGAAAACGGCGAGGAGGAGGAGAAGAAGCAGTTCTTCCACGTCGGCGGCTACCCGCTGACGCTCGAGCAGAAGTACCTCAACCGCAAGTCCGACTTCCCGCAGCCGTACTCGAAGGACAGCGCGAGCGAGAGCACGTCGACCTCGCCGGTCGGAGGTCCCCGAACGACGTCGCGCACCACCCGCCCGCCGCGCCCGACCGCGCAGCAGCTCCGCGAGCTCAAGCAGGCGACGGAGAACATCCCGGCGGGCCAGCGCAAGAAGATCGACGACGTCATGAAGAAAGCCGCCGAGAGGAGGACGCTCAAGCCGCAGCGCTGAGTCACCGTTTCATGGCGACCATTCTCGGACTCGATATCGGCACCAAGACGGTCACCGGCGTCGTCGTCGCCGGGACCGGCAAGCGGCTCCAGATCCAGGACTTCTTCGTCGAGGAGATCCCGGAGCTGGCGCTCATGGGGGACGGCCCGCCGACCGCGGAGGCGGTCGATCTGGAGTCCGACCTGCCGCCGAGCGTCGGCGAGGTCGTCCGCAAGGCGCTCGCGCACCGCAAGCTGCAGGGGATCGAGGTGGTAGCGGCGCTCGGAGCCAGGGACTGCGTCATCCGCGACCGCATCTCGGTGCCGTTCACGCGCGACGACCAGATCGAGAAGACCATCGGGTTCGAGGCCGAGAACCATCTGATCACGTTCGACGTCGACGAGATGGTGCTCGAGTATCACAAGGTCGGACAGCAGAACGGCAACAGCATCCTGCTGTTGATGGCCTTCCCGGACCGCGTGGTCTCCAGCCGGCTCGAGCTGCTGCGCGAGGGGGGCGTCGATCCGGTGGCGCTCGACCTCGACGGCGCGGCGCTCTTCAACGCCTTCGCGATGACGCCGGCCCACGACGCGACGCGCACGACGCTGCTCGTCGACGTCGGGGCGACGGTCACCAACCTCGTCTTCGTCGAGCACGGCACCATGAAGATGGTGCGGTCGCTGCGGCTCGGCGGATTCCTCGGCGACCGCGGCGGGCGCCGCCTCGCGGGACCCGGTGGGGTGGCCGCCGACGCGGCGGCGAGCGGGCTCGACGCGCCGGACGCGGACTCGATCGACGCGCGCTTCGACGAGGTGGAGAGCGCCCTCGAGACCCTCGACGTCGAGGGCAGCATGCCGCTCCTCATCGGCGGCGATGACGACGACGCGCCGATCGCCATCCTGACGGACGACGAGTACGCGCGCGTCGCCGAGGCCGGCGGAGAGGCCTTGGCCGCGGAGGAGGCGGAGTCGGTCGCCGTCGGCACGGCGCCACCGCCTCCCCGGGCCGCGGATCATGAAGGGCCGCAGGACTACCAGACCTTCCTCGGCCGTCTCGGCTTCGAGATCCAGCGGATGTTCTCGACCAGCCTGGTGTCGCCGATCGAGCGTATCGTGCTGACTGGCGGTCTCGGCGACCGCGACGAGGCGCGGCGCTACTTCGGGGAGACGTTCGACGTCGAGACCCTGGCGCTCGACTTCGGCGAGCCGGGTGAGGTCTTCGAGATGAACCTCGACGACGAGGACCGGTCGCGGCTCGGCCGCCTCGGCGCCACCGCCGTCGGCCTGGCCGTCAAGGGGCTCGGCCGCGACGCGATCGGGCTCGACTTCCGGAAGAAGCAGTTCCGCTACGAGCGGCGCTTCGAAAAGCTCAAGTTCCCGCTCCTCTGCCTCTCGATCATGACGTGCGTCCTCTTCCTGCTGACGGCGTTCGACCGCCTGAGCAAGTACCAGACGTATCGCAACCAGCTCGCCGTCGTGCGCAACACCTCGTCGCAGTTCTACTCGGCGTTCTTCGACGAGCCGTATCGCGGCAGCGGTCTCGTGATGCCGGCCGTGACGGCGAAGGAGCAGAGGTGGAACCGGCTGCTCGGGAAGGGGAGCGAGATTCCGCTCTATCTCCCGGAGATCGGTGCCATCCAGGATCTCGCCGCCGTCTTCAACGAGGCGAAGATGCAGCGGCTCGGCTTCGAGATCACCAACATGAGCTTCCAGTTCCAGCTCAAGTCGCGCAGGACGCCGTCAGGCGCGAGGCGGAAGACCTCGGAGCCCGAGCTCTACCTGGAGAAGGACTGGACGATCCAGCTCATCGCCGAGGAGCGGAACGGCGAGGACTTCCGGCGCCTGTTCGCGTCGAAGTCGAAGTTCTGGGATTGCTCGCCGGAGTCGCGGACACGTGGCGACAACACGAGCATCACGCTGCGGCTGTCGCCCCGCGAGGACTATCTGAAGAAGGTGCGCTGAGCGAATGGCAGCGAAGAGCGGACAGAAACCGGACGAGACACTGCAGATCGTCATCCTGACGCTGTTCATGACGGCCGGGTTCTTCGCGATCGGCACCGTGGTTCTTCTCTTTCTCATCCCGGGCATGGAGGAGGAGGTCGCCCGCCACATCGACGACCTGCAGAGCTTCCGCACCCAGGTGAGGAAGAACGGCGAGCTCTGGAAACTGCGCGAGCAGGTCGAGTTCCTGACCGCCAAGGGCGGCGAGGGCGAGGACGACAACCTGCGCAGCATCGTCAGCGGCGAGCTCGAGGTGCTCAACATCGTGCCGCGCTCGTTCCCCGCGACGAGCTCGCGCCCGATCTCGCAGCGTGGGAGCACGGTCGAGCACTCGCAGTCGTTGAACTACGAGAAGATCGACACCCAGCGGCTCCTCAACCTCCTCGCCCAGGTCAAGGACAGGCGCCAGGGCATCTACGTCCACACGGTGACCATGGCCCGCGACAAGTCGAGCACCGCCGAGAACCCCACCTGGAGCGGCAAGGTCCTCTTCACGTTCTACTCCAACCCCGAGGCCGAGGCCGAGCTGCGCCGGGAGAAAGCGCGCAAGGCAAAGAAGCCGGCCCCGACGGAGACTGCCGCAGGGGGGGGATAGGCTCCCGGCTCCGGTCCCGTGCCCGACCATCTGCTCGACTCCACCGGCGACTCCCTGCCTGGAACGCAGATTACGCAGATTCCGCAGATTACGCAGATGAGAACCGATCTGCCTCGCGTCTCGAGCTCTGCTCTCCGACCTCAGCTCTCCGACCTCTGATCTCTGACCTCTGACCTCTGACCTCTGACCTCTGACCTCTGACCTCTGACCTCTGACCTCGGAATCGGACCTCGGAATCGGACCTCGGAATCGGAATGGGTGCTCGTCTGACATTCCGAACTACGCCACCCGGGCCGGGGTCCGAACCTCGCTCCGATACTCGGCGGCCAGCAACTCCCAGCCGGCTGACCAGCGCTCGCTCTGGATGAGGCTACGCAGGGTCGCAATGGCCTGAAGCCCGCAGAGCCGCCACGCCATCCCCGAGCGCTTCAGACGTGCCGAGACAAGCGTCTTGCAGGCTGCCTCTACCACTCCGCTGCCGATCGGCAGATTCTGATCCCGCAGGCGCTTGTACGGCATCTTGTCGCGGTACCTCCGGAAGTACTTCAGCTGCGCTTCGATCGTCTTGCGGCGCCAGCCACTGGATCGATCTCGCCGCGCAGCCAGGGCGCGAATGACGCGGTCGTCGCCGTTCTCGGTTTCCTCAAGCAAGACCTTCAGTTGTTCGAAGTGAGACTTCGACTCTGCGCTTTGCTCCCCGTAGTAGGCGTCGAGCGCTTGCTTCAAGCGCTCGCACACGTGGAAGAAATCGACCGCTTCGATGACGCTGACTCCCTGACGTTGCGCAAGAGCTCCAAAATACTCCCAGTTCTCCCTCGCTCCATCGGCCAGCGCGACGACCTTCAGATCGGGACGCACCTTTACGATGCTCTCGAGCTCGTCTTCCACTTGGGACTTCAGTGTCGCCTTGTTCTTCTCCGGCTTGCGTGCGTACCGCACTGTCTGCAATCGGTCGCCGCTATCGTCGAGAAGCGCGACCGCACCGCAGCCCACTTCTCGGAATCCCGCCGGCCCCTGCGGCCGTTTCTCCTTGTCTGCACGTTTCTCGGCTCGGCCCCCATCCCGCATCGGCACATGCACTCCATCGATCGACACCAGGAGAGCTGCGGCCTCGTGTGGCACGGTTTCTTGCTCGCGAAGCTCGCTCTCGAACTCCTCACGCCTCTCCTCCCACCTCTCGGATAGCCGCTTGGGCAGTCGGTCGAGCGTGCTCGTGGAGGGACACATGCCGCCGAGCTCCACGAAGAGTTCACGGGCCTCCTTCGGCGTCGTGCCCGCCACGGCCTGCGCCGCTACCCGCGCCGCACGCGGCGTGAAGAATCCTTCGACAATTCCGGCCTTCAGCTCCATCGGGCAAACCGATCGGCCGCCCCCTTGAGGGACGTATACCCAACGTTCCACCTCGAACTCCCCGGCAAGACCGCAATAGCGTTCCTTGCTGCGGTGCTTTCGGCGAAACCGCATACCTTCGATCTCGACCGATTCCGCCTCGACGTCGTAGCGCTGCAGCTGCTGGCGCAGGAGGTCACTTTCCAGGGCGCTGACCTTCTCGCGCAACTCGGCTTCGAAGTCGGCGAAAGCGACTTCTGAGCCGTGCTCCAGTCGATCCTGAACGAACTCGCAGAGAGCCTCGAAAGCCTCACTGGAGAGAAAGGGCGAATCCTGATATCGTGTCGACATGGGCAGCCTCCGGTGCTGTGGTTTTGCTTTTACGAGCAGATACCGGAGGCGCCTCTTTTGTTCAACCCTCTTCGTCCTCACCGCATTCGTGACAAAGTGTCACCAGAGACGCCCTCAATCGTCGTAAGTCTCATCGCATCAGCGGAATGCGTGATGCCCAGCCAATCGGAATCGGTGTCGGTATCGGTGTCGGTATCGGTATCGGTGTCGGACTCCGATACCAGAGCCCTCGAGGACCGGAACGGGCACGGGAACGGGCACGGGAACGGGAACGGGAACGGGGACGGGGACGGGAACGGGAACGTTTTTGTAACGACACGGCCGGGGGCCGGCAGTCACTCGATCCGAATCTCCTCCACCGGCGCCAGCTCGTCCGACTGCTCCTCGTCGCCCACGCCGCCGAAGAGGTAGAGGGAGCCGCGGAGGTAGCAGCCCTCGAATCGGCTCCGCGGTGTCGCGAGCGTCAGGGGGAACGCGGCCAGGTGGCCCGCGTCGCCGCCCCGGTGCGGCAGGTAGAGCTCCGTCGTCGCCACCTTCTGGCGCGGCGTCTCGGGGTGCTCGCCGCCGACGACCACCACGCCGCGGCCGGGGACGAGCACGGTCTCGTGGAAGACGCGCGCGTCACCGGTCGGCGACGGCAGGATCTCGATGCGGTCGTCGGGCCCGTCCCCCGAGCCGAGAACCACGACCAGCGCGCTGGCGCTCTCCTTGCCGGTCGGCACGTGGCTGCCGAAGGTGGCGAGGACGTCGCCGTCGACGGTGAACGGGAGCTGCCACTTCAGCCTCATCCTGGCGGTGAGAACATCCTCCGGGTCGGGAAACGGCGGCGCCAGGGAGCCACCGGTGATCAGCACGCGCGCTGCGCCGTCGTCGGTTCCCGGTCGCGGCGGCACGAGGACCGCCTCGTGGCCGTATCGCAGGAGGGCGTAGTCGAAGTCCCACTCGAGAAATGACGCCAGGGGCGCGTCGCGGTCGAGCGAGACCGACATCGATCCGAGGTCGATCTCGATGACCTCGGGCGCCGCGAGGATGCGGGCCTTCGACGGATCGACGGTCGGCTGGACCGACACTCGCTGACCCTCGCGCTGATTCCCGGGCAGGTTCTGGACGTGCTGCCGGATCAGGAGCTCGCTCGCGTCCTGGCCGACACCGCCGTAGAAGAGCACGCGCCAGCTCCGTCCGGTGAGCGGGACGCCGTCCGGGGTCGGGGCGAGCAGCGTGCCGGTGTGCCGCATGCGAGGCAGGAGATCGAAATCGAGGCGAGCGTCGCTGTCGACGCGCACCTCGCCATCATCGTCGGTGACGAACGTCAGCAGCTCGGTGCGGCCGAGGATGGTGCGGCTCTCGTCGTCGTCGCGAACGCCGCCGGAGAAGAGGATGGCGTTCGGCGGGATCAGCGTCGCGACGTGGTGGTGCCGTGCGGACCGCAGCTGCCCGATCCGCTCCACGCTGAAGCCGGCGCCGTCCGCGCGCACGATGTCGATCGAGTCGAGGGAGCGCTTGCCGTCCATGCCGCCGGCGACGACGATGAAATCGTCCCCCGTCCCCGGGGCGTGATCGGGCCCGGGCATGCGAGTCGCGGTGTGGAAGCACCGCGCCTCGGAGAGATCGCCGATGGGAACCAGGCGCTCGCCCGCGGGAAGCAGCGGATCGAAAAAGAAAACATCGTCGAGCGGAAGCCCCGAGCTGTTCCCCGAGGGATCGTCGAGGCCACCCGCGATCACCGCGCCGCGACCGGAGAGGAACGGCGTCACCGTCGGCAGGACACGCGTGCCGCCTCCCTCGTCGGTGAAGCGCTCCTCGAGCTTCACGGGCGCGGGATAGTCTCCCGGCAGGCGCACCAGGCGCTCGCGCCGCGAGATGGCGCCGAGGACCGACTTCAGCCCGACGATCTTCTCGAGCGGCTGCACCGGAGTGCCGTTGAGCGCGATCGCCGAGCCACGCGGCGCGTCTCCTCCCGAAGCGACCACCGCGAGTCGCGACACCGGTGTCAGGCGTGGCTCGGAGCCAAGGCGGATGATCACCTGCTTGGTCTGATCGACGCTGAGAAAGACCGCCGGCCGGTCGCCGTCGTCGAGCCGATCGGCCGGGCTCGTGAGAATCACGTCCTCGGGAACGCGCACGACGGCGGATTCCGAATCGGGGTTGACCCCGAGCACCACGTCGCGATCGAAGACCAGCCGCAGCCAGTCCCCCTCGCTGACGACGAGATCACCGTCGCGGTCCTCCCACGTGACGACACGGAGCTCCGGATGGCTCGGTCGGGGCTGGATGTCGATCCACTGCACGCCGTCGCCGAGGTCGACGCCGAGGCCCATCGGCGCGTTCGCGGCCGCGGGTGCCCCGCGAAAGACACCGGCCGTGCGCAGGTTCTCCGCGCCGGCGGTGATCCGAAACACCAGCGTTCGATCGGGCCCCCCCTCGAGCTCGAGCCGCTCGACCTCGAATTCGACCGGCGGACTGGTCGTCAACCGGACCGACCCGGGCAGCAGCGCCGGTGCCGCGCGATCGAGGGTCAGGACGAGCAGCGGATCGGTGAACTCGGCCCGGGCGGGGTAGGGGTGCCCGCTGTCGTCACTCTCGATGAGCTCCGCCGACACCACCCGCGGCACATCGCTCTTGCACCCGCCGAGCGCGAGTATCGCACCGGCGAGCGCCAGGCACAGAGGGGCCGAAAAGGTGTCGAGCAGGGAACGCATGCGATCACGATACCGCGGGGCCATCGGAAGGACCAGAAACGGGGCCATCCCTCTGTAAAGTACCCTGAAGTAATCGGATTCGAGAGCGACGGGGGAGAGGGAATGTCCGCATTCCCGTCCCCGTCCCCGTCCCCGTTCCCGTGCCCGACCCCGACTCCGACTCCGAGATCCGAGATCCGAGATCCGAGAGCAGAGGGCCGAGAACCGAAAACAGAGGTCCGAGGTCAGAGACTGATCTTGAGACCCCCCAGCGTCACCGCTCGATCCCTCGATCTGCGCAAATCTGCGGAATCTGCGGAATCTGCGTTCCCGTCCTCGTCGCGCGTCGCCCGCGCTGTCGCTTGTCGAGAACCACGGGGGATTTCAGGAACGGGTACGGGGCCGGGAACGAGGAAACTACCGTCCGTCGCGCACCCAGGACTGGATTCGCCCGCGTACGCCGGCGCTCGGCTCGGTCTGGGCGAGGTCCGAGAGGATGTGCCAGGCGGCGGGGGTGCCGATGCGTCGCAGCGCGTTGGCCGCGCTCAGGCGGACGCCCTCGACGCGGGCGAAACGCGCTTCCTGCTCGAGGAAGGGGATCGAGGAGGGGTGGCCGATCTTGCCGATGGTGCCGAGGAGGGTCTGGCGCACCGCCCAGTGGCCCTTGCGCTTCTCCCCCTCGTAGGCGTCGTAGAGCTCGGGGAGGTCGTTCGCCGTGCCGAACTTGCCGAGCGCCTGCGCGGAGTGGTTGCGGACGTTGTTGTCGCGGCTCTCGATCATCATCGTCTTGAAGAGATCGACGCGCTCCTCGCGACGGGGATGCTCGCCGAGCGCGATGATGAACTTGTCCTTGTAGTAGGACGGTACGTCGGGCGCGTCGATGTAGCCGACCATGGTATCGAACGCCGTGTCGTTCTTCAGCCGGCCGAGCGCCTCGATCGTGTGATTGACCTCCGAGCGCGCCTTGAGGTCGGCGAGGCGCTTCTCGAGGAAGCTCCGCAGCACGAAGGTCGAGGTCTCGGAGTCGATGCCGCCGATGCCCTTGAGGATTTGCTGTCGCAGGAGGTAGGACGGCTCGGCGTTGAGAATCGCCTCGAGGGTCGGCAGCGCGTCCTCGCCGAGCGTCGCGAGGTATTCGTGCAGCTCGTCCCACGCGAAGCCGACGCCATTGGCCGCCATCGGCTTCGTCTGGTCGAAATCGATGCGCTCGAAGAACGCCGCGATCTTCGCGGCGATCTCCGGATCCCAGCCCTCGGGGAGCGGCTCGATCACCCAGCGCTTGAGCCCGGGCGGCGCCGGCGGACGCACGCGGTCGGAAGGATCGGTGGGGGAGCCGCGGGGCAGCGTGACGGGATCGATCACCGGGCGCTCGGCCGGGGTGACCGCGGCCGTGGCAGCGGGCGACGGCCGCTTCTCCGGCTCGAGCCGGGCGAAGAGCAGGTAGATCGCCAGCCCGATCAGCGAGAGCCCGAGCGCCAGCGGCAGCGCGACGACCACACGACGCGCCCACCGGCCGCCGGCTCCTCCGGCGGCGTCTCGATCGGGGCGTCTCAGTGTCTGCAGGCTCATCTTTTCAGTGCAGCGACTCGGCGAACGGCGATTCACGAACTCGGCAACAGCGACTCGGGGGCGACCGGCCGGCTTCCCGGCGAGAGGCCGGCGCTGTCGGTCATGGGCGCCCGGCTTTCCCCTTGCTGTCCCCTTACCTGGCCCGGGATCCGGCGTCCGAGCCGGTGCCCGGCATCAGCAGGATCTCGGAGGAGGGGAACGACGGCTCGCCGCCGGGCCCGAACGGGTCGGACCCACCGCCGGCGAAGAGGACACGATCGTCGACCGTGTCGTCGATGCCGTCCTCACCGGCGATCGGCGTGATCCTCGTCCAGGCGCGCTCGCCAGCCCGCATGACGGCGAACTCCGCGAGCGGCGTGTCGCCGAAGCCGTCGATCGTGGTATCGGGGAAGAGGCCGTCGATCGCGAACCAGGTGCCGATGACGCCGACGGGGTTGCCGCTGGCGCGCCGGCCCGGACGCAGGTCACGCGCGCTCGAGTCGAAGTCGCGGATCGCAGTCAGGCTGTAGAACGGGTCGAAGACGACGCCGGAGGCGATCGTCCCTCCGAAGTAGATGATCTGGCCGGTCGCGATCCACAGGTGCACGCCACCGCCGGTGAACACCCAGGTCGTCATGGTGTCGCCGAGGACCGTCTGCAGGCGCCGCGGCAGGGCGACGATGTTCGTCTGCGACCGTCCGAGGCACGGCTCCGTCAGGCACGGCCCCGTCTCGGGAAGGCCGCCCTCGGCCTCGAATGCCTCGACACCCTGATTGTGCTCGAAGAACGGATCGCCCTGCTTGAAGAACTGCAGGCCCTGCGCCGGCCCGAACCCCGTGAACGTCGCGACGTAGATCTCGTCCTCGGCCCAAGCCGTGTCGCGCGCGCCGACCGGCTCGTTGTCATCGCCGTTGCAAATCAAGATCGTGTTCCCCATGCCGAGCACGCCGTCCGGCGTGAACTCGTTGGCGTCGCCCAGGTTGGTGGCCTGGGGATCGTTGATGCGCGGCATAGTCAGGCGCACGATCAGCACCTCGGTAAAGAAGCCGACCACCGGATCGTAGAACTCGAGCGAGAGGTGGGCGCCGGCGCCCGCGGAGCCGCCGCCGACTCCCGGGTCGGGCGTCGCCTGGCCGGGGAACTTCTGCTGCGGGGCGTTCTCGCCGCTCAGCGTCTGGTAGCCTCCGACGAGGAGATAGAGATCGTCGCCGGTGTTGATGCGGTTGTCCGGTCCGGCGAAACGGGCGGTCGTGTGTCCCGCGCGGCCACGCGACGGGGTCAGCAACGCCGGTCGAAGGGTCTCGGGGAGGAAGAGCGGCTCGAACCGCTGTTCGATGATGTCGAACACCTCGCTGACGCGCGCCGACGGAAAGATGTCGAGCTGGATCTGGATCGCGACCTGGCCCTGCTGTCCGCCGCCGACGACCACGGCGTTCTGGGACTGCGTGAAGACATCGTGCACCTGACCGCCGCTGATCAGGATGCGCCCGTCGCCGATCGGCGTCGCCGCATGGCGGAAACGCGGCTTGTCCATTTCCTCCTCGAGGGTCGAGAACTGCCGCGTCAGCTGGTCGTACACCTCGACGTCACCGGTGGGCACGGCCTGGGTGATCGTCGGCGCGCCGCCGATCACGATGACGTTGTTGTCCGGAAGCTCTGTGATGGTGTGGAAGATCCGGGGAATGGCCATGGTCACCGGGTTCCCCTCGAAATCGGTGTCGAACCACGTGCCGCGAATGCTCTCCGGCTCCTTCTCGTTCGCCTTGAGCTTGCCCTGGTCGAAGATCTCCGCCGTGTCGATCGCCGAGAAGCCGTTCTCGTCCGAGCCGGCGACGACCAGCACCAGCCCGTCGGCGAGGCGGATGATCTGATGCAGGTAGCGCGGGATGTTCATCTCGCCGGTGGCGAAGTACGGGCTGGAGAGGTTCTGCTCGTTGAACTCGGGGAGCGGTGGGGCGGATGAAGACGCCGAGAGGCCGCCGCTGCCGCCGCAGCCGGCGAGGCCCGCCGCGAGAAGCCCGGCGGCGCAGACAACTGCCGACGTCGACAGAAAGGCCCCGACGGAGAACCGATGAGTGTCGCGCACTGTGGACATTGTCACACGTCCCCTCTTCTGATAACCCGCAGTCCGGTGGGTGGTCTTCGCCAGTACTTGCTTCATGCTCGTGGAGATACGCTCGTCGAGTTGCTCGTCTCGTGTGACGACGCTCTCGGTCACGGCGGCGTCGAACGTGCGCGGCCGATTCGAGACCCTCGGCGAGCGCAACGCCCATTCGGCCGGCTGCCCGCGCTTCGAGCAACCGCAAGCAACTCCGCCTCGCCAGCTTATTGTAGCAAACAGGGTTCCAAAGGCAATTCCGGTTTCCCGGAGCCTGGGGTCGGCGCTTCAACGCAGGTCATCCGGGCCGCTTGCGCGGTACACGGTGGCGCGCGGGGGGCTCGGGGGACGCCTCGGCGCCGGGCGCGAAGCCGTGGCCTGGACGACCAGGACACAGAGCGCCAAGCGGGCTTTACACTGGCGCGGGGCCGCGACTCAGGGGTCGTCGCCGCCCGGGCCGCCGCCGCCCGGCGGTCCGCCGCGACGGGGCGGCGGGCCGTCCTCGCCCCCCTCGGCGCCCGGCGCGTCTCCGGAGAGGCCGCCGAGGCCGGACTCCCCGAGCGCGGCGAGCTCGTCGTCGGAGGAGAGCGCGATCCGCATCGCCGGCAGGATCGGCACCACGGCGGAGTACTTGTACTCCTTGAACTCGCCGAATCCGGCCTCGTCGGTAAACGCGCCCTTCTCGTCGCCCACCAGGACGACGATGGTGATGCGCACGGCCACCGGCACTGCGGCCGGCGGCAGCACCTCCGGCGTCATCGCTGCCTGTTCCGCGAGCGTGTCCGAGGGCGCACGGCTGCCGGGAAGCTGGGCGGTGACGCTGTTGATCGTGCCCTGCGGATTCTCCTGCTCCGCCTCGAGCGCCAGCGCCTCCTCCTCGAGCCGGACGCGCGAGTCCCAGAGCGGCCACCACTCGCGCCCGTCGAAGCACTCGACGCTGAGCGAACGGACCTTGTCGTAGACCTCGTAGGAGACGCGGCGCCCGTTGAACGGGTCGGCGGCGTCCCACTCGGAGAACTCGTGCCGGAACAGCGTGTAGACGCTGGCGTTCCGCGTGCCGACGTTGGCTTCGAGGCTGTACTCCACGGGCGTGATGCCTCGCAGGCCGATGGAGTACTCGTCGCTGCCGCCGGTCTCGAACTGGCCGCCGAGGAGCTCGAGCAGGATGGGGTTCTTGGTGGTGAAGAACTGCACCCGGTCCTGGGCGTCCGGCGTCTCGCCGCCGTCGATCACGTGAAAGACGCTTTCCCCGAGGTGTCGGTAGATGACGCCGAGCAGGTCCTTCTGCACGAGCGCGATGATCGCCTGGCCGATCTTCTCCGGCGTCGACTTTCGGCTCACCGTGCGCTCGGTCTGGAGGATGTTGACGAGGATTCGATAGGAGAGCGTCAGCACCGTCGCGAGGATGGCGATGGCCAGCACCACCTCGATCAGCGTGAAGC
>JBFFXF010000032.1:0-37232 GCA_041569895.1 Planctomycetota bacterium | reverse complement strand
GGTTACGATCTTGAACCATAGAGGCGCGGCGTTGCGCCGCGTGAGATCTCATTCCGTTCGAGGAGTGAGCGAGGCTCACGAAGCTCGATCCCCATCAATCCATCCGTTTCCTGCCTTCCTGAGTTTCCTGCCTTCCTTATAGATCCGTGCAGAGGCTCGCCAGCGACGTCGAGCAGCCTTTCGGGTCCGGGTCCGGATACGGGTATATAATCGATAGCGGTGTCGCTCTCTCCGGAGGCTCTCCGATGACTCGTGGCGCTTCGTGTGGCATCTGCGCGCTCCTCGCCTGGCTCGGCGCGTCTGGCGCCGCCGCAGACGAGGTCGGTGATGAGACCTTCGCGCTCTTCGAGTCCGCACACGTGCGGCCGCTCGCGCTGACGCCCTCTCGACGGCTGCTCCTCGCCGTCAACACGCCCGACAACCGGCTCGAGCTCTTCCGTCCCGAGCACGGCTCGCTGCTGCGACGGGGGGAGGTCGTCGTCGGGCTCGAGCCGGTCGCGGTGGTGGCTCGCTCCGATTCGGAGATCTTTGTCGTCAATCACCTCTCGGACAGCGTCTCCGTCGTCGATGCCACCGATCCCGGAGCGCCGTTCGTTCGACGCACGCTGCAGGTCGGAGACGAGCCACGCGACATCGTCATCGCCGGCCCCGACCGCCGGCGTGTCTTCGTCACGGCTGCCGCTCGAGGACAGAATCGTCCCGGCGATCCGCGGCTGACCACGCCGGGCGTCGGCCGGGCCGACGTGTGGGTGTTCGACGCGACGGACCTCGACCTGCCGCCGCGCCTCATCACGCTCTTCTGCGATACGCCGCGAGCGCTGGCGGCGAGCCCGGACGGGAAGCTGGTCTTCGCCGCGGCGTTCCTCTCGGGGAACGGGACGACCGTGCTGCACGATCAGGCGGTCGAGCCGTTCTTCACCATGCTGATCGACGACGGGTTCATCGCGCCCGGTCTACCGCCGCCCTTCGGCGCTCGCGACCCCGCGCCGCCGGCGGGGCTCATCATACGCCGCGAGAGCGACGGCGACCGCTGGCTGGACCCCGCGGGACGCGACTGGAGCCCGCGCGTGCGGTTCGATCTCCCCGACCGCGACGTGTTCGTCATCGATGCCGTCGCCGATCCGCCCCGCGAGGTGCGCAGCATCCGTGGTGTCGGCACGGTGCTCTTCAACATCGCCGTCAACCCGGCGAATGGACGTCTCGCGGTGTCGAATCTCGAGTCGCGCAACCACGTGCGCTTCGAGCCGGAGGTCCGCGGGCACGTGGTCGACAATCGCGTCACGCTCATCGACGGCGAGAATGGCGTGCAGGTTGATGGCGTGCAGGTTGATGGCGTGCAGGTTGATGGCGTGCAGGTCAATGTCACGCCGGTCGACCTCAACCCGCACATCGATCGCTCGCGGCCGCACGGCACGCCGGAGGAGATCGAGCGCGGTCTGGCCCTGCCGCTCGGCATGGAGTTCACCGCGGACGGCGAGGAGCTCTTCGTCGCCGCCTTCGGATCCAGCGAGGTGGCCGTTCTCGATCCCGCCGGACGCGTCACGGAGCGCATCGCCGTCGGTGACGGACCGAGTGGAGTCGCCCTCGACGAGCGCGCCGGCCGGCTCTACGTCATGAACCGCTTCGACCAGACGATCTCGGTCGTCGACCTCGAGACGCGGCGGCAGGCGCACGTCGTGCCGCTCCGCTTCGACCCCGAGCCGATCGAGGTGCGCGAGGGACGCCGATTGCTGTACGACGCGCGCCTCTCCTCCGCGCACGGTGACGCGGCGTGCGCGAGCTGCCACATCTTCGCGGACCTCGACGGCCTGGCGTGGGACCTGGGCGATCCCGCCGGCCAGACGACGCTCAACCCACTCGCGCCGGTGCCGAATCCCCCGGCGCCGCTCTTCGGCAGGTTCCACCCGATGAAGGGGCCGATGACGACGCAGAGCCTGCGCGGCATGCGGGGCGCGGGAGCGATGCACTGGCGCGGCGACCGCAACGGCGGCGAGCCGTTCGACGAGGAGGCCGCGTTCATGTCGTTCCGCCCGGCGTTCCGGGACCTGCTCGGGAAACAGCGCGACTTCCCGCTCGAGGCGATGGAGAAGCTGCGCGACTTCGTGCTCGCGATTCGTTACCCGCCGAACCCGATCGCCGCCATCGACGGCTCGCTGACGGCGGAGCAGGCGGCGGGCAAGGAGATCTTCGACTCGAGCGGTCGCGCCGACGACCTCGGCGGGGACGGCATGCCCTGCGCGGAGTGTCACGCCGGGCCGATCGGGACGTCGGGTCGGGCGGTGGCGCTGCTCCTGCAGGACTTCAAGGTGCCGCACCTGCGCAACCTCTACCAGAAGGTCGGCATGTTCGGGTACGCCGTGCCCGGGATCGAGGCGATCGTGCCGCTCGCGCTCGAGGCCACGCCGACGCCGCACCTCGGCGAGCAGGTGCGCGGCTTCGGATTCAGTCACGACGGGGCGGTGCCGACGCTGTTCGATTTCTTTCGGCAGCCGCGGCAGCTCTTCGGGTTCCCCGACCATCCCGGACGTCCGGGAACGCGCACGATGCGCGAGCTCGAGGCGTTCCTGCTGACGGTCCCGACCGGACTGGCGCCCGCCGTCGGCCAGCAGGTGACGCTCCGCGCCGGGCCATCGGCCGTCGAGGACCCGGCCGTCGAGGACCTCGACCTCGACCGCTTCGCGCTGCTCAGGGCGCGTGCCGCGGCCGGTGACGGCGACCTCGTCCTCCACGGCATCGTGCGCGGCGAGGGCGAGGGCGGCGAGCAGACCGGGTTCCTGGTCTCGGGGGACGTCGCGCTCACCGCGCGCGATGTGGAGAAGCTCGACGTCGCCGCCCTCCTCGAGTCCGTGGCGTCCGGCGACGCGGTGCTCACCGCGACCCTGGCGCCGCCCGGGACCGGCCGGCGCATGGCCATCGACCGCGACGGCGACGGCGCGCTCGACGGCGACGAGATCGACCTCGGTCTCGACCCCGCCGACCCGGCGAGCCGCCCGCCGCGGTCTCCGCTCGTCCTCCGCGGCGACTGCGACGGCGACGGCGCGGTCTCCATCACCGATGCCATCGCCGCGCTCGGCGCTCTCTTTCTCGGCGGCGCCGAGCCGGACTGCCCGCTCGCGTGCGACGCCAACGAAGACGGCGAGCAGAACGTTTCGGACCCGATCCGCGTCCTGGGGTTCCTCTTCCTCGGCGCACCCCCGCCCGGCCGCTTCCCGGAGTGCGAGCCCGCCGGCGAGTGCGCGACGCGGTGTGGTGGGGGGTGATGGACGTGGTTTTCGGGGCCCGGGGCGGGGAGAATGGTCGGATCACCTGGGAAAAACCGAGTATGAACACAACCAACAAACGCTCTCCTTCGTCCTCGTCCTGGAACCGACTGCCAACCCCCGACCCCGTCCCCGGTCCCGGTCCCGTGCCCGGCCCCGTGCCCGAACGCGACCGCAGTCGAGCTCCCCTCCGACGTCGGGGCCGAGCAATCGGAGTCCGAGACCGAGACCGACTCCGACCCCGATTCCGACTCCGACTCCGATTCCGAGGTCCGATGCCGATGTCCGATTCCGATTCCGATTCCGATGTTTGCCTTCGACGAACGCGCTCCCCAATCTGCGTCAATCTGCGTAATCTGCGTTCCGGTCCTCTCCCTCGAGCCCAGCTCGTCATCGCTGCGCTCCTTTTCTCCGTCGGTGTCGCCCTCGCCGATGAGAACGCACGCCAGCTGGTCGCGAAGCCCGGTCTGTACGAGCCGCTCACCGAGCCGCCGTGCTCCTACTGCTCGACGCAGCACCGCAAGCGGATGATCCAGGGGCATGATCGTGTCGTCGCGTGGATTCGCGGCGCGCACAACGGCGGCGCCATCCCGCTGCGGCACTTCCTGTCCGCGCCGCGCGTCATCAACGATACCTACGGGCTCTTCTTCTACGATCCGGACGGCGGCTACGTCGCCGCCTATCGCAAGGACTACGGGTACTCGTTCCACGGATGGCGCGACGGCGTGATGGTGGCGCGAGGCCCCGACGGGACTCTCTGGTCGGCGCTCTCCGGCGTGGCGTTCGACGGGCCGCAGAAGGGGAAACGCCTCGAGCGCGTCCCGAACGTCATGACCACGTGGGAGCACTGGCTGATGCTCCATCCCGAGTCGACCGCGTACGACCTCTTCGACGGTGAGACGTACCGTGTCACGCCGCTGCCGCGCGAGATGAGCGCCGAGGCGCGGCAGTCGATGGGCGAGGTCGACCGGCGGCTCCCGGCGCTGGCCGGGGTGATCGGCGTCGAGGTCGGCGATGCCACCATGGCGTTCCCGCTCGACGGCCTCCCGGAGCGCGACTGCGTCTCGGCCACCGTCGGCGGCACGCCGGTCGCCGTCTTCTGGTACGCTCCGACGCACTCGGCGATCGCCTTCGAGAGCGTCCTCGACGGGCGCGCGCTGACGTTCGACGCCGATGCGATCTCGCCGGAGAGCGCGCCGTTCAAGGATCGCGAGACCGGCACGCGCTGGACGCTCGCCGGTCGCGGCGTCGACGGGCCTCTTCGGGGCAAGGAGCTCCGCTGGGTGAACGGCATCCAGTGCCGCTGGTACGCCTGGGCGGCCGAGCATCCCGGGACCGCGATCGCCGCCCGCACGCCGCCGCCGGGACCGCTGCGCGCCGTGCTGCTCGGCGCCGACCACGTCACCGACGAGGAGCTCGAGCGACTGGCGAGCGCCGGCCACAATGCGGTGGTGCTCCCGCTCGAGGCCCGCGACGCGGAGGCGAGACGGCGCGAGGACGCCGCGGCGCGACGGGTGCTGCGGTCCGGGCTCGCCCTGCATTACTGGCTCGAGATCGGCCGCTCGAAGGAGCTCGCGCGCGCCCACCCGGAGTGGATGGCGAGCCTCCAGGGCCACCGGGAGTGGCGGCGGCTCTTCGACGATCCGCCGAGGCCCGGTGACGGCGAGGTGATCAAGGCGTGGCCGTGGGTGCCCGTGCTCTACCGCGAGGCGCACGACGCGCACCTGGCTCGCGTCGAGCGGCTGCTCGCCGGACGGCCGCCGGCATGGGGCATTCTCCTGAACGATCTCCAGGGAGCGCCGTCGGCGTGCGGCTGCGGCAACACGCTCTGCCGGTGGACGACCGACTACGGCCCGATCCGCACGGCCACGCCGATGGGCGCCGACGCGTCGGCGCGCTTCGTTGCGGCGGTGGAGCAACTCGCTCCCGGGACCGAGGTGATTCCGGTCTGGGTCACGGAGTGCGAGGAGCGCGACGTCGCGTCCGACGGTCACTGCGCGGGCGTCGGCTGCTTCCGCGGTCGCTGCTGGAAGGAATCGACGCGACAGCTCACGCCGGTGCTCGAGGAGGCCCGGCGTCTCGGCGTGCTGCTGCCGTTCCGCGAGCTCGGCCGCGACGAGCCCGCCTTCGAGAAGCCGGCCGGATGGGTCGCGCACGCGCTCGGCACGCTGCGTTCCGTGCCCGCACGCCACGGCGCGAGCGCGGTGTCCCCCGATCGTCTGATCGCCGTCCTGCAGGGCTGGGACGTGACCGACGACGAGATCGAAGCCCAGGTCGGCCGGGCGGGCGAGGCCGGGGTCACCGAGTGGGTCGTCGCCCGCGAGCGGATCGACCAGAGCTGGGAGCCGCGCCGGCACCGGATCGGATCGCGCTGAGACCCTCCAGTTGCAGGACCGCGGGGCCATTCCCGGCGTGTCGCCCTCGAAACCACGGTTGTTTCGAGCCGCGCTGTCCTCTCGGCAGATCGCAGCGCGAGCGAGGTTCGCCGAGAACCGAAAGCAGGTCGCGCGGGCGGTTCGGGACCGGGACCGGGTTCGGGACCGGGAACGGAACCTGGGGTGGGAAACGGATCGATGGCGGAAGGTGCGCGCATCCGACGGCGATCGGCGCTACCATGTCGTCGTCCTGATCCGGAAACCGACGGTGCTTCGCATGGTCATCGAGCCTCGCTCGCAACACGCTCTCTCCATGGCGACGGCGCTCGCCGCGGTCGCGGTGGCGCTCGTCTGCGCTGTCGCCCTCGCCGACTCGCCCGGGCGCACCGAGCGGGAGGGTGACGGGAAAGCGAGGAGCGCATCGCACTGGGCGTATCGTCCGCTGCGGCGAGTCGCCCTGCCGGAGGCGTCGCCGTCGGGATTCGAGCGCTGGGCGCGCACGCCGATCGACCGGTTCCTCCTCGCGCGCCTGGCCGAGCGCGAGCTGCATCCCTCGCCGCCCGCCGAGCGTCGCCTGCTGCTGCGCCGCCTGTCGATCGACCTCATCGGCATGCCGCCGACGCCCGGGGAGCTCGACGAGTTCCTCGCCGACGAGGCGCCGGACGCGTTCGAGCGCGTCGTCGACCGCCTGCTCGCGAGCCCGCACTTCGGCGAGCGCTGGGCGCGCCACTGGATGGATGTTGTCCATTTCGCCGAGTCGCACGGTCATGACCAGGATCGCCCCCGCGAGCACGCGTGGCCGTACCGCGACTACCTGATCGAGTCCTTCAACGCGGACACGCCGTACGGGCGATTCGTCGAGGAGCAGATCGCCGGCGATGCGCTCTACCCCGGCGAGCCGAGGGCGATCGTCGCGACCGGTTTCATCGCCGCCGGCCCGTGGGACGAGAGCTCGCTGCGGGACATCCGGCCGGACTCGATCGATCGCGAGATCGGCCACTACCTCGACCGGGACGACATGGTGACGACGGCGATGTCGACCTTCGTCAGCACGACGGCGCATTGCGCGCGGTGTCATGACCACAAGTTCGATCCGGTCTCGCAGGGGGAGTACTACTCGCTGCAGGCCGTCTTCGCCGGCGTCGACAAGGCGAACCGCACATACGATCCGGATCCGCGGATCGCGGCGCGCCGCCGCTCGCTCGAGGCGCGGCTCGAGGAGGTGCGCGCCCAGCGCGAGGCGGGCGATCCGGCGCTCCTCGATCCGGAGCTCCAGGCGGAGGCGGTGACGTGGGAGGAGGGGCTGGGCGGGCGCGCCACGCCGTGGCGGGTGCTCGAGATCGTCGAGTCGAGCTCGGAGAACGGCGCGACGCTCACCGCCCTCGAGGACGGCTCGCTGCTCTCCGGCGGCGAGCGGCCCGAGAAGGACACCTACACCGTCGTGGCGCGAACGGACCTGCCGCGGATCACGGGCATCCGGCTCGAGGTGCTCACCGACGACAGCCTGCCGCACCGCGGACCCGGCCGGCAGGACAACGGCAACCTGCATCTCAGCGAGCTGCTCGTCGCGCTCGCGCGACCGGACGCTGCGCCGGAGCCGATCGCGCTGCGCGACCCGCGCGCGGACTTCGACCAGGGAGGCTGGACCATCGCGCACGCCATCGACGGCGATCCGGCGACCGCGTGGGGGATCTATCCCGAGGTCGGCAAGCCGCACCGCGCCGTGTTCACGCTCGTCGAGCCGATCGGCGACGCGGCGGGCGTCACCCTGCGGCTCGAGCTCCGGCAGCTCCATGGCGGAGGGCACCTGATCGGCAGGCCGCGTCTCGCGGTCACGTCCACGGAGCCGCCGTTCGACGTCGCCGGTCTGCCGGACGGCATCACGACCATCCTGGCGACCCCGCGCGGCGAGCGGGACGAGCGACAGCGGATCGAGCTGATCGCGTTCTGTCTCGAGCAGCGTCTGCGTCGCGATCTCGATTCGTTGCCGCCGCCGCAGCTCGTCTACTGCGGCACGAACCGGTTCGAGGCGGACGGCACGTTCGTGCCCGTCGCGACGCCGCGTCCGGTGCATCTCCTCGCGCGTGGCGACATCTCCGAGCCCGGCCCGCTGGCCCGCCCGCAGGCGCCCGGGCTGGTCCCGGGCCTGCCGGGCGCTTTCGATCTCGGCGAGTCCGACTCGGAGAACGAGGGCGCACGACGCGCCGCGCTCGGTCGCTGGCTCTCGCACCCGGACAACGTGCTCACCTGGCGCTCGATCGCCAACCGCCTGTGGCACCATCACTTCGGGCGCGGCATCGTCGACACGCCGAACGACTTCGGCCGCATGGGCGGCGAGCCGACACACCCCGAGCTCCTCGACCGCCTCGCGCTCGAGCTCCTCGGCAACGGCGGCTCGCTGAAGGCGCTGCACCGGCTCATCGTCACCAGCGCGGCCTACAGGCAGTCCTCGCGCCACGACGCGCGCCACGCGGCCCTCGACGCCGACAACCGCTTCCTCTGGCGCATGAATCGCCGGCGGCTCGACGCGGAGACCGTCCGCGACGCGGTGCTGCGCATCGCCGGGACGCTCGACACCACCATGGGCGGCCCGTCCGTCAAGCAGTTCATCCAGACGAAGGGGATCCACGTGACGCCCAACGTCGACTACGTCAACTTCGACGTCGACGACCCCGCGCATCACCGCCGCAGCGTCTACCGGTTTATCTTCCGCACGCTGCCGGATCCGTTCATGGAGTCCCTCGACTGCCCCGATGCGTCGCAGTGGACGCCGAGACGGAACGAGTCGGTGACCGCGTTGCAGGCGCTGTCGCTCCTGAACGACAAGGTGATCGTCCGGCAGAGCGAGCACATCGCCGCGCGCATCTCGCGGACGGTCGCCGAGCCGGAGGCGCAAGTCGAGCAGCTCTTCCGGCTCGTCCTCGGTCGGCGGCCGCGAGACGACGAGGCGGCGATGGTCACGACGTACACGCGGGAGCACGGCCTCGCGAACGCGTGCCGGTTCCTGCTCAACACCAACGAGTTCATCTTCGTGGACTGACTCGATGAACACGAACCTGCACCAGTCGGCTCCGGATTCAGCGCACAGCCGGCGGCGATTCCTCTGTCGCGCCGGCGGCGGTTTCGGCGGCGTCGCGCTCGCGGCGATGCTCGCGGGGTTCGAGGAGGCGGCCGGCGCGACGGGCGGTCTCCATCACCGAGCGCGTGCGCGGCGCGTGCTGCAGCTCTTCATGAACGGCGGCGTCAGCCAGGTCGACACCTTCGACTACAAGCCCGAGCTCCAGCGACGGCACGGCGAGAAGATCGACTTCGGCATCAAGACGGCGGTGACGAGCGTTCCGGGCGCCGTGATGAAGTCGCCCTTCGAGTGGAAGCGACACGGCGAGTGCGGCCGGTGGGTGAGCAGCGTCTTTCCGCGCGTGGCGCGCTGGGTCGACGAGCTCGCCTTCCTGATGGCGATGACGTCGAAGACCAACGTGCACGGTCCGGCGAGCTTCATGCAGAACACGGGATTCGTGTCGCCGGGCTTCCCGTGCATGGGGGCGTGGGTGTCGTACGCGCTCGGCAGGCTCTCCGACGACCTGCCGGCGTTCGTGGTGCTGCCGGACCCGCGAGGTCTCCCGTACAACAACGCCGGCAACTTCTCGGCCGCGTTCCTGCCGCAGTCGCACCAGGGGACGGTGATCCGGCCCGGCGCGCCGGTGCCGATCCCGAACTTGCGGCCACCCGCGTTCGCGAGCCACATCTCGAGGCGCAGCGAGACCGACGGGCTCGACCTCCTCGAGCGGCTGAATCGGGCGCATCTCCAGCGCCACCCCGGCGACTCGCGGCTCGAGTCACGCATCGAGTCGTACGAGCTCGCGGCGCGGATGCAGCTGAGCGCGCCGGACGCGCTCGACATCGCGAGCGAGAACGACGCGACGCGCCGGCTCTACGGCCTCGACCGCGAGGAGACCGCCGGCTTTGGCCACAACTGCCTGACCGCGCGCCGGCTGCTCGAGCGCGGCGTGCGCTTCGTGCAGGTCTGGAGCGGCGCGGGCGGCGCGAGCGGCAACTGGGATAACCACCGCGATATCCCGGAGGAGCTCCCGTCGATCGCGCGGCAGGTCGACGGTCCCATCGCCGGCCTCCTCGAGGACCTCAAGCAGCGCGGCCTGCTCGAGGACACGCTGGTCATCTGGACGACGGAATTCGGCCGCATGCCGTTCACGCAGGGCGCGGCTGGACGCGACCACAACGGCGGCACGTTCGTCACCTGGCTCGCGGGAGCCGGGATCCGTGGCGGTGTGAGCCACGGGGAGAGCGACGAGTTCGGCTTCCGCGCCGCGACGGATGTGACCTACTGCTACGACCTCCACGCGACGATCCTGCACATCCTCGGGATCGATCACGAGCGGTTGACGTTCCGGCACAACGGCATCGACCGGCGGTTGACGGATGTGCACGGGGAGGTGATCGAGGCGATCCTGTCGTGAGTGGGAAGAGGACACGCGGGAACGAGCTCGGGTCCGGGGCCGGTTCCGGGGACGGGAACGAAGGGAACGGAGAGAGCCGATGGATGACCGGGAGTTGGAACAGACGGAAGAGTGCACGATCTGCGGCGAGTCAGTCGACCCGCAGGACCCGATGACGTGCTCGAGCGCCACCACGGTCGTCTGCTACCGGTGCGCCGTGCGGCTCGGGGCGGTGTACGACACGGAGAGCGAGACCTGGAAGAAGCAGCCGGACCTGCCTCCGTCACGCGCGCCCGAGGAGCCGTGATTCGACCGCCGTGCTGACCTCGCGGTGACGAACGCGTCGCCACGATCGTTTGCGTCGCGACCATCGCTGATGCTTCGGCGCGATCGATGACTCCGGTATCCGCTTCCCGGCACCTGAACAGATGATCGAATGATGGACTGAGCGGGAAGCGGTCCAAGAAGCCGCAACGAGGACGCAGTTTCGAGGACGACAGCGGTCGTGAGAGAACCCGCCGAGGACCCCTACGCCCGCGTCGACTACCGGCGGCTGATCGCGTGGCCGGAGCGACTGCGCCGGGAGGCGCCGTTCCTTCTCCAGACGTTGAGCCGCGGGCCGCAGCGCTCGGTCATCGACCTCGGTTGCGGCACGGGCGAGCACAGCCGTTTCCTGGCCAGCGAGGGGTTTCGGGTCGTGGGTCTCGACAGCTCCGAGTCGATGATCGCCCGCGCGCGCGAACCCGCGCCGCTCGAGGGGCTCCGCTTCCTCCAGGGCGACATCCGTGAAGTGGACGAGCTTCTGGACCAACGTTTCGGCGTGGCGATCTGTCTCGGAAACACGCTGGTCCACTTCCTCGAGCGAGGCGAGCTCGAGCGCGCGGCTCGCGCCGTGTCCACCGTGCTGCTGGAAGACGGACTGTTCATCCTCCAGATCCTCAACTACACGCGCATCTTCGCCGAGAACATCCGTCACCTGCCGCTGAATTTCCGGGCAGGGACGGCCGAGGGGGAAGAGGTCGTCTTCCTCAGGCTGATGGAGTCGCTCGGCGGCGGGCGCGTCCGCTTCTGCCCGGCGACGCTCAGGTACCGCCCGGGGGCGGATCCGCCGCTCGAGGTCGTCAGCAGCCGCGTCGTCGAGCTGCGGGGGTGGCAACGCGACGAGCTCACGGCGATCCTCGACGCAGCGGGTCTCGAAACGATCGCGGTCCACGGTGACATGCAACGCGGCGACTTCGACCCGAAACGGTCGCACGACCTCGTGGTGGTCGTGCGTCGCGGTCGGTCATCGGTTGATCGCGAACTTTCCGATTGACGGCGTGCAAGACCTCGCTGCACTCTCGTCTCGTGTGACGAAGCCGCCCACGGCTCAACACGGCGCGTGTCGCGACACGAGGTACGGATGGACTTCACGTCGGCTCACGTTCACATCGCGCTGACGGCGGCCCTCGCGCTGGCCGCTCCTCCGGGTTGCACACCGTCCGCCCGCGACGGCGGTCCGACGTCCGGCCCGGCGAGCGCTCCACCGTGGTTCGCCGACGTCACCGACGAGGTGGGGCTCGATTTCGTCCACGAGGCCGGCACCGTCGGCGACTACTTCATGCCCGAGATCATGGGCTCGGGCGCGGCGCTCCTCGACTTCGACGGCGACGGTCGCCTCGACATCTACCTGATCCAGAACGAGGACGCGCCGGAGGATTCGGGCGCCGCGCGCGACCGTCCCGCCGCCCGGAACCGTCTCTATCGCCAGGGCGGGGACGGTCGGTTCGCCGACGTCACCGATGCGAGCGGGCTCGGCGTCGCCGGTCGCGGCATGGGCGTGGCGGTCGGCGACGTCACCAACGACGGTCGACCTGACGTCCTCGTGACGGAGTACGGCGGCGCGAGGCTCTTCCTCAACCGCTCCGGCGAGACCTTCGACGACGTCACGCGCGCGGCGGGGATCGACAACCCGTTCTGGGGGACGTCGGCCGCGTTCTTCGATTTCGACCGCGACGGCTGGCTCGACATCATCATCGCCAACTACGTCGTCTACAGCCCGACGCGCCCGTGCAGCGATCAGGCGGGGCAGCGCGATTACTGCGGGCCGGCGCCGTTTCCCGGCAGCGCCGCCCGGCTCTTCCGCAACCTCGGCGCGACCCCGGGCGAGGCGTCCTCCGTGCGCTTTCGCGACGTCACCGTGGCGTCCGGGCTCGGCGAGCTCTCCGGTCCGGGGCTCGGCGTCATCTGCGCGGACTTCGACGGCGATCGCTGGCCCGACATCTTCATCGCCAACGACGGCAAGCCCAACTTCCTGTGGATCAACCGGCGCGACGGGACCTTCGCGGAGGAGGCGCTCTACCGCGGCGTCGCCCTCAACGCCATGGGACAGGCGCAGGCCGACATGGGGATCGCCATCGGCGACGTCGACGGCGACGCGCTCTTCGATCTCTACGTGACGCACCTCACCGACGAGCTTCACGTGCTGTGGAAGCAGGGGCCCCGCGGCCAGTTCACGGACCGCACCGCGGTCTCCGGTCTCGCGCGGCCATCGTGGCGGAGCACGGGCTTCGGGACGGTGATGGGGGACTTCGATCACGACGGCGCGCTCGATCTCGCGCAGGTCAACGGCCGCGTCAAGTTCCTCGCCGGTCCGAGCCCGCCCGGCACGCCGTTCTGGAACGCGTACGCCGAGCGCAACCAGCTCTTCGCCAACGACGGCAACGGCGTCTTCCGGGACGTGTCGAGAGCCAACGACGCGCTCTGTGGCACCCCTGCCGTCGGCCGTGCGCTCGCCGTGGGCGATGTCGACGGAGACGGCGCGCTCGACCTCCTGGTGACGGTCGTCGAGGGGCGCGCGCGACTCTACCGCAACGTCGCGCCGTCGCGCGGGCACTGGCTGATGGTGCGCGCCGTCGAGCCCGCGCTCGGCGGACGTGACGCCCACGGCGCCGAGATCACCGTGATCGCCGGGTCACGACGCTGGGCGCGACTGATCCAGCCGGCGGCCAGCTACCTCTCGAGCAACGACCCGCGCGCGCACTTCGGGCTCGGCGACGTCGCCCGGGTCGACCGCATCGAGGTCATCTGGCCGGACGGATCGGAGGCGGTCTTTCCCGGCACCGACGCGGACCGGGTCGTTGTGCTCGAGCGTGGCAACGGGGGGAGCCGATGAGCGCTCGATCGAAGCGTCGAGCGGCGCTGCTGGTCGTCGCCCTGACGGCGTGCGCGGGGGCGGTGTGGTGGTGGGGTCTGCGCACGCGGGTCACGGAGCCGCCGCGTGTCGATCTGAGCGGGGCCGACCCGGCGGTGCGGGGCGTCGTCGATGCATCGCGCGAGCGCGTGCTCGCGAATCCGGACTCGGCTTCCGCGTGGGGCGAGCTCGGCATGCTGCTCCTGGCGCACGAGCAGTTCGCCGCCGCGTCGACGTGCTTGCGCCAGGCCTCCCGGCTCGCGCCCGACGACCCGCGATGGCCGTACCTCGATGGGCGCGCGCTTCTCGAGGGCGAGCCGGACGCCACCGCCGCGCTCGAGGGCCTCGAGCGCGCCACGCGGCTCGCCGGCGCGGAGACCTCGCCGCGGGTGCTCCTGGCGGAGACGCTCTTCGAGCAGGGACGTCTCGGCGACGCGGCGCGCGAGTTCCGCGCCGTCCTCGAGCGCGAGCCGCAGAACCCGCGCGCGCTCCTCGGTCTCGGCCGCGTGGCGCACTCGCTGGGAGACCTCGAGGAGGCCCGCGTGCGTCTCGAGGCCTCGGCCTCCGGCGCGCCGCGCGTCCGCGGGACGCACGCCCTCCTCGCCGAGGTGCTCTTCCGCCTCGGTGACGCGGACGGCGCGGCGCGCGAGCGCGATCTGGCGTCGCGGCTCCCGGAGAGCCCGGCGTGGCCCGACCCCTTCTTCCAGCAGGTCCTCGACCGCCGTGTCGGCGCGCTCGCCGACATCGAGCGCGCCAATCACCTCTTCCACACCGGCCGGCGCGACGACGCGTTCGCGCTCCTCCGTCGAACCCTGGCGCGCAGCCCCGACGCGCTTCTCGCGCGCCTGCTCCTCGGACGGCTGCTCTTGCAGTCCGGGAACCTCGACGAGGCGGAGTCGACCCTTCGCGAGGCCGTGAGCGCCGCGCCGGCGGCGTTCGAGGCGTGGTTCGAGCTCGGGCGCGTCCTCGAGCGCGGCCGAAAGGACGCGGACGCGGAGGAGGCGTTTCGACGGACCATCGACCTGAGGACCGACTACGCCCCGGCGCACCACCGTCTCGGTCTGTGCCTCGCCCGCCGCGGCGACACGGCGGGCGCGCTGCGCGCCCTGCGCGACGCGGTGCGGTACCGCCCGGACTACGCCGCGGGGTACCGGGACCTTGGCCGGCTTCTCATCCAGCTCGGCGAGCGGGACGAGGGCGAGATCCACCTCGAGCGCGCGCGGCAGTTGCTCGCCAGGTGAATCGACGCGGCCGGCGTCCCCTCACTGGCACATGGTCTCTCCACACCCGAGCGTGAGATCACGCGGATCCTGGCTGCGGCCGCACGCCGGGAACGGCTCCGGGGGCGACGGGCCGCCGAGGAAGAGGAAGTTCAGCGTCCACGAGGGATCCGAGATGTTCACCCGTCCGTCGCCGTTCGAGTCCGCCTGCGCCTGGCAATCGTGGTCCGGGCCGCCGACGAAGAGGTTGTTGAGCGTGTAGGACGGATCGGAGATGTTCACCAGGGTGTCGTTGTTCGCGTCGCCGCGCAGCAACAGGATCCCCTCCTCGATCGTCGTGCGCTCGTACACGAAGGTCCCGGCCGCGTAGCGGTTCACCGGCCCGCCGTCCGGCGTGTCCGGGAAGATGTCACCGCCCCCGGGGGCTCCGAAGCGCCCGCCGCCGACGAAGGTGATCAGACAGCCCGAGTCGTCGGTCACCAGCCCGAGGTCGAAGGCGCCCTGATTGCCGTTGCGCTCGGTCGCGCCGTAGCCCTGGCCGACGATGGTCCCGTGGAAGCCGGGCGGCAGCGAGATCGGCGCATCGAGATCCTTGAACCGGCTGCCGTCGACGAGGTCGCCGGGATCCTCGGGAGTGAAGTCGAGCCGCGCCAGGACCTCGCGCGTGTCGCGATCGTAGAGGCGCGCGTTGAGCGGCAGGAAGAGGCCGTCGGAGCCGTCGTCGAAGACGCCGAGGCGCGTCACCCGGATGGCCGCCTGCACGTTGAAGTCCATGCCGAGGGCGCCGGGGAAATCCTGGTTCCCGAAGGTGCCCTCCGGATTGATGTACGCGATGCCGCCATCGCCCGGCTCGAGCTGCTCGAGCGGCTCGAACTCGAACGTCGCGCACGCGAATGGGTAGACGGCGGGAGCGGCGACGAGCGGGAAGAAGCCGGCGAGGTCTCGCCGCGAGCCGACGAAAGTCAGCGAGCAGGGGCCGGGGTCGGTCGGGAAGTTGGCGCCGATGCGCACCGGATCGGCGTCGGTGAAACCCTCCGCGACGATGCTCCCGAGGAAACCGGCCGGGAGCTCGAGGCCGCCGTCGACGTCCTTGAACCGGCTGCCGCCGATGAGCACGCCGGGATCGGCGCCGGAGAACTCGACGATGGCGATCTCCTCCTGCGTCTCGCGGTCGTAGAGCCGCACGACGAGGTCGTCGGAGAGACCGTCGCTGCCCGCGTCGAAGACGCCGAAACGGGTGACGCGGATGTCGAGGTTGACGTCGAAATCGAGCCCGAACGCATCGGCGGAGGGCCCCGTGCCGGGAGTCGCGCCGGGCACCTGATACGCGATGAACCGTCCCTCGACGAGCGCGCCCGGCGTGGCGCAGCTCGCCGGCGAGTCGGTGCTCTCCTGCCCGTCCTCGGCGACCGAGCGCACGCGGTAGCAGAGCTCCTCGCCGTTGACGACGTCGGTGTCGCGATACTCGGTCTGCTCGACGTCCGCGACCTCGGCGAACGCATCGCCGGGCGCTGCGCGGAAGACGCGATAGCGCACAGCGGGTGTCGCCCCGGCGGGCGCGACCCACGTCAGCAGGATCTCGCCGTCGCGGGCGATGATCTGCACCGCCTGCGGCGGGCCCGGCGGGAGCACGATCGGCTCATCGGAGGGCTCGAAGGTGAACGTGCCCGCCGCATACCGGTTCACCGGGCCGCCGTCGACGACGTTCGGGAAGATCCCCGGAGTTCCCGCATCGCCGAAGCGACCGCCGCCGACGAAGGTGACCAGGCAGCCGCCGTCGTCGGTGCTCATCCCCGGAATCAGGCCGCCGCCCTGGTTGCCGTTGAGCTCGCCGCCGCCGTATCCGGACGCCGTCATCGTGCCGCGGAATCCCGCCGGCAGCCCCACCGGCTCGTCGAGCTCCTTGAAGCGACTGCCGCCGACGAGCTCGCCGGGATCCTCCGGGGTGAAGTCGAGGCTGGCGAGGACGGACTGGTTGTCGCGATCGTAGAGACGGGCGTTGATCGGCAGGTTGAGCCCGTCGGATCCGTCGTCGAAGACGCCGAGGCTCGTCACCAGGAGGTCGCCCTCGACATTGAAGTCCATGCCGAGCGCGCCGCCGAACGCCTGATTGCCGACCACGCCCTCGGCGATGACGTAGGCGGTGCCGCCCGGAGGCTCCTCGGGAGGCGCCTCGCCGGTGAGACCGTAGACGAACGTGCCCGCCGCGAACGGATTGATCACCGGCGCGTTCTGGAACGTCAGCGGGAACGTCCCGGCGCCGCCGAAGCGCGATCCGACGAAGGAGATCGCGCAGCCGAGATTGTCGGTCGACAGTCCGCCGAGCGGTCCCACCGTCGCGTTGCCGTTCATCTCCTCGACGCCGTAGCCCTCGCCGACGATGGAGCCGCGGAATCCCGTCGGCAGCCCGATCGGCACCTCGAGGTCGCTGAAGCGGCTGCCGTCGATCAGCTCACCGGGCTCCTCGGGCGTGAACGCGATCGAGACGAGCTCCGTCTGCAGGTCGCGATCGTAGAGTCGCGCGGTGATCGGCAGCGCGAGCCCGTCCGAGCCGCTGTCGAAGACGCCGAGCCGTGTGACGGTGATCGGGAAGTTGACGTCGAAGTCGAGGCCGAGCGAGCCGCCGAATGACTGGTTGCCGATGGTTCCCTCCGGGACGATGTAGGCGACGGTGGTCTCCTCCGGGAGGCCTCCCACCGGGGGAGGCGTCGCGCACGCCTCTCCGGAGCTGGCGCCCTCGATCCCCGAGGCGAGCGCGGCGCGGACGACGAAGCAGTGCTCGACGCCGCCGAGGAGCCCGGCGACGGTGAACGACGTCGCCGTCACCAGCACGGGGTTGACTCGCGCCAGCGCGCCGGGACGCGTCTGGTAGACGTTGTACCCGGCCACCGCGGGGCCGCCGGCGGGGGGCGTCCACGACAGCCGCACCCGCCCCTCCTCGGCGACCGCCTGCAGATCCCCCGGCACGCCCGGTCGTTCGAAGGGCATGTCGCTCGGCTCGAACTCGAAGGTCCCGGCGGCGAACGGATTGGGCGAGTTCGGCGCGGCGATGAGGACCGTGGCCGGATACTCGCCCGGAACGACGCCGGTGCGTCCGCGGCCGACGAACTCGATGGCGCAGCCGCCGGTATCGGTCTCGAGCCCGTCGATCGGGAAGATCGTCTGGTTGCCGTTCATCTCGTTGTCGTCGTAGCCCTCCGCGACGATGGTGCAGCGCGTGCCCGCCGGCAGGCCGAGGCTCTCCGGCAGCTCCTTGAAGCGGCTGCCGCCGACGAGCTCGCCCGGCTCATCGGGCGTGAACTCGAGGCTGGCGAGCTCGATCCGCGAGTCGCGATCCCAGAGCCGCGCCGTGATCGTCGTGGCGAGTCCGTCCGAGCCGCTGTCGAAGACGCCGAGGCTCGTCACCAGGAGATCGACGTTGACGTCGAAGTCCATGCCGAGCGGTCCGCCGAAGGCATCGTTGCCGATGGCGAGATCGGGAACGATGTACGCGGTGCCGGCGACGGGCGGCGGCGGATCCTCCAGCGGCTCGAACACGAAGGTGCCGGCCGCGTAGCGATTCACCGGACCGCCGTCGACGGTGTCCGGGAAGAGTCCGGCGGTGGCGCCGAAGCGCCCGTTGCCGACGAACGACACCATGCAGCCCCCGCTGTCGGTGGTGAGGCCGAGGTCGACGCCGCCCTGGTTGCCGTTGCGCTCGGCCGCGCCGTAGCCCTCCGCGACGATCGTCCCCTCGAAGCCGGCGGGGAGATCGATCGGCTCATCGAGGTCCTTGAAACGGCTGCCGCCGATGAGCTCGCCGGGGTCATCCGCCGTGAACTCGATGCTGGCGAGCTCCTCGAGGGCAAAGCGGTCGTAGAGACGCGCGGTGATCGGCAGGTTGAGCCCGTCGGAGTTGTCGTCGAAGACGCCGAGGCGCGTCACCAGGATGTCGAAGACGACATCGAAGTCCATGCCGAGTGAGCCGCCGAAGTCCTGGTTGCCGGCGGTGCCCGCCGGGATGACGTAGGCGGTCACGGGCTCCTGGGCGCGCGAGGCAGTCACCGGGAGAACACCGACGAGCAAGCAGATCACAGTGCGAACGCGCATGACTCACTCCCTTGCGTTGATGCGGCAGTCGCTGACCGGCCGCCGAACCGCTCACTCACAGCTCGGGCTGTCGGGACAGCCCGGGACGATGATGCAGCCGGTGATCTCGTTTCCCCCCACCGCACGCGTGTGCGGCGGCCCTCCCGAGAAGAGGAAATTCAGGATGGCGACGCCGTCGGAGAGGTCGACGTTGCCGTCGGGCTGCCAGTCGAGAAGCCCCAGGTTGCCGGCGTCGCCCGGCAATCCGTCGCCGCACGGGAACGCCTCCGGCGTGCCGAGGAAGAGGACACCGAAGACGCACGAGGCGTCGGAGATGTCGAGCCGGCCGTCCTGGTTGCAGTCACCGGGCACCTGGAGCGCCGGCACGCCGACGTTGATCTCGATCGGACCGCACGTCGCGTCGTCGGCGACGTCGTCGCATTCGAGGTCGTCGTCGACGGTCACGCTCACCGACCAGAGCCCCGGCTCGAGCTCGAGCTCGGCGACGTTCTCGAGCTGCGGGCCGACGATGATCTTCTCGTCGTCGGGATCGAATCCCCGCGCAAAGGTGAAGGTGTAGAGAATCGGGTCGCCGGAGTCGTCGCTCGCCGACACGGCCGTGGCGATGAAGACGCCCGCGACGTTGCCCTCTGGCCCGCTGATGGCCAGCTCGATGCAGTGCGTGTCCCCCTCGGCGGGACACGGCGGCACCGGCGGTCGAAACTCGAACGTGCCGGCGGCGTATCGATTCGCCGGACCGCCGTCGGCGACGCCCGGGAAACCCGCCGGGTCGCCCGGCTGTCCGAAGCGCCCGCCGTTGACGAACGAGATGAGACACCCGCCGTCCTCGAGCCCGAGACCGAGGTCGACGCCACCCTGGTTGCCGTTCTGCTCCTGCGCGCCGTAGCCGGAGGCGACGATGCTGCCGCGGAAGCCCGGCTGCAGCTCGAGCGGGGCGTCGAGCGACTTGAAGCGGCTGCCGCCGACGAGCTCGCCGCCGTCCTCGGGCGTGAATTCGAGCGCGACGATGACCTCGCGGCTGTCGCGATCATAGAGGCGCGCGCTGATCGGCAGGTTGAGCCCGTCGGAGCCGTCGTCGAAGACCCCGAGGCGCGTGACGACGATGGCGCCCTGGACGTCGAAGTCCATTCCGAGCGCGCCGCCGAACGCCTGATTGCCGATGGTGCCCTCCGGGATGACGTACGCGACGCCGCCGCCGGTCGGCACCTCGACGTCGAGCGCCTCGAACTCGAAGCTGCCGGCCGCCGGTCCGTGAATGCTGACGGCGGCGCCCGGATCCGGCGGGAACTCGCCCGCCGGTCCGCTGCGCGAGTTGATGAACTCGATGGCGCACGGTCCGGGGTTGGTCGGGAAGTTGCCGCCGATGCTGATGCGCTCATCCATCGAGAAGCCCTCGGCGACGACGCTGCCGGTGAATCCCGCGGGAAGCGCCAGGGGCAGCGCGAGGCTCTTGAAGCGGTTGCCGCCGATGAGCACGCCCGGATCCTCGGGCGTGAACTCGATGGCGGCGAGCTCGACGCCGTTCTGGCGGTTGTGGAGGCTGACGCGCAGGGTCGTCCCGAGCCCGTCGGTGCCGTCGTCGAAGACACCGAGACGATGGATGCGAATCCGGGAGACGGTGTCGAAGTCGAGCCCGAAGGCAGTGTCGAGCCCGTCCTGGTTGCCGACCACTCCCCCCGGCACCTCGTACGCCACGATCCGTCCGGGCACGCGCGCGCCCGGCGTGGCGCAGATGGTCCTCGAGTCGTCGTCGCTCTCGCGCCCGTCGGCGGAGACCGAGCGAACGCGGTAACAGACATCGACGCCGTTCTCGAGGCCTGTGTCGTTGAATTCGGTGACGTCGACCTCGGCGACGACGTCGAACGGACCGCCGTCGACCGAGCGCAGGACCCGGTAGGTCGCCGCCGGGGTCGTTCCCTCGACCGCCTGCCAGGTGAGCGTCACCTCGCCGTCGCCGGCGGCAATGGAGATGCCGAGCGGCGGCTCGGGGGGCAGGATGCAGGGCTCATCCGATGGCTCGAACACGAACGTCCCCGCGGCGTAGCGGTTCTGCGGGCCGCCGTCGGCGGTCCCCGGGAACGCGCCCGGGTCGCCGAATCGCCCGGAGCCGACGAACTCGACGAGGCAGCCGCCGTCGTCGACGCTCCAGGTGATCGGGATGGCGCCGCCGTTGGCGAGCAGCTCGCCATCTCCGTAGCCGTCGGCCTCGATGACGCCGCGGAAGCCCTCCGGCAGGCAGAGGGGCTCGGCGAGGTCCTTGAAGCGGCTGCCGCCGATGAGCTCGCCGGGCTCCTCGGGCGTGAATGCGACCGTGGCGAGCTCGAGCAGCGAGTCGCGATTGAAGACGCGCGCGGTGAGCGGGAGGACGAGGCCGTTCGAGCCATCGTCGAACACGCCGAGCCGGGTGACGCGGATGTCCGCGAGGACGTTGAAGTCCATGCCGAGCGAGCCGCCGAAGGCCTGATTGCCGGCGGTGCCCTCGGGGACGACGTACGCGATGCCTCCAGCCGGTCCGGGCGGCGCGCCGACCGGACCGTACTCGAACGTGCCCGCGGCGAACGCGTTGGTCACGGCCGCGGCGTTGAACGCGGCGGGGAACGCGCCGGCGTCGCCGAAGCGCGACCCCGTGAACGAGATCGAGCAGTCGGCGCTGTCGGTGGCGAGGTCGAGCGGCCCGATGTTCCGGTTGCCGTTCCGCTCGCGCTCGTCGACGTCCTCGGTGGCCGGATCATCGTCGCCGTAGCCCTCGGCGACGATGGTGGCGCGGAAGCCGGCGGGCAACTCGATGGCGTGCTCGAGGCTCTTGAAGCGGCTGCCGCCGGCGAGCTCGCCGGGATCCTCCGGCGTGAACTCGATGCTCGCGAGCTCGGCGCCGTCGTCCATGCTCCAGAGACGGGCGGTGATCACGCGGTTGAGACCGTCGCTCGCGTCGTCGAAGACGCCCAGTCGGGTGATGACGATGGCCGTGTTGACCTCGAAGTCCATGCCGAGGGAGCCGCCGAAGGCCTGGTTCCCCTCGGTGCCCTCCGGGACCTGGTGCGACACGACGAGCATCGCCGGAGCGGCGGCGGTCGCGGGTCGCGCGCAGGCCTCGCTGGAATCGGCGCCCTCGAGGGCGACGTCGCTCACCGCCCGGACGACGAAGCAATGCTCGACGCCGTTGATCAGCCCGTCGACGACGAGCTGCGTGTCGGCGATGAGCTCGGCGTTCAGCTTCGTGCGTGGAGCGGGGCGGGTCCGGTAGACGTTGTAGCCGGCGATCGCCGGACCGCCAGCCGGCGGGCTCCACGACAGCGGCACGCGGCCATCCTCGCCGTCCGTCGCGATCAGCTCCCCGGGCGGCGGCGGCGCGACGGCCGTGGCTCGCCGGAAGCGGAACGTGGGTCCGCCGAAGCGATCGGGCGGTCCGACGTCCGGGTTCCCGGGAAACTCGCCGGCGTTCCCCCAGCGACCGCTGCCGACGAAATCGATCAGGCAGCCGCCGTCGTCGGTGGTGATGAAGTCCGGGGCGCCCGCGTTGAGGTCCTGTTCGCCTTCGCCGTACCCCTCCGCGACGATCGAGCCCTGGAAGCCAGCGGAGAGCGTCACCGGCTCCGCCAGCGCCTTGAAGCGGCTGCCGCCGATCAGCTCGCCCGGTTCGTCCGGCGAGAAGACGAGGCTCGCGAGCTCGCTCTGCGCGGCGCGGTCGTAGAGTCGCGCGGTGATGGTCAGGTTGAGACCGTCCGACCCGTCGTCGAACACGCCGAGCGCGGTGATGTCGATGGGATCGACGACGTCGAAGTCGTGCCCGAGCGAGCCGCCGAAGGCCTGGTTGCCCACCGTGCCGGCGTCGAGCGCGTAGGCGATGGGCTCCTCCGGCGGCGGGTCGACGTCGTACTCGAAGGTGCCCGCGGCGTAACGGTTCGCCGGACCGCCGTCGGGGGAACCTGGAAACTCGCCCGGCGTGACGCCGAAGCGGCTCGTGCCGACGAACTCGAGCGCGCAGATGCCGCCGTCGTTGGTCGTCCAGGGGATCGGCGGCACGCCGCCGCTGTTGGCCAGCCTCTCACCGTCGCCGTATCCCTCGGCGACGATGACGCCCTGGAAGCCCTGCGCGAGCACGAGCGGCGGGTCGAGCGCCTTGAAGCGGCTGCCGCCGACCAGCTCGCCGGGATCCTCGGGCGAGAACTCCATGCTGGCGAGCTCGGTCTCGCTGGCGCGGTCCCAGAGACGCGCGGTGATGGTGCGGTTGAGGCCGTCGGACGCGTCGTCGAAGACGCCGAGGCGCGTCACCGTGAGCGCGCGCTGGACGTCGAAGTCCATGCCGAGCGCGCCGCCGAAGGCCTGTGTGCCCGCGGTGCCCTCGGGCACCTCGTACGCGACGAACGTGTCCGCATCGAGCGTCGCGGACGAAAAACAGAGAAGCAGTGCCAGCGCCAGACGTCGCGCGCTTTTGTTCGGCATTGTTGATTCTCCCCGGAGACCAGACCCAGATGCGATCGCCCGAACACGATCACCCAAACGCGATCACCCAAACGCGATCACCCAAACACGATCGCCCAAACGCCGTCACCCAAGGCCGTCACCCAAACGGCCATCACCTGAACGCTCATCGGTGGGAAAGCCGTGACTCCCGTTCGCCCTCATGATAGCTTCGAGCGTCGGTGTGTGGCACTGTTTTCTCCCTGGAGGACTTCCGTGCGCGCTGTATCGATCGTCGCCGTCCTGCTCCTTCCCTCGGCCGCCCTCGGGGGCGTCGTCATCTCCGAGATTCACTATCACCCCGCCGAGAACGAGCTGGCGTTCGAGTGGATCGAGATCGCCAACGATTCGGCGACGCCTGTCGACATATCCGGATACGCGTTCGTCAACGGCGTCGACTTCGTCTTTCCGGAGGGCGCCATCCTTTCCGGCCGGGGGTTCATCGTCGTCGCCCGCGACGCGGACGCCGTCAGCCTCCGCCACGGCATCGAGGTGCTCGGGAACTTCACCGGTCGCCTCGACAACGACGGCGAGCGCATCACCATCGCCAACCACGCCGGCGTCACCGTCGCCTCGGTGCGCTATCGTGATCGCGGCAAGTGGCCGGTCGGGCCGGATGGATCGGGACACACCCTGGCGCTGCGCGACGTGCACCTCGACGCGAGCGAGCCGGAGAGCTGGGCGCAGAGCGCGGAGCTCGAGGGCACTCCGGGAGCGCCGAACTTCGAGTCGCGCGAGCCGGAGGTCGAGGAGCGCGTCTTCATCGACCGAGGTGAGACGTGGCGCCTCAGGAAGGGAACCGCGGCGTTCTCGGTCCCCGCCGATGCGTGGCTCGCCCCCGCGTTCGACGACGGCGGCTGGTCCACCGGCGCCTCCGGGTTCGGCTACGGCGACGGCGACGACGCGACGGTCCTCGACGACATGCAGAACGGGTACTCGTCGATCGCCATCAGGAAACGCTTCGATCTGAGCGCCGCCGACCTGGCGACGCCCGGCGACTTCTTCCTCGGCGTCGATTACGACGACGGTTTCTGCGCGTACCTCAACGGCCAGGAGATCGCGCGGGAGAACTGCGGCAGCGCCGGCAGCGTGCCCGTGTGGGACTCGCTCGCGACGGGATCCCACGAGGCGGGCAGCGAGGTCCTCTTCGTCGTTCCGAGGGCGCTGCTCGTCGAGGGCGAGAACGTCCTCGCGCTCGCCGGCTTCAACCTCAGCCTCGGCAGCTCCGACTTCAGCCTCGCGCCGCGCCTCGTGCAGAGGACCGTGCCGGGCGGCGTCCCCACCGCGGTCGAGGAGGTCATCATCGCGGCGGGCGCCGAGTGGCGTTTCAGAAAGGGGACGGCGGCGTTCTCGGCGCCGGCGCTGGCGTGGGTCGCCGCCGGTTTCAACGACGCGGGGTGGGCGCCCGGTCGATCGGGATTCGGGTTCCGCACCGTGGGCGGCGAGGAGTTCACCGCGTACGGCGTCCCGGCGGGCACCGTCGGCAATCAGACGTTCGCGGGCGCGCTCGGGATGGACTTCGACGTCAACGAGGAGATCGTCGTCACGCGTCTCGGCGTCTTCGACAGCGGCTCGGATGGACTGAACCGGAGCATCACCGCGCGCCTCCACGACCGCTCGACGGGCGCCGAGCTCGCGCGACTCGACTTCTCGCCGGCCAGCCCCGGCGAGCTCGTCGACGGCAACCGCTTCAAGGACCTGCCCGAGCCGCTCGGCCTCGTTCCCGGGTTCGCCGGAACGATGACCGCGTCCGGTTACGGCGACGGCGAGCCGAACGGCAATCAGGGGAGCGCCGACCTCGGCCTGACGACGGACGACGGCCAGGCGTCGATCTCCTTCGTCGGAGGCGGTCGCTTCGGCAGCGCCCCGGACGCGTTCCCGGATACGGTCGACGGGGGACCGGAGAACCGATACGCCGCGGGGACGTTCGTCTTTCGCGCCGCGGGCGCTCCCGGCGGCGCCCCGGTGGCGCCGCCGGGCGTGTCGACGCTGCTCGACGACATGCCGGGCGCGTACACGTCGATCGCGTGTCGCGCGCGCTTCGACCTCGCGCCTGAAGACCTCGAGCCGCCGGGCGACTTCTTCCTCGGGATCGACTACGACGACGGCTTCTGCGCGTTCATCAACGGCGTCGAGCTCGCTCGCGTCAACTGCGGCAGTGCGTCCCCGGCGTGGAACGACGTTGCCACCGCCGCGCGCGAGACCGGCGGCGAGCAGCTCTTCGCCATCCCGCGCCAGCTCCTCGTCGCCGGCGAGAACGTCATTGCCATCGCCGGGTACAACGTCGCCGCGGACAACCCGGACTTCCTGCTCGCGTCGCGGGTCTTCAAGCGCACGCTGCTGCAGCCCGTCGGCGTCGCCGCGGAGATCGTCTTCAACGAGCTCTTCCGCGGCGGCGCGCCCGGCCAGGGCTGGGTCGAGCTCCACAACCCGACCGGCGGCCCGGTCGACGTCTCGGGGTTCACCATCACCGACGATCCCGACCGGCCGGATCCGCATCGCCTGGCCGACGGGACGATGATCGGCGGCGGCGGCTTCCTCGTGGTCGGCGAGGAGGAGTCCGGGCTCGATCTCTCCGCGCCCGAGGTGCGGCTCTTCCTGATCAACGCGGACGGCCTCGTCGCCGCGGCGGCGACCTTCGACCGCCAGCCGCCGTCCGGTCTGGTGGTCGGCCAGTACGCCGAGCTCCGTTACCCCGACGGCGACGAGCTCGACTGGGTCTCGGACGAGCCGACCCGCGGCGCGGCGAACCGCGTGCCGGTGGTCGACGCCATCGTCATCAACGAGATCATGTACCACCCGCCGGAGGATCGCGAGGGCGAGTACATCGAGCTCTACAACCGCGGCGACGTCGCGCTCGACCTCACCGGGTTCTCCCTCGCCGGCGCCGTCACGTACGCTCTGCCCGACGGTGTCGCGCTGGGTGCGGGCGAGTACCTGGTGATCACCAGCAGTCCACAGTTTCTGATGGAGCACCACGGAGTCGAGGCGCTCGGACCGTGGCAGGGGCAGCTCTCCAATCGCGGTGAGTCGATCCGCCTGCTCGACGCGTGGGGAAACCTGGCCGACAGGGTCCGTTATCACGAGGGCGGGCGGTGGTCGCTGTGGGCCGACGGACGCGGGTCGAGCCTCGAGCTGATCGATCCTCACCAGGACAACTCGGTCGGCTCCGCGTGGGAGGCGAGCGACGAGACCGGCAAGTCGGCGTGGGAGGAGCACACGTTCCGCGTGCCCGACTATCGACCGGCGCCGGAATCGGAGCTCAACCTGCGTCTCGCCGAGCGCGGGGAGTGCCTCGTCGACGACATCTCCGTGCGACGTGGCGGCGGCGCGAATCACATCCCCAATCCGGGCTTCGAGGCGTCGACGTCGCCGTGGCGAATCGACGGCACGCACATCCACAGCGTGCGCACCACCGCGGACAGCCGATCGGGCTCCGCGTGCCTGCACATGGTGTCGACCGGGAAGGGCGACACGCTCGTCAACCGCATCGAGGTCGACACCAGCCCCGCGCTGAGCGCGGGACCGTACGACGTCTCGCTGTGGACGCGGTGGCTGCGCGGCACCAGCCTGATGATCGTCCACGGCGAGTACACCAGCGGTCCGTATCCGCCGCACCCGTGCATCACGTGCGGCGTCGCGCCGCCGAACTTCTCGGGGAACCCGCTGGCGGCCGCGATCCGCATGACCGTGCCGTTCAACCTCGGCACTCCGGGCACGGAGAACAGCGCGCGCGTGATCCTGCGCGAGGATACCGGCAGCGACAACCTCGGGCCGGTGATCGGCGACGTCATGCACACGCCTCCGTTCCCGGAGCCGGGCCAGCCGGTCCCGGTGACCGCGCGCGTGTCGGACTCCGACGGCGTGCGTTCGGTGCAGGTGTTCCATCGCGCCGGAAGCGCGGCCGGCGAGTTCCAGTCGACCTCTCTCTTCGACGACGGCCTGCACGGCGACGGGGCGTCCGGTGACGGCGTCTACGGCGGCCAGCTGCCCGGCTTCTCGAACCGGATCCGCGTCGTCTACTACGTCGAGGCCGTGGACACGACCGGAGCGGCGCGGCGGTTCCCGGTCGATGCGCCCGGCCGGACGTGTCTCTTCCAGGTGCAGTCGCCGCCCCGGAGCTCGAACCGCGACGCGTACAGCCTGATTCTCGACACGCAGAGAACGGCGGAGCTCCAGGCGCGCCAGCTGCACTCGAACGACCTCCTCGATGGAGCCTTCGTCTTCGAGGACGAGCGCGCCCACTACAACATCGGCACCCGCTATCGCGGCAGCCCGTGGGGCCGACCGAGCCGGGCGAGCTATCGCGTCCGCTTCCCGAGGGACGACGTGTTTCACCGCGGCCTCAGGAACATCAACATCAGTCGCGCCGGCTCGAACGCCAACGAGGGCTCGGCGCACTTCCTCACCGAGCGGAACGCGACGCCGGGGAAGCCGGCGCCGACGGCGGACTTCCTCTACACGCAGTTCTGGGTCAACGGCAGCGACAACGGCGCGAAGGCGATGATCGAGCCGATCGACGGGAGCTTCTCGAGTCGGTGGTACGGCGACGACTCGGAGGGACCGCTGCTGAAGGCGTGGGGACGATTCGTCTTCACGGACGGCGGTCGTCTGACGGGACAGCAGGGGTGGGAGGGCGCGTCGCTTTTGTATCGCGGAGACAACGCCGAGAACTACCGCGGCTACTTCGGACACAGCATGGCCGAAACGCGCGACGACTGGCAGCCGCTCTTCGCGCTCACCTCGACGCTCGATGCCAGCCAGACGTCGAACGCGCAGTTCGACGAGGAGGCGGGGCAGATCGTCGACTTCGATTCGTTCTTCCAGGTGCTGGCGGCACGCGTGCTGCTCGGCGACGGTGACGCGTTCGGCGTCAACAACGGGCACAACGGCTATCTCTCCTTCGATTCGATCAACGGGCAGTGGGGGATCCTCGCGTTCGACCTCGAGGCGGCCTTCCGCTTCGCGAGTCCGAACCTCTTCTCGAGCCTCGATCGCAACATCCAGAGACTGATGACGCGACCCGCGTCGCAGCGAGCGTACGTGCGCGTCCTCGACCGCTACGTCGACGGCTACTGGTCGGAGCAGACGCCGGCTCCGTTCTTGACGTCGATCCAGCGCGAGATCGGCGTCAGCACCGGGAACGTGCGGAGTTTCGTGAGCGCGAGCGCGCGGAGGACGCGCTCGATCCTGCGTCCCTTCGTCGAGGCGCCCTTCCGCATCGTCACCAACGGCGGCGCCGACATCACGAGCGACGAGCCGACCATCGTGCTCGAGGGCGAGGCTCCCGCGGACGTCGAGTCGATCGTCTACCGGCGGGGCGAGAGCGACTTCGAGCCTCTCGACCCGAGGTGGACGACGCCGACGCGCTGGACCTTCGAGTTCGACCTCCCGGAACCGGTGAACGAGTTCGAGCTCATCGGGTTCGACAGCGCGGGAAGCATCGTGGGCACGGCGACGATCCGCGTCGCCACCAGCGCCGGGCCGCGCATCGTCGTCAGCGGGTGGTTCCCCGATTCGGGACCGGCCGCGGGAGGCACGACGGTGACGTTCCTCGGGTCGGGCTTCGCCGACAACCTGGCGGTGCGCTTCGGCGGCGTCGAATCGCCGCGCGTCACCGTGCACGCGCCAGACGTGATGGAGGCCGTCTCCCCGCCGGCGACGCTGCCGCTTCCCGTGGACGGAATGGTCGACGTGGAGCTCATCGCCGGGGTGTCGCGGCTGAGTCTTCCGAGGGCGTTCACGTATCTCCCGGTCGAGGGAGGCTTCGTGCGCGGCGACGCCAACACCGACGGCGGCATCGATCTGAGCGACGCCGTCACCATCCTCCTCCACCTGTTCACCGCCGGCGAGAGCCTGCGCTGTGCAAAGAGCGCCGACATCAACGACAGCGGCGACCTCAACCTCACCGACCCGATCGTCCTCCTCGACTACCTCTTCCGCGGCGGCGGCACCCCGCCGGCGCCGTTCCCGACCTGCGGCGAGGACCCATCGGCGGACACCCTGGAGTGCGAGACGTTCGCGCCGTGTGGGGGTTGAGCGGTGATCCATGGGGTGGCTGCGAGGAGACTCTCCGCGCCGGAACGTGATGATTTCCCGAAGAGATGCGTGACCGGGGTCGCGGGATGCGCGTCGAAGTGAGTAGACTCGAGCTGATCGGACGCGCCTCGGGGGAACGGGACGTCGTCACTCGCGGAGGGAAATGGTGCGCCCGCAGGGATTCGAACCCCGGACCAATGGATTAAGAATCCACTGCTCTACCGAACTGAGCTACGGGCGCAAACGTGGCTGGCGCGACCGACTTCCGGGGTGCCGGGGCCGGCACGAACCGGGGTTTGTACCGTTGGCCGGCGTGTGTGTCAACCGGAAAGCGCCCATCGGCGTCGGTCCCGGGAACCGGACGTCGCTCGCCGGCGTTTCAGGTGTCGTCGCCGCCGTCAGGTCGGCGGGAGTCGCGAATGAGTGAGTGCAGGGGGCATAATCTGGAGGGGGCGGAGCCATGATCGGACGCAATTCTCTCAAGCGGTGTCGTCTCGGGCAGTTCACCCGGGATCCCGGCTGTTTCATGACCTGTTCCATGACCTCTTCGATGACCCTGACGCTCGCACTGGCGATCGTCGCGGCCGGCGGGATCGGCTCGCCCGTGTTCGCGGCCGACCCCGACCCCGCCGGGCCCTCGGTGGATGCGGAGTACACGATCGACTTCGACGCGACCTGGAGCGCCGCGACGCACCCGCGCGACTTCCCGCCGAATCCGCACTTCTCGGGACTGATCGGCGGGACCCACGACGACATGGTGCGGTTCTGGCGGCCCGGCGGGATCGCCACCGAGGGCATCCGCCGCATGGCGGAGTCCGGCAGCAAGTCGCCGCTCAACACCGAGGTCGAGGCCGCGATCGCGGCCGGCACGGCGGGAGAGGTGATCTCCGGCGGCGGCATCGGGCGCTCGCCCGGTCGAGCGATGGCGCGGTTCACGGTGACGCCCGAGTTTCCGCTCGTGACTCTGGTCTCGATGATCGCGCCGAGCCCCGACTGGTTCGTCGGCGTCACGGCGCTCGACCTGCGCGACGGCGGCGAGTGGGCAAGAGAGGTCGTCGTCGAGTTGCTGCCGTGGGACGCCGGCACCGACAGCGGCGTGACCTTCACGTCCGCGAACCAGGTGACGTCGCCGCGCCAGCCGATCGCGCTGATCACCCGGTTCCCTCTCCCCGACGGCATGCCGCTCGGGACGTTCACCTTCCGTCGCGTCTCGCCGCCTCCGGTCGACGCCTCCTTCGTTCGCGGTGACGCGAACGCGGACGGCGAGCTCGACGTGAGCGATGCCGTGACCGGGCTCGTGTGGCTCTTCGCCGGCGGCGTCCAGCTCGAATGCGAGAAGGCCGCCGACGTCAACGACAGTGGCACCATCGACATCACCGACGCCATCCACACGCTCGACTGGCTCTTCCGCGGCGGCCCATCGCCGGCGAGCCCGCTGTCCTGCGGGCCCGACGAGACGCCGGACGACCTCTCCTGCAACGTCTTCATGCCCTGCATGCAGCCGACCCTGGGAGGGTGATCGCCCGGATCGTCCATGGCCGTGGATCGGACCCGGTGGACGATTCCTGGCCTCAGCAGACCGAGGACTGCGCCGTCCACGGGCATGAGCTCGGCAATCGCAGTCTCGACCGTCCTCAATCTGCGTAATTTGCGGAATCTGCGTTCCCGTCTTCGGGCACGGGAACGGGAACGGGAACGGGGACGGGAACGCAGTCAGTCCACGGCCGTGGACTCGGACCGGCGCGCCGGCGAGGGGGCGCTTCTCGCGAATCGGGCCGGGCTGTGCGGATTCGCCTCGTCGCGTTGCGGCGACTCGATGAGCTCGGCGCAGAGGGCGCCGACCACCGCGCTCGTGGTGACGCCGTGACCGCCGAGTCCGGCGACCCAGTGGAAGCCCTCGATCTCCGGATCCGGCCCGATGACGAAGCGTCCGTCGGGGGTCAGCGTGCGGATCCCCGACCAGCCGTGGCGGATGGTGATCTCCTCGAGCGCCGGGAACGACCGCGTCACCTTGGTGGCGAGGAGCTCGAGGACCTCGCGCGAGACGTCGTCGGACCCGAGGTTCGCCCCCGGCTCGCCGACGTCGCACGCCGAGAGCAGCAGCCCGCCCGCTTCCGGTCGGAAGTAGACCTCGCGCGAGACGTCCCAGACGAAGGGCCACTCGGGCGACACCCAGTCGAGCGGACCGGTGACGAAGAGGTGGCGGCGCGTCGGACGGAGCGGCGGCTCGCTGGCGCGCGCCATGCGGCCGATCTGCTGCGCCCAGCCGCCGGCGGCGTTGACGATCACCGGTGTCTCGCGGAAACCGTCCGCCGTGCGCACTCCGCGGATCGTGCCGTCCGCGACGGCGATCTCGGTGACGCGACGCTCGAAGAGCACCTCGGCGCCCTCGTGCCTCGCGGAGTCGATGTACCATCGCAGCAGCGCGGCGACGTCGACGACGCCGTCGCTGGCGCAGAACGAGGCGAGCTCGAAGGGCGCATCGCGCAGGAACGGCATCCGCGCCAGCGCATCGCGCCGCTCGAGCCGCTCCACCTCGAGACCGGCCGCCGCGCCGCGACGGATGTCCTCCTCGAGTGGCGCCACCCTCGCGCCCGAGGCCAGGAGCAGCGAGCCGCACCGGCGGAAGAGATCCGCGGTGTCGGCGCGTCGCAGCTCGTCGGCGAGCCCGCGGATGAAAGCGGCGCCCTTGCGCGCGAGCTCCGCAACCGGCTCATCGGCCGTCACCTGCCGGACCATCGCCGCGTTGCGTCCGGACGAGTGCAGGCCCGCCATCGCCTCCATCTCGACGAGCAGGATGCGCTCGACCCCCCGCCGCGCGAGGTGATAGGCCGTCGCCGCACCGGCAAAACCAGCGCCGATGATGACGACGTCCACCGGCCCGCCGCGCCCGGTCTGCCGTGAGTCCCGTCCAACCATCCTCGATCCGTCTCTCTTCCATTCCGGTCCCGGTCCCGGCCCCGGCCCCGGCCCCGTCCTTGTCCCCTCAGAGACGACTCACGAGGAAAGAAGGAAACCGAGGAAAGCAGGAAAAGGAAGGACTGATAGGGTTGAGCTTCGTGAGATCGGCTCGAGCCGTCGAACGGACCTCCCTGTCTTCCGCGTCTTCCTGCGTTCCTGCCGAGTCGTCGTCAGAAACCCGTCGTTTCTGAGCGTCCGGCCCGGGCCGACATGATCACCGCCTTGATCCTCACCGCAAGCAGTTCAATAATCTCGCGGTCGGGAACGGTTACCGTGATGTCAGTATGAAGCAACCCCAACGGGCCATCAAGATTCGCGGCGCGCGGCAGAACAACCTGCGCGACGTCGATCTCGATCTCCCGCTCGGCAGCATGACGGTGGTCACCGGAGTCAGCGGCTCCGGGAAGTCGTCGCTCGCCTTCGACACGCTCTACGCCGAGGGGCAGCGGCGGTACGTCGAGACCTTTTCCGCCTACACCCGCCAGTTCCTCGATCGCATGTCGCGCCCCGACGTGGAGAGCATCGAGGGGATCCCGGCCGCCGTCGCGATCGACCAGCGCGGCGCGATCAAGACCTCGCGCTCGACCGTCGGCACGATGACCGGCATCAACGACTACCTCAAGGTGCTCTACGCGCGCTGCTCGGTGCCGGTCTGCCCGACCTGCGACCGCGAGGTGGTCCCGGAGAACACCGGCGCCGTGGTCGAGTACGTGCGCTCGCTTCCCGCCGAGGCGTTTCCGGTGCTCGTCGCCGCGCCGGTGTCGCTCGGCGGTCTCGAGTCCGCCGAGCTCGTGTCGTCGTCGCTGCGCGCGCAGGGCTACGTGCGTTTCCTGCGCGAGGGCACGCCGACGCGCATCGACGAGCTCGAGCCGCGCGATCTCGAGACCGAGGCGATCCAGATCGTCATCGACCGCTTCCCGTCGTCGCGCCCGAGCGCGGCGCGCGTCGCCGACTCGGCCGACCAGGCGTTCCGCGTCGGTCGCGGCAGCCTGCGGGTGCTCAACGGCCCGAGCGGCAACGGCAGCGGCAGCGGCAACGGCAGCGGCAACGGCGTCGACCGCACCTTCCACGATGGCGTGCGCTGCGGTGGTTGTGGCGCGGAGTTCCCGCGCCCGACGCCCGGTCTCTTCTCGTTCAACACGCCATACGGCGCCTGTCCGACGTGCAAGGGTTTCGGACGCACCATCGACCTCGACATCGACCGCGTCATCCCCGATCGCACGCGCTCGATCCGTCGCAACGCCATCAAGCCGTGGGCGACCGCCACGAGGCGCAAGAAGAAGGTCGCGTGCCTGCGATTCTGCGAGGAGCAGGGGATCTCGGTCGACACGCCCTTCGGCGAGCTTCCCGAGGCCGACCAGCGCAAGATCATCGACGGGCACGACGGCTTCCCGGGCGTGCGCGGCTTCTTCGCGCGGCTCGAGGAGAAGAAGTACAAGATGCACGTCCGCGTGCTGCTCTCTCGCTACCGCGGTTACTTCCCGTGCCCGGACTGCGGCGGCGAGCGCCTGCGCGCCGAGGCGTTCCACTTCCGCATCCGCGGCAGGAGCGTCGGCGACCTCTGGCGCATGCCGGTGCACGAGCTAAGCGAGTTCTTCCAGGAGCTGGCGCGGTCGCGGCTCGACAAGGCGACGCGTCTCATCGTCGACGAGGTGCTCTCCCGCGTCGTCTACCTCGATTCGGTCGGGCTCGGCTACCTGACGCTCGGCCGGCAGTCGCGCACGCTCTCGGGCGGCGAGGTCGAGCGCGTCAACCTGACGACGGCGCTCGGCGCGTCGCTCGTCGAGACGCTCTTCGTCCTCGACGAGCCGTCGATCGGCCTGCACGCCCGCGACAACGCGCGCCTGCTCGAGATCCTGCGCGCCATCCGCGACCGCGGCAACACCGTCGTCGTCGTCGAGCACGACCCGGCGATCCTGCGCGCCGCCGATCGCATCGTCGACCTCGGCCCCGCCGCCGGCGAGCACGGCGGGGCGATCGTCGCCGAGGGCACCGTCGATGAGGTCAGCCGCGAGCCGCGCTCGCTCACCGGCGCGTACCTCGCCGGCACGAGGTGAGTGCCGGTGCCCGCCTCCCGGCGACGCTCCGACCGCGCGCGGCGGATCGCGGTGCGCGGCGCCCGCGCCAACAACCTCCAGGATCTGGACGTCGACATCCCGCTCGATCTCCTCGTCGCGGTGACGGGCGTGTCCGGCTCCGGAAAGAGCACGCTGGTCGAGGACGTCCTCTACCGCGCCAGTCGCCGCGCTCGCGGCCTGCCGGTCGAGGGCGCCGTCGAGGTCGACCGCGTCGACGGGCTCGACCTGGTCGACGACGTGGTGCTGGTCGACCAGGAGCCGATCGGCCGCACGTCGCGCGGCAATTCGGCGACGTACATCAAGGCGTACGGCGCGATCCGCGACCGGTTCGCGGCCACGACGCAGGCGCGACGCGCGCATCTCGAGCCGCGGCACTTCTCGTTCAACGTCGACGGCGGTCGCTGCCCGGAGTGCGCCGGCGCCGGCGTGATCGACGTCGAGATGCAGTTCCTGTCGGATGTCTCGCTGCCGTGCGAGTCGTGCCTCGGCCGGCGCTTCACCGACGAGGTCCTGGCGATCACGTATCGCGGTCTCGACATCGCGCGCACGCTCGAGCTCACCGTCACGGAGGCGATCGATCACTTCGAGGGCGATCCGGAGATCGTCGAACCGCTGTCGTTCCTCGCCGACCTCGGACTCGGCTACCTGCGGCTCGGCCAGCCGCTGAACACGCTCTCCGGCGGCGAGGCGCAGCGGCTGAAGCTCGCGGGGCGAGTCCTCGGGGCATCCGGACGCGAGCGGCTGCTCTTCCTGCTCGACGAGCCGACCACCGGGCTCCACCTCGCCGACGTCGAGCGCCTGCTCGAGATCCTGCACGGGCTCGTGGGACGCGGGCACTCGGTGATGGTCATCGAGCACCACCTCGACGTCATCCGCTCGGCGGACTGGGTGATCGACCTCGGCCCGGAGGGCGGCGATGGCGGGGGCTCCGTCGTCGTCGCCGGGACGCCGGAGGACGTTGCGACGTGCGAGGCGTCGATCACCGGGGCGTGGATCGCGACCGAGGCGGAGGACGACCGCCCGGTGCGCGTCGAGCGTGCGGGAAGCAAGCGCCGCCGTCGCGCGCGCTCGAAGACGACCGCGGGCATGAACGGCGCGGCCGAGTGCATCCGCGTCGTCGGCGCCCGCGAGAACAACCTCAAGAACATCACCGTCGACCTGCCGCGCGACCGGCTCGTCGTCGTCACCGGCACGAGCGGGTCGGGGAAGTCGTCGCTGCTCTACGACATCGTGCACGCCGAGGGGCAGCGGCGATACCTCGACTGCCTCTCGCCGTACGCGAGGCAGTTCGTCGAGGAGCTCCACCGTCCCGACATCGACCACCTCGAGGGGATCCCGCCGACGGTCGCGATCGAGCAGCGCACGACGATCGGCGGACGGAAGTCGACGGTCGGCACGGTGACCGAGGTCTACCAGTTCCTGCGACTCCTCTACACGCGCGCCGGCGTGCAGCACTGCCCGCGGTGCGACGTCGAGGTCGTGCCGCGCAGCCTCGAGGAGATCCGCACCGGCGTCGAGCGCCGTGCGCGCTCCGGCGGACGGCTGCTGGCGCCGGCGGTCCGCGGCAAGAAGGGCTTTCACCACACGCTGCTCGCGCGGGCGCGGCGACTCGGCATCGTCGAGGCGCGCATCGATGGCAAGTGGGTGCGCATCCCGCGCGATCGCGAGCTGCGACTCGAGCGTCAGCGCGCGCACGACATCGACCTCGTCGTCGGCCGGTTCAGGAGCGGCGAGACGCCCGCGCACGCCGTGGCCGACGCGCTCGAGCTCGGCCTCGAGTTCGGCGGCGGCGTGGTCATCTTTCGCGACGGCGACGGCGTCGAGACCGTCTTCAACCGCAGCCGCTCGTGCCCCGGCTGCGGCTCCGACTTCCCGGAGCCCGACCCGCGCAACTTCAGCTTCAACTCGCGCCACGGCGCGTGCGAGCGCTGCTCCGGCTACGGCGCCATCCTCGAGCTCGACCCCGAGCAGCTGATCGGCGACTGGAACGCGCCGCTCGACGACGCCCGGGGCGGAGCTCTCGACGTCCTCGACAGCTGGATCTTCGAGCGCTCCGACCGCCGGCGCCTGCTGCGGGACCTCGAGAGCGCCGGCATCGATGTGACGCTCACGCCGGCCGCGCTCGGAGCTCGCGCGCTGAAGACCGTGCTTCACGGCGGGTCCCCCGCGAGGGGCTCGAAGCGCGGCACGGGGCGCGGCGGCAAGCGCTCCGGCGCGTCGAGGAAGCGCGGCTTTGATGGGCTCGTCGGACTCGTCGAGCGCGCGCTCGACGAGATCGACGAGGAATACCGTGACCAGTTCGTCGCCGAGCACGGCGTCGAGCGCGTCTGCCCGACGTGTCGCGGGAGCCGGCTGCGCGACGTCTGGGCGGCGGTGCGCGTCGGCGGCGTCGCCATCGCCGATGCGGCGCGCATGGCGGTGCGCGAGCTGCGCGAGCGCCTCGAGTCGTACACGCCGGCGACGAAGACAGCGCCGATCGAGCAGCCGATCATCGCCGAGATCCTCGACCGCCTGCGCTTCCTCGAGGGGCTCGGCCTCGGTTACCTCGGCATCGACCGGCGCGCCGACACGCTCTCCGGCGGCGAGGCGCAGCGCATCCGCCTGGCCGCGCAGCTCGGCTCCAACCTGCGCGGCGTGTGCTACATCCTCGACGAGCCGACGATCGGCCTCCACGGCAGCGACAGCGCCCGGCTGATCGAGTCGCTCCGCGAGCTGCGCGATCGCGGCAACAGCGTCCTGGTGATCGAGCACGACGAGACCGCGATCGCCGCCGCCGACCACGTCATCGACCTCGGGCCCGGGCCGGGCCGCCTCGGCGGGCGCGTCGTGGTCGAGGGCCCGCTCGACGACGTGCTGCGGTGCGACGCGTCGCAGACGGGGCGGTACTTCCGCGAGCGCTCCGGTCGCGAGCTGCGCCTCTCCGGGGGCCGGCCTGCCGGTCCCTGGATCGCGGTGCGCGGCGCGAGCCTCCACAACCTGCGCGACATCGACGTCGAGTTCCCCGTCGGCGCGGTCACCGTCGTCACCGGCGTCTCCGGCGCGGGAAAGTCGACGCTGGTGCGCGACATCCTCGAGGTCGGCGTGCGCGGGCGTCTGCGCGGTCGAGCGCGGCGAATCCCCGGG
>JBFFXF010000031.1:0-37402 GCA_041569895.1 Planctomycetota bacterium | reverse complement strand
CGGTTGCCGGATCGAAGCCGGCGCCATGGAGAGTGACGCTCTCGCCGGGCGCCACGAATCCCGGCTCGAGCCCCGTGATCTCCAGCGCGATCCCGCGGCTCGACAGGGTGAGACAGATGAGAGTCAGCACAGTCGACTTCATGAGAGCACCGCCCTTCCTTCGTGTGGTCCGTGGATCCTAACCCACAATGCGTAGGGCGGCGGCGCGTCCCCGACGGCTTTCGCCGGTCTTTGTGCGGCAAAGTTTCTGGCGGCCGGGGCTCCCTCGCCCTCTCCGCCGCGTGGGCGGTCTTCCCGTGCTCCCCACGACCGCTCAATCGCTCAATCAGGCGGGCTCGACTCCCGGGGATGGATCGTCTTCGCGAATGCCACCAGGTGCTGGAGCGTGTCGCAGTGGACCGTGAAGCGCAGGCGCGAGCGGATGCCCTCCTCGAGGGCCCGGCCCCCGGCGACCAGGACGGCGCCGGCGCTCTCGGCACGTTCGTAGAGGGTCTCGAAGGCCGCCACGAGGTCCTCGGGCGACGCGAAGCCCGAGGCGGAGACCCACACGAGTCGCGGACTCTCCTCCTCGATCGCCCGGCAGAGCGTCTCGACCGGCAAGTCGATGCCGTAGGAGCTCGCCTGCCAGCCGCACTCGCGCAGCACCAGCTCCACCAGCGCCGTCGGCACGGTGTACGGGTCGCCGCTCAGGGTGCCGCCGATGGCGATCGGGGCCTCCGCCGGGGGTGACGGGATCGCCGCGCGCAGCTCGTGGATCGCACGGCGGACGATCTCGCACGCGCGCCGCTCCTGGTAGACGGCCGTGTCGCCGCACTCCCAGCGGTCACCGATGGTGTTCAACGCCGGGGCGATGCACCGGTCGCCGATCGTCGTGCACGACGTCCCCGCGAGGTAGAGGTCGAAGAGGATCCGGCGGACGCGCTCCTCCTCGCCGGCCTCGAGCGCCTCGACGATCTCGTTCGAGGCCCGGTCGAGCTTCCTCGGGGTCTTGCCGGTGGCTGCGGGGAGGCCGATCACCTCGGGTCGGGGCAGTGGCTGACGGCGGTCGCGCAGGTAGCGGACGATCCCCTCGAATTGAATGCGCCGGTGTCCGCCGGCAGTGCGGGTGGTCTCGATCAGCCCCTTGTCGCACCAGCGCTTGACCGACGCCTCGCTGACGTCGAGAGCCTTTGCTATCTGACGTGTGGTGAAGTGTTTGGTCGCCTGCACCACACGCAGTATAGGGGGCGCGCGGGCGGGTTCAACCGCGGCGGGCCCGCGCTCTCTCTTCTCTTCCTGCTTTCAACGTCTTCCTGACTTCCTCCTGAATCCGTCGCAGGCCTTCGCCCGCGGAGTCGGGCAGCTGGTCGGGCACGGGAACGGGAACGGGGACGGGAACGGGCACGGGAACGAAGTACGGATCCTCCCGTATCTGCGTAATCTGCGTAATCTGCGTAATCTGCGGACCGTCCCCGCTCGTCACGAGTTGACCGCCCACACACCGCACCGCTTGCCGCCCGGCGCCCGCGTGTGTTATAGCAGGGGGCGCTGATTGGGGGGCGAAGGACCCCGAGCACGCTACCGAGCCCAGAGCCGTGACGACGACCCTGCCGGAATCGCCCGAGATGAGACGCGCCACCCAGCGGGCGCTCAATCTCGCGTGGATCGCTTACCTGATCCTGCTCGTCGTGCCGTTCCTCGTCTTCCTCGGGCTCATCCTGCTGCTGGGCTTCGGGCGCGGCGATTTCTCGGCCGGCGGGGGCGGGCACGAGTGGTTCATCGTCTCGACCGTGTGGATCGGTGTGACGGTGCCCATCGCGTTCTGGTTTCGATCGCGGCTCTTTCGTGACTACTGGTCCGGGGGCGTGGTCTCGCCGGGGCGCTACCTGTCCGGCATGCTGTCGATCTGGGTCGCTCTCGAGATCGGCGGTCTGCTGGGGCTCATCGGGTGTTTCGTCTCGAAGTCGCTGATGCCGAGCATCCTGCCGGCCCTCGTCGCGTTCATGCTGTTCACGCCATTCTGGCCGAGCGGCCAGGCGATGACCCGGGCTGTCGGCTCGTACGAGGACTCGGAGCTCTTCAAGCATCCCCGCTGAGGTACCGGTGTCATCGGGCCGATATATGGGCCTTCGGGGCGCGGCTTCCACAATCGCCGAGCACGCGCCAGGGTGCGACGATTTGTCCCTGGCAGGCCATGAGCCCGTGCCTATACTCCCTGTGATCGGGGAGTCTGCCGTCGTCCGGAAGCGGAGCACCTCAGGCCGGACGCTCTTTCAGAAGCGGTGATGGAGAACGACATGCAGCCCGCCAGCGGCACACGGCGATTCGTGTTTCCCAGGTGGGCGAACTATCTTCTTCCCGCGATCGTCATCGTCGGTGCCGGCGCCGGCCTCTACATTCCGGTGCTCCTCGGCCTGGCGGGATCGCCGCGCACCACCGACGTCGGGTACGCGCCGGTGCAGCCCGTCGCATTCAGCCATGCGACGCACGCGGGTCGGCTCGGTATCGACTGCGCCTACTGCCACAACACGGTCTTCGAGGCGGCGTACGCAGCGATACCGCCGACACAGACCTGTCTCAACTGCCACGCCGCGATCCAGGCCGAGCATTCCGAGATCCTCAAGGTGCGCGAGAGCGCCGTCACCGGGATGCCGATCGAATGGGTGCGCGTCCACAATCTTCCCGATCACGCGTATTTCGACCACAGCGCTCACGTCAACAAGGGGATCGGCTGCGTCTCGTGCCACGGCCGCATCGACCGCATGGAGATCGTCGCGCAGGCCGAGCCCCTGAGCATGGGGTGGTGCCTCGAATGCCACCGCGAGCCCGAGCGCTTCCTGCGCCCCGTCGAGGAGGTCACCAACATGGCGTGGGAGCCGCCGGACGGCGACCAGCTCGCGCTTGGGCGGCGACTGAAGGAGCTCTACGAGATCCGCGAGCCGCGGTACATGTCGAGCTGTACGCGATGTCACCGATGACCGAGCGCCCACGAGACGACTACTGGCTCAGCCTCGAGCACCTCGCCCGGGATCCGGAGCTCTGTGCCCGCATTCGCGACGAGTTTCCGGGTTACGATCCCGCGGCGCTCGCCGAGATGCCGCGACGGCGATTCCTGAGGCTGATGGGCGGCGCGATGGCGCTCGCAGGGCTGACGCTGTCGGGCTGCCGCCGTTATCCGGCGGAACGGCTCGCCCCCCACGCGCGGCGGCCCGAGGAGCGCGTCCCCGGAGCGCTCGAGCGTTACGCGACCGGCTTCGAGATCGACGGCGCCACCACCGGGCTCCTCGTCACCACGCACGACGGGCGACCGATCAAGATCGAGGGCAATCCGCTGCATCCCGATTCGCTCGGCGCGACCGACGGCATCACGCAGGCGACGGTGCTGGATCTCTACGACCCGGACCGCAGCCGCTGGCCGGTCGAGATGACCGCGGCCGGCGAGCGCCGCCGTCGCGGGTGGGATCAGTTCGATCACTTCGCCGGAGCGCACTTCCGGGCGCTGCGGGCGCTCGGCGGCGGCGGTCTGGCGTTCCTCTGCGGCAGGTCGACGAGTCCGACGTCGCTCGCGATGCGCGCGCGACTTCGCGAGGTCTTTCCTCGCTGTCGCTGGTACGAGCACGAGCCGTTCGACGCCGCTGCGCGGATCGAGGGCTCGCGGCTGGCGTTCGGGCGCGCGCTGCGTCCGATCTACCGGCTGCACCGCGCCGCGGTGATCGCGGCGATCGACGCGGACCTGTTCGGATCGCATCCGGCGAAGCTGCGGCACGCCAGCGAGTGGGCCGCCGCCCGCAAGCCCGAGGCCGGTCGTATGAACCGTCTGTGGTCGATCGAGAGCGAGCTCTCGATCACGGGGAGCGTCGCGGACCACCGGCTGGCACAGCGTCCGGGACGGATCGAGGCGATCGTTCAGGAACTCGCGCGGCGACTCGCCGTCGCGGGCGTCACCGATGCGGTGCCGCTCGATGATCGCGAGACACGCTTTGTCGACCGCCTCGCCGCGGACCTGCGCGTGGCCGGAGCGGCCTCGCTCATCACCGTCGGGGACGCCGCCGCGCCTCGCGTTCACGAGCTGGCGCACCGCATCAACGCCGCGCTCGGCGCTCTCGGACAGACGGTCGAGTTCGTCGAGGAGCCCGCGCGCGAGGCCGGCACGATCGCCGAGCTCGCGCGCGAGATCGAGTCGAGATCGGTGGAGACGCTGGTGATCCTCGACGGCAACCCGGGCTTCGACGCTCCCGCCGACCTCGGCCTCGCCGCGCACATCGGCCGCGTGCCGACGACGATCCGGCTCGGCCTGTACGACGACGAGACCTCGGCGCTCTGCACGTGGCACGTGCCGCGGGCGCACTTCCTCGAGTCATGGAGTGACGGGCGCGCGTGGGACGGCGCCGTGTCGATCGGTCAGCCGCTGATCCTGCCGCTCCACGACGGTCGCACCGACGCCGAGCTCCTCGCGGGCCTCGCCGGCGACGCGACGCGGAGCGGATACGACCTCGTGCGGCGCACGGCGCGCGACGTCATCCCGCACGAGGAGGGCGACGCCGCCTTCGAGCGCGCCTGGCGACGGGCGCTGCACGATGGCGTGGTCGAGAGAACTGCGTGGCCGCGCGTCGAGCCGGAGCTCGTCGGGGCCGCACGGTCGACTGCCAGCGAGGTCGCCGTCGCGGAGGGCGCCACCGGACGCCTCGACGTCGTCTTCCGTCGCGACCCGCGCCTGCACGACGGACGCTTCGCGAACAACGCGTGGCTGCAGGAGACGCCGGACCCGATGACCAAGGTGACGTGGGACAACCCGGCGCTGCTCTCGGTGCGCGACGCCGGTCGACTCGGAGTGCGGACCGGCGACGTCGTGCGCGTCTCGGTCGACGATCGCTCCGTCGAGCTTCCCGTCTTCGTGCTTCCGGGACAGCCGGAGGGCGTTCTCGGCGTGCGGCTCGGCTCCGGTCGCGCCGCTGCGGGACGCATCGGCAACGGCGTCGGTTTCGACGCCTATCCCCTGCGCACCAGCGCGACGCTCGCGTTCGCCGGCAACGCCACCGTCGAGAGCACGGGACGGCGGTACGATCTCGCCTCGACGCAGGACCACCACGTGATGGACACCTTCGCGCGCCAGGCGACAGAGAAGCGTGTCGGCCCTCGCGGCGAGTCCGGCAAGGTGGTGCGCGAGGTGACGCCGGCGGACTTCGGGGGCGATGCCGGGCTCGGCGACGGCGAGGCCAGCGTGCCGCGCGCCGACGGTCACGACCGGGCCCGGATCTTCGATCCGCCATCGCAGTTCAACGAGCCGCACGCGTGGGGCATGACGATCGACATGTCGTCCTGCATCGGCTGCAACGCGTGCGTCACCGCCTGCCAGGCCGAGAACAACATCCCGGTGGTCGGCAAGGAGGAGGTGGCGCGCAACCGCGAGATGCACTGGATCCGGATCGACCGTTACTTCAAGGGCGATCCGGAGTCGGACGAGTCGCCCGACGTCGTCCACCAGCCGGTGATGTGCGTGCACTGCGAAAACGCCCCGTGCGAGCAGGTGTGCCCCGTCGCCGCCACGGTGCACGACACCGAGGGGCTCAACACGATGGTGTACAACCGCTGCATCGGCACGCGGTACTGCGCCAACAACTGCCCCTACAAGGTGCGCCGCTTCAATTACTTCGACTACCACAGCAAGGAGCCCGGCGAGCCGGCGCGGCCGTGGGCGGGGATGCCGGATTCGCAGCAGCTGATCTCCGTCGACGAGGTCAAGCGCATGGTCTTCAATCCGGACGTCACGGTGCGCATGCGCGGCGTCATGGAGAAGTGCACGTACTGCGTGCAGCGAATCCAGCGCGCCAGGATCGATCGTCGCAGGCGCGGCGAGGAGATCAGGGACGGCGACATCGTCACTGCCTGCCAGCAGGTGTGTCCGACGCAGGCGATCGTCTTCGGGGATATCGGAGATCCGGACAGTCGCGTGCGGGCGCTGCAGGAGAGTCCGCGCGCCTATCCCGTCCTCGAGGAGCTCGGCGTGCGGCCGCGCACCCTGCACCTGGCGAAGGCGCGCAACCCCGCGAAGGTGGATTTCGAGCCATGACCCCGCCGACCGCGACCGCCCACGACGAGCTGCGTGGAAACGAGCCGATGCCCAGGTACCGGACGGCCGAGATCGACAACACCGGCGACGACCCGCGCCAGCGGGCGCCGCTCGTCCTCGGCAACGCCGATTACACCGCCGTCACCGAGGACGTGTGCTCGATCAACGAGCGCGGCACGCCGCGGGCGTGGTGGGTGGCGTTCTTCATCGCCTCGTCGTTCACGGGGATGTTCGTCGTGCTGCTCGGCTATCTCTTCACGACGGGCGTCGGCGTGTGGGGGAACAACAACCAGGTGTCATGGGCGTTCCCGATCATCAACTTCGTCTTCTGGGTCGGGATCGGACACGCGGGGACGCTGATCTCCGCGATCCTCTTTCTGTTCCGGCAGAAGTGGCGGACGAGCATCAACCGCTTCGCGGAGGCGATGACCATCTTCGCCGTCACCTGCGCCGGGATCTTCCCGCTGATCCACGTCGGGCGGCCCTGGGTCATCTTCTGGATGTTCCCGTATCCGAACCAGATGGAGATGTGGCCGCAATTCCGCTCGCCGCTGCTGTGGGACGTCTTCGCGGTGACGACGTACGCCACGGTGTCGCTGCTCTTCTGGTACGTCGGCATGGTCCCCGACCTCGCCACGCTGCGCGACCGGGCGCGCGGCCGGGTGGCCCAGTTGCTCTACGGCATCGCGTCGCTCGGCTGGACGGGCTCGAGCCGACACTGGCAGCGATTCGAGAAGGCGTATCTGCTGCTTGCCGCGCTGGCGACGCCGCTCGTGCTCTCGGTCCACTCGGTGGTGAGCTTCGACTTCGCCGTCTCGCAGCTGCCGGGGTGGCACACGACGATCTTCCCGCCGTACTTCGTCGCCGGCGCGGTCTTCGGCGGCTTCGCCATGGTGATCACGCTCGCGGTGCCGGCGCGGCAGTACTTCGGGCTCAAGCACCTGATCACACTGCGGCACCTCGAGAACATGAACAAGATCATGCTGGCGACCGGGCTGATCGTCGGCTACGCGTACCTCGTCGAGTTCTTCACGGCGTGGTACAGCGGCCACCATTACGAGCAGTACGCCTTTCTGAACCGGGCGCTCGGACCCTACGCGCCGGCGTTCTGGCTGATGATCCTGTGCAACGTCGTCGCGCCGCAGTTCCTCTGGTCGAAGCGGGTGCGCACCAGCCCGTGGGCGATGTTCGCCGTCGCGATGTTCATCAACGTCGGCATGTGGCTCGAGCGCTTCGTCATCGTCGTCTCGTCGCTCCACCGCGACTTCCTGCCCGCGAACTGGTCGCACTTTACGCCGACGTGGGTCGACATCGGCATGCTCGCGGGGAGCTTCGGGCTCTTCTTCACGCTCTTCCTGCTCTTCTGCCGGTTCCTCCCGATGGTCGCCATGGCGGAGGTCAAGGCGGTGATGCCGGCCGATGCCGCCCGAACGGCGGGAGGGACACATGCCGCGAGCGCGGCGGGAGGCGCATCGTGAGCGCGCCGGCCACCGATCGTGTCGAGATCGCGGGACTGCTCGCCGAGTTCGAGACGGCGCCGGCGGTCGTCGCCGCCGCCCGGACCGTGCGCGACGCGGGATACCGGCGCTGGGACGTTCACAGCCCGTTTCCGATCCACGGCATCGACGAGGCGATGGGCCTGCGACCGACGATGCTGCCGTGGATCGTCCTCGCTTCCGGCGTCGCGGGCACGGTCACAGGGCTGCTGCTCGCCTGGTGGACGAACGCCATCGACTACCCGTACTTCGTCAGCGGCAAGCCACTCTTCAGTCTGCCGGCCTTCATGCCGGTGATCTTCGAGACCACGGTGCTCGCGGCGGCATTCGGCGCCGTCCTCGGCATGTTCGGACTCAACCTGCTGCCGATGCTCTACAACCCGCTCTTCCGTCACGAGCGATTCCGTCGCGTCACCAACGACCGCTTCTTCATCGTGATCGATGCCTCGGATCCGTCGTTCGACCCGGCGGGGACGCGCGGCCTGCTGGAATCGTGCGGAGCGACGGCCGTGGAGGAGGTGGAGGAATGACCGAGCAGCGCAACGAGAACGACATCCAGAGCGAGCCGGCGCTCCTCCCCGATCTGGTCGTGCCGCCGTTCTGGATGATCGTCGGATTCATTCTGCTCGTGATCCTGACGTGGGTGCCGCTCGCGCTCATCGCGAGAGCGCGGACCACGACGTCGACACAGCCCCGCATCCACCCGATCCAGGACATGGACGTGCAGCCGAAGTATGGCCCGCAGGACGTCAACCGCCTCTTCGCGGACAATCGCGCCATGCGGCCTCCCGTTCCCGGGACGGTGGCGCGGGGCGAGCTCGCCGAGGACGATCACCTCTGGCGCGGCTACCGCAGCGTCCGCGAGGACGGCGAGTGGAAACAGGAGTACTTCGATGGTCTCCCGGCCGAGATCGAGATCTCGGAGAAGACCGCGCGGCGCGGGCAGCGGCAGTTCGGCGTCTACTGCTCCCCGTGCCACGGACTCGACGGCTACGGCGAGGGGATCGTCCACCGGCGCGCCGTGGAGCGCGCCGAGCCGGCGTGGATCCCGCCGACGTCGCTTCACGCCGACACCGTGCGGGCCCGACCCGACGGTCACCTCTTCAACACCATCACGAACGGCATCCGGAACATGGCCGGATACGGACGTCAGATCGACGTGCGAGACCGCTGGGCGATTGTACTCTACATACGGGCGCTGCAATTCAGTCAGGCAGCGTCCGTCGACGACGTACCGCCCGACAAGCGAGCCGAGTTACGATGACCGAGACCACCACGATGACCCACGAGCCGACCGGCGCGATCGCCGCGCCGACCGTGCCGCCGCGGCGTGCAGGAAGGGTGTTCCGCGCGTCGTTCCTGACGGCGACGGTGAGCCTCGTCGTGGCGCTGCTTCTCGCGGCGCTTTTCGAGGACGGCATGCGTCGCTTTTTCTTCGCGTACCTGGTCAACTTCGCGTTCTTCCTGTCGATCTCCCTCGGCGGGCTGTTCTTCGTGCTGATCCAGCACTTGACGCGCGCCGGGTGGAGCGTCGGCATGCGACGCCTCGCGGAGGTCGCCGCCGCCGTCCTGCCGATGATCGGCATCGCGTTCGCCCCGATCGCGGTGAGCGTGCTGCTGGGCGACGGGTCGCTCTATCCCTGGTCGGCGTCCGGCGTCCACGCCGCCGAGGGCGCGTCCGGCGGCGACGTGGGAGCGCACGCGATGTCGCCCGCAAAGGCCGCCTACCTCAGCCCGGCCCTCTTCCTCGTGCGCTGGGCGCTCTACTTCGCGGTCTGGTCGGTGCTCGCCGTCTTCCTGTGGCGGCGCTCGACGCGCCAGGACTCCGACGGCGACGTCAGGCACACGCTCGGCATGCAGCGCGCCAGCGCGATCGGCATCGTGCTCTACGCGATCACCGTGACCTTCGCCGCGATCGACCTCCTGATGTCTCTGGATCCGGTCTGGTACAGCACGATCTTCGGCGTCTACTTCTTCAGCGGCGGCGTCGTCGGCTTCCTGGCGACTCTCATCGTCGTCGCGTCGGTGCTGGCCCGCAGCGGCGTGCTCGGCAAGGCGATCACCGTCGAGCACCTCCATGACCTCGGGAAGCTGCTCTTCGCCTTTGTCTTCTTCTGGGGCTACATCGCGTTCAGCCAGTACATGCTGATCTGGTACGCCAATCTCCCGGAGACGACCTTCTGGCTCGCCGAGCGCGGCCTGAGCACCGCCGAGGGCGGCGCGAACGGCTGGTCGATCGTCATCGTGGCGCTGCTCTTCGGGCACTTCCTGCTGCCGTTCGTCGGTCTGATGTCGCGGCACGTCAAGCGTTCGCGCGCCGCGCTCACCGCATGGGCCGTGTGGCTGCTCGTGTTCCACTGGATCGACCTCTGGTGGCTGGTCTTCCCCGAGCTCGGCGCGACGCCGCGCTTCGGCCTCCTCGAGATCACGACCCTCGTCGGCGTCGGCGCGCTGTTCACGGCGGCGTGCGCGCGACTCGTCGCGGGAACGCGACTGGTGCCGGTGCGCGATCCGCGCCTGGGCGAGTCGCTGGAGTTTCACAACGCGTAGGAGCCGCAGGAACGAGAATGGCCGAGAAGCAAAGAGCGAACGTTCCGGTGCTCGTGGCGATCGGCTCCGTGTCGACGGCGCTCCTCTTCGTGGTCGTCGTCGGGCTGCAGGCGTGGTTTTACAGCGAGGAGAGCCGGGAGATCAGGGAGAAGCACGCCACGGCGGTGGACTACCGGGTCAAGGATCTGATCCTCGGCCAGGAGCAGCGCATCAACTCGTACCGCTGGATCGACAGCCAGAAGGGCGTCGCGGCGATTCCGATCGACAGGGCGATCGAGATCACCGTCGATCGGCGCGCCGCGGCCGAGGGCGCCCGGGGAGGAGGCGACAGGTGAACGGTGTTCGCCGCTCCCCGTCGCTGGCTCTCGCGCTCATCGCGTCACTCGCGGTGTGCGGCGCGCTCGGCGCCCGGGAACGCGCCGAGCCGACACCGCGCGAGCTCGAGGACGTCGGCGTCACCGAGCGTCTCGGCGAGCGCGTGCCTCTCGACATCATGCTCCGCGATGAGTCCGGAGCGCCGGTGAGGCTCGAGCGGTTCTTCCGCGACGGGCGGCCCGTGGTGCTCGACCTCGGCTACTTCCGGTGTCCCATGCTCTGCGGTCTCGTGCTCGGCGGTCTCCGCGACGCGCTGCGGGAGATCTCGCTCGAGCCGGGGGAGGACTTCGCCGTCCTGTCGGTGAGCTTCGACCCCGCCGAGACGCCCGGGCTGGCGCGCGCCAGGAAGCGGCACGTCCTCGAGGGCTACGGCCGCCCCGGCGCCGCGGCCGCGTGGCACTTTCTCGTCGGCGACGTGCCCGAGATCGAGCGACTCACGTCGGCGGTCGGCTTCCGCTACCGCTGGGTGGAGGAGCGCGGCGAGTTCGCGCACGCGGCGGCGCTCATTGTGCTGACGCCCGACGGGCGCGTGTCGAGGTATCTGTACGGCGTGGACTTCCCGGCGCGCACGCTGCGACTGTCGCTGGTCGAGGCATCCGAGGGGACGATCGGCTCGGCGGGCGACCAGCTGCTTCTGTTTTGTTTTCAGTACGACCCCGAGTCCGGGCGCTACTCGATCGCCGCGCGCAAGATCATGCAGCTCGGCGCCGCGCTCACGGTGGTGGTGCTCGTCTCGTTGATCGGATCGGCGTTCTGGCGGGAAGCGAGAAGGCGGCGCCGCGAGGGAGCGCCGGGAGGTGTCGCGTGATGCCCCCGTCCGTCATCGCCGTGCTCGCCCAGCTCCCGGACACGTTCTGGATGCCGCCGAGCGCCTCGTCCTACTCGGGCGACGTCGACCGCGTGTTCTACCTGATCCTCTGGATCTGCGCCCTGATGTTCGCGCTCGTTGCGGCGCTGATGACGATCTTCGTGGTGCGCTACCGCAGGCGCGAGGGCAAGGCGCCGCCGCCGGCGCCGTCGTTCGGCACGGCGCTCGAGATCACCTGGACGGTCATCCCGACGCTCGTGGTGATCGTCATCTTCTACTTCGGCTTCAGGACGTTCCTCGACATGGCGACCCCGCCGCCGAACGCCTACGACATCCAGGTGACCGCCTTCAAGTGGGGGTGGGCGTTCGGCTATCCGAACGGCCACGTCGACAACCGCCTTCACGTGCCTCTCGACCGCCCCGTGCGGCTGGTGCTCCGTTCCGAGGACGTCATCCACAGCCTCTACGTCCCCGCGTTCCGCGTCAAGAAGGACGTCGTGCCGGGACGCTACAACACCATCTGGTTCCAGGCCACGAAGGCCGGCGAGTTCGATCTCTTCTGCACCGAGTACTGCGGCACCAAGCATTCGGACATGGCGACCGTCGTCGTCGTCCAGGAGCCGCGCGAGTTCGAGCGCTGGCTCGACGACGCCGGCAACTGGGCCGAGAAGCTGCCGCCGGCGGAGGCGGGTCGCAAGCTCTGGGAGATCCGCGGCTGCAAGCAGTGCCACACGCTCGACGGCAGCTCGCGCATCGGCCCGAGCTTCCTCGCAATCTGGGGCAAGGAGCGGCCGCTGAGCGACGGATCGACCGTGCTCGTCGACGAGAACTACGTGCGCGAGTCGATCCTCGACCCCTCGACGCGCATCGCGGCCGGCTACGAGAACGTCATGCCGACATATCGCGGCCGCCTGAAGGACTCCGAGATCACCGCGTTGATCGAGTTCATCAAGTCGCTGGCGCCCGCTCCAGCGGAGGCCGGGACGCCCACGGGCGGCGGAGAGGACGGACAGCGATGAGCACCGGAACCACCACCACGGGCGCCGGCGCGACCACCGGCGCGAACGACAACTATCTGACCTGCGACAGGGGCATCCGCTCGTGGCTCCTGACGCTCGACCACAAGCGCATCGGCCTCATGTACATGGTGGTGATACTCGCGTCGTTCTTCCTCGGGGGCCTCTTCGCGGTGCTGCTGCGGACCGAGCTGATCAACCCGGGCCCGACGCTGCTCGCCGAGGAGGAGCGCGCGTGGGACTTCTACAACCACATGTTCACGCTCCACGGCGCGGTGATGGTCTTCATGTTCATCATTCCGGGGATCCCGGCGATCCTCGGCAACTTCGTGCTGCCCCTGATGCTCGGGGCGCGCGACGTCGCGTTCCCGCGCCTCAACCTGATGAGCTTCTACCTGTGGCTGATCGGCGGCGCGTTCTTCGTCTGGGTGCTGCTCAGCGGCGTCATCGAGGTGTGGCTGGGGATCGATCTCCCGGGCGGCGGCGGCCTCGATACGGGCTGGACGTTCTACACGCCATACAGCACGACCACGTCGTCGGCGGTGGTGCCCGCGTTGCTCGGCGCGTTCACGCTCGGTTTCAGCTCGATCCTCACCGGCGTCAACTTCATCGCGTCGATTCACATGTTGAGGCCGGAGGGGATGCGGTGGTTCCGCATGCCGCTGATGCTCTGGGCGCTCTACGGCACCAGCGTCATCCAGGTGCTCGCCACGCCGGTGCTCGGCATCACGCTGCTCCTGCTGGTCGCCGAGCGCGTCCTCGGCGTCGGCATCTTCGATCCGTCGCTCGGCGGCGATCCGGTCCTCTTCCAGCACTTCTTCTGGTTCTACTCGCACCCGGCGGTCTACATCATGATCCTGCCGGCGATGGGCATCATCAGCGAGCTGATCTCGGTCTTCAGCAGGAAGCACATCTTCGGCTACAAGTTCATCGCCTTCAGCTCGATCGCCATCGCGCTGCTCGGCTTCCTCGTCTGGGGACATCACATGTTCACCAGCGGACAGTCGGCGCTCGCCAACGCCATCTTCAGTCTGCTGACGTTCAGCGTGTCGATCCCCTCGGCGATCAAGGTGTTCAACTGGCTCGCGACGCTCTATCGCGGCTCGATCTGGCTGGCGACGCCGCTTCTCTACGCGCTGGGGTTCATCCTGCTCTTTGCGCTGGGCGGCCTGACCGGGCTGTTCCTGGGAGCGCTCGCGACCGACATCCACTTCCACGACACGTATTTCATCGTGGCGCACTTCCATTACGTCATGATGGGGAGCACGCTGTTCGCGTTCATCGGCGGCATGTACTACTGGTGGCCGAAGATGTTCGGCAAGATGTACAGCGAGCTCTGGGGCCGCATCTCGGCCGTGGTCGTCTTCATCGGCTTCAATCTGACGTTCTTCGTGCAGTTCGTCGCCGGCAGCCAGGGGATGCCCCGGCGCTACGCCAATTACGCCGACGCGTACACCGTCTACCACCAGATCTCGACGATCGGGTCGTACGTGCTCGCGGTGGGTCTGGTGATGGTCGGGTTCAACTGGCTGCACGCGCTGGTGCGAGGGCGCACGGCGCCCGCGAATCCGTGGGGCGGCAACACGCTCGAGTGGCACTGCCCCTCGCCGCCGCCGCACCACAACTTCTCGCGGCCCCAGAGGGTCGGCGACCCGTACGAGTTCCGTCGCTGGCGGTTCGACCCGGAGATCGACGGGTACGTCCGCGTCGAGGGAGATCCCGTCGCCCCGGCGCCGGAGCCGGCCCCCGCGGGAACGACGGACAGCTGACCGATGCAGGGAACGGATGAACGACGCATGACCACCGGGGGCGCGAGCGAGACCGGGCGGCCGCCTCACCTGGCGCACCACTTCGAGAGCTCGAGCCAGCAAGTCGAGACCGGCAAGCTCGGGATGTGGATCTTCCTGAGCACCGAGATCCTGATGTTCGGCGGTCTCTTCTGCGCTTACTCGGTCTACCGCGCGAACCATCCGGACATCTTTTTCTACGGTCACCAGTACCTCGACACCATGCTCGGCGCGGTCAACACCGTCGTCCTGATCGCCAGCAGCCTGACGATGGCGTGGGCGGTCCGGTGTGCCCAGCTCGGGAAGCAGCGAGGGCTGGTCGGATTCCTCGCCCTGACGCTCGTGGGCGGCGCGGGCTTCATGGGGATCAAGGCGGTCGAGTACACGCACAAGTGGCACACGGGGAAGTGGGTCGGCACGGCGAACATGTACCACCCGGCGAAGGCGGATGGATCGATGGCGCCGCCGAAGACGGAGGCAGATCCGGCAGGGGCGGAGCCGGCGGGACCTCCTTCAGGCGCCGAGGCCGCCTCGCAGCCCTTCGCCCCGCCACCGGACCGGTCGCAGGTCCTGATGCCGTCGACCGGGCCGTCGGGGATGGTGGCGCTCGAGCCGTCGCCGGCGCTCGAGCCGAAGGCGGCGGAGCACGTCGAGCTCGAGGACCTGCCGCCCGCCGAGCGCGAGCGCGTGCACATCTTCTTCCAGATCTACTTCATGATGACGGGGCTCCACGGACTGCACGTCCTCATCGGCATGGGGCTGCTGGCGTGGCTCCTCGTGCGCGCGGCCCGGGGCGTCTTCGGTCCGCGCTACTACGCGCCGGTCGATTGCGTGGGGCTCTACTGGCACCTGGTCGACCTGATCTGGATCTTTCTCTTTCCGCTGCTGTATCTGATCCACTGATCCCGATGAGCCAGCACGAACGGAAACCGCACGAGACTGCTCACGACGACGCGTGGCCGGCGGTCGACGACGACCACCCGCACGTGACGCCGGTGTCGACGCTGCTCGCCGTCTTCGGGGCGCTGCTCGCGCTCACGGCGCTCACCGTCGGCGTCACGTACGTCGATCTCGGCCCATTCAACCTCTGGATCGCGCTCCTGGTCGCGGCATCGAAATCGGCCGTGGTCGTTCTCTACTTCATGCACCTGCGCTGGGAGAACGCCTTCTTCGGGCAGATCCTCATCGGCTCGCTCTTCTTCGTGGCGCTCTTCATCGGCATCGCGCTGGTCGACACCACCGAGTACCGCCCCGAGATCGACGCTGCGTCGCCGCCGGGCGCGGCGGGCCGGCCGTGAGTCCACCGGACCCGGCCCGGGCCCCGATGCCTGGCGCCGTGCGTCCGGGAGAGCGCCGCGCCTTCGCGCGCCTCGGCATGGCGCTCTTCCTGGCGGCGCTGGCGATGCTCTTCCTCGCCGCGCTCGTCGGGTACGTGCTCGTCCGGCTGAGAGCCGATGACGCCATCCCGGTGCGTCTCCCGGCGGTCTTCTGGTGGAGCACCGCCACCCTCGTCGCCAGCGGTCTCGCCCTCGTCGCGGCGGTTCGGGCGGCAGCACGCGAGCGAGGTCGACGCCTGCGGCTCGCGCTCCTGGCGTCCGCGGCGCTCGCGGCGGCGTTCGTGGCGTTGCAGGTTCCCGGCATGGCGCAGCTCCTCGAGGAGCACCGGGCCGCGAGCGGCGACCGGCCATCGCACCAGGGACTGGTTCTCTCCATCGTCCTCCTGCACGCGATGCATGTCCTCGGCGGGCTCGTGCCGCTCGGCGTCGTCGTCGCCCGGGGACTCGCCGGCCGGTACGACCACGAGCGCCACCTGCCGATCCGCCTCCTGGCCACCTACTGGCACTTCCTCGAAGCCGTCTGGCTCGTCACCCTCGCCGTCTTCGTCGCCTTCTGACCCGTCCCCGGACCCGGTCCCGGCCCCGGACCCGAAAACCCGGGGCGTTTTCGTCGTTCCCGACGTCGGGCCCGACCCGCCGCAGTCCACGATCGAAAACCCCAACTTGTTCCCCTCCGGCGACTTGTAGGATATGCTCGATTTGAACGATTTTACTATTGAAAGCACCGTGACTCTCCGATACACTCTGATCGAATTGAACGTATTTATTCAGGAGAGTGCGATGCGAAAGGCGAAAACGAGACGAGGCAGGGCGGCGGGGCGGCACCGGGATCGGACCGTGGACGGCAGGACGCCGGCCCGGAGGCGGAGGCGGCTCGAGCGGTCCGTGGTCTTCTCGGACCTCATGCTGGAGGACGCCCCGCTGCTGTCGGCGGAGGAGGAGATGCTCCTGGGCTCCCGGATCAAGAACGGGCTGGCGCGCCTCGACCGGCTGGTGCGCCGTCACCCGACCGGAATCACGGCGATCCTCGAGCGCCTCCGGGACGTCTGCGAGAAGACGATCCAGGTCTACGCCTGGTTCCACCTCAAGGAATCGCACCGGCCCGATCTCCATCGCGCGAGTCAGTGCCTCGAGACGGCGCGACTGCTCGTCGATCGGCAGCCGAAGCGCGCCCGCAAGCTCTTCGACCGGGCGGCGGAGACGCTGGAAAAGTATCCGCTCGAGCCCGAGACGCTGGCCGAGATCGCCCACCAGGTGGTGGAGTTCGGCGAGACCGACTCGCTCGCGGAGGTCTGCGGCGGAACGCGGCTCGTCGACGTCGTGGGCCGCGTCGTCGGACGCCTCGAGGGCGACCGCGACCGCTTCGTGCTCGGCAACCAGAAGCTCGTCGCCAAGGAGGTCGCGCGCTATCAGCCATTCGGCATGGATCGGGCGGACCTCTACCAGGAGGGCGTGCTCGGGCTCGGCAAGGCTGCGTATCGATACGACGCCGACCGCGAGCTTCGCTTCTCGACCTATGCGACGTACTGGATTCGCCAGACCATGCGGAAGTCGCTGGTCGACAAGTCGCGGATGATCCGCGTGCCGCAGGCGGTGCAGCTCCAGCTCGCCAAGGGCCGCAGGGAGGGCGGGCTGCCCGACGACGAGGCCACACGTATTCGCCGCGTCATGAATCAGACCGTGCTGTTCTCGCACGCGTCAAACGACGAGAGCGGCGACGACTTCGCCATCGACTGGAACGGCACGACGAGCGCCGAGACGAGCACCGCGCTCCACGTCGACGCCATTCCGGCGGCCGTGCACGAGACTCTCGCCGGTCTCGGCGAGCGTGAGAAGTACGTGCTCGAGCACCGGTTCGGCATCGGTGACTCGGAGCGCATGACGCTCGAGGAAATCGGCGCGGTCCTTCACCTCTCGCGCGAGCGGATCCGGCAGATCGAGCAGGAGACGCTCAGGAGGCTGAGGGGTTCGAGCGGCCTCGAGGAGGTGTACGAGGCCCTGGTCGCGGAGGAGTCGGCGGGAGCGGCGTAGGTCGTTCGAAGTTCGAAAAAAACCGGGCCTTCAATCAACCGAGTCGAGTAGTCAAGTGGCCGTAGAGATTTCGAGACACACGAAGCAGATCAGTCCGCGCACCCTGGCCGCCGCGCTGGGCGTCAGCGAGGCGTCGGTCAAGCGGTGGTGCGACCGGGGCATGATTCCCTGCATTCGCACGGCCGGTGGCCACCGGCGGATCGACCCGTGCGAGGTGATCCGTTTCGTCCGGGAGCACGGTCACGAGGTCACTCGACCCGAGCTGCTCGGCCTCCCGGCGACCGGCGCCGGTCGGGAAGTCACGGGGACGCCCGCGGGAGCACGAGCGGCGCTCGCGAACGCTCTGTCGCGTGGCGACGAGATCGGCGTGACGCGGCTCGTCACGGACCTGTTCATTCGCGGCGCTTCGATCGTCGAAATCTGCGACTTCACGATTGCGGGCGCGTATCGGATCCTCGGTGAGCGCTGGTCGAGCGGTCATTTGAAGATTTACGAGGAGCGGCGTGCATGCGAGATGACCGAGCGCGCCCTCTTCACGCTCCGTGCGTTGCTGCCGGAGGCCGGGAGGGGAGCTCCGGTGGCCATCGGTGGGACGGCGGCAGGCGATCCCTACACGCTCGTCAACTCGATGGTCGAGCTGACGCTTCGCGAGGTCGGCTGGCATGCGGAGTCGATCGGCACCGGCATCCCGCTGTCGGAGTTCGTGCGCGCCATCGAAGATCGCGGGCCGCGACTCGTCTGGCTCGGCGCCGCGGCGATTGCCGATACCGAGACGTTCGTTGCGGGTTACGACGAGGTCTTCGAGGCGGCGTCGCGCGCCGGCGCCGCTGTCGTCATCGGTGGTCGGGCGATGACGTCGGAAATCCGCGCGCGCTTGCGCTTCAGCTGTCACTGCGACCGTCTTGAACAGCTCGCGGCATTCGCGCGTGCGGTCGTCGGTGGATGATCGAAGAGAGGTGTGTGACTTTTTTTGCCTGGCGGCTCTCGGTCGCACACACATACTCCGACCGCTCCGCAAGCAACTGTTCGTCGGGGTCGGTTTCGGTGTCCTGCCCCCGGGGGCCGGGCCGGCCCCGACATTTCAATGAACGTGAAGGTTTCAGGGTTTTACGGTCAGGAACGATCTGACAGAGAGACAGGAGAGTACCGATGCACGCGCGTTCGCTCAGAATCCTCGTCGTCCTCGCCGCCCCCGGCGTGGCTTTTCCAGCTGACGCCGCGACCAGGGCGCTCGCCGCGGCGCCGGTGGCCGGCGCCGCGCGACACCACGTCGGGAGCGAGGCCGTGAAGAAGGCGATCGACTCCGCACCGGAGGGCGCCGCGGTCGACGCGCTGATCTCGGCCTGTCGGAAGGCGGCCACCGAGGCCGGCGCTGGCTCCCGGGCTGCGTCGATCCTGACGGCCGCCATCGAGTCCGCCGGGACGCAGGACGGTGCCGAGGCCGCCGCGACGCTTCGCGGCGCTCTGAAGCGGGTCAGAGCCATGGTCAGTTTCCAGCCGGTCTTCGAGTCGGACCGGCCCACGGACTTCCCGTCGCTGACTCCCGTCGGGACGATCCAGGTCAAGTCGTATCCAGTGCACCGCGCCGCCACGGCACGCTCGCCGGCGGAGGGCGGCCTGCCGAGGAACCTCCTCTTCTGGCAACTGTTCGGCCATATCAAGAAGAACGACATCGCGATGACCGCCCCGGTCGTCATGGACTACGCGCGAGATGACGGCGCCGGCACGGCGATGTCGTTCCTCTACGCGAGCACCGACATCGGCAAGACGGGCGCGGACGGGCTGGTCCAGGTGCGCGATGTCGAGCCGATGCTGGTCGTGAGCGCGGGCGTGCGCGGTCCGTACTCGCGCGAGACGCGCGCCGAGGCGCTCGAGCGGATCGATCGCTGGCTCGAGGCCAACGCGGACGAATTCCGTCGCGCCGGACCGCCGCGTGTGCTCGCCTACAACAGCCCGCGGGTGCCGGACTCCGACAAGTACTCCGAGGTGCAGGTGCCGGTCGAGCGAATCGAGAGCCGCAAGGAAAGCTTCTGATCGCGCCGTCGAAACGCTTGACGTCACCCCGGGGGCCCACTACGTTCGTCCCCGCGAGCCCCAGGCGAGGACCCGGGACGACAGTGGTCAATGAAAGCATTCAGGGAACGCCGGCGCGCGCCGCCGTGGTGGTCTGCGCCGGCGTTCGGAAGACCTACGGCACCGGGCGCGGCAGCAACGTCGCGCTCGACGGCGTCGACGTCGAGATAGCTCCCGGCGAGATCGCCGCCGTGGTCGGTCCGAGCGGCTCGGGAAAGAGCACCCTGCTGCACGTCATCGGCGCGATGGATCGGCCCGATTCGGGCCGCGTCGTGGTCTCCGGCCGTGACGTCACCACGATGACCGACGCGGACGCGTCGCGGTTCCGTCGCGAGCGACTCGGCTTCGTCTTCCAGTTCTTCAACCTGATTCCAGCCCTCAGCGCGCTGGACAACGTCGCCCTGCCGGCGCGGCTGTGCGGCGTGTCCGCCCTGGCCGCCCGTGCGCGCGCCCATGACCTGCTCGGTCGCATGGCTCTCGCCGACAGGGCCGACGAGTATCCCGACGCGCTCTCCGGCGGCCAGCAGCAGCGTGTCGCCATAGCCCGCGCGCTCGTCAACGATCCGGAGCTGATCCTCGCCGACGAGCCCACCGGCGCGCTCGACTCGCGGGCGGGCGGCCGCGTTCTGGAGTTCCTGGGGTCCGTGGTCCGGGAGCGCGGCGCGACGCTCGTCATGGTGACGCACAGCGAGCTCGCTCTCGACTTCGCCAGCCGGTGCATCCGGATCGAGGACGGCCGCATCGTTGATGGTGATGGCGGCGGCGAGGCCGGGGGCGACGGTGCGGGTCATGGCGCAGCGGAGCGCGATCGGTGACCGCGCTGCGGGCGGTGCTGGCGATCTTTCTCGGTGACGTGCGCCGGCACCCGGGCAACGCCATCGCGTCGGCGCTCGCGATGGTCGCGGGCGTCGCGGTCTTCGTCGGCATCCACCAGGCCGGCTCGGCCGCCCGGTCGAGCTTCGTGAGCTCCGTCGAGGCGATCGCCGGTCGCGCGACGCACCAGGTCGTCTCCGAGAGCGGCGTTGCCGAGCGACGTCTCGTGCCCCTGCTCGGGCTCGACGCCGTCCGCGACGCGCAGCCGGTGGTCGAGGGGATGGTCGCGGTGGTCTCGATCGGCTCCGGCGACGGGAAGCGCGATTCCTCCGCCTCGCCGCTGCGGCTCCTCGGCATCGATCCCTTCCTCTCGACGCCGTTCCTCGGCGAGCGCGGCGGGGGTCCGGTCATCGACGCCGACGACTTCGACGCGTTCCTGACCAGGCCGGGCACGGTGATCATCCCGGGCCCGTGGGCGGCGGAGTCGGGCGCTCGCGTCGGGGATCGCATCATGGTCTCCTCCGCCGGGCGCCTGCACGAGCTCAAGGTGCTCGCGATCTACGACCTCGACGTGCTCGGCGAGGCGGCCCGCGACACGGCGGTGGTCGACATCGCCACCGCCCAGGAGACGCTCGACCGCGTCGGGCTGCTGGATCGCATCGACCTGATCATCGAAAAGTCGGGCGGCGGCGAGGCGGCGGTCGCAGCGGCGCTGCGCGACGGCGAGCGACTCGAACGTCCGAGCTCGCGCGGCCAGCGCGTCGCGAAGATGATCGACGCCTTCCGGCTCAACCTCCTGGCGCTCGGCAGCCTGGCGCTCGTCGTCGGGTCGCTGCTCGTCTACAACGCGGCGCAGTTCAGCGTCGTTCGACGTGGCGGACTGCTCGGCCAGCTGCGCTGCCTCGGGGTCAGCCGGGGACTGGTCATCCTCGCCGTGCTGGCGGAGGTGGCGCTCCTGGGACTGACCGGGGGCATCCTCGGCGTGCTCGCCGGGACGCTGCTCGCGCGGCAGCTCGCGACCACCATGGGCCGCACGATCACCGATCTCTACGCCTTCGTGCGTGTCGAGCTCGATCCGCTCGGCGTCGGCTTCGTGGCGCTCGTCATCGCGGGAGCTGTCGCGGTCGCGGTCGCCGCGGGCGTGTTTCCGGCGCTCGACGCGGCGCGCACGGCGCCTCGCATGGTCGGCGTGCGCAGCCGGAGCGAGCTGCAGTTCCGCCGGCAGCTCCCGAGGCTGCTGGCGTTCAGCGCGGGCGGCGCCATCGTCGGTCTGATCGCCATGAACGTCGACGTCGGCGGCTGGTGGATGGGGTTCGTGGCGTCGCTCGCGTTCCTGGTCGCCGGCGCGACGCTCCTGCCCCCGCTGATGGCGCTGGCGCTGCCGGTGCTCCGTCGCATCGGGGAGCGGGCCGGCTGGATGACGCTCCCGGTCGCCGCCGGCGCCATCGAGCGCTCTCTGACGCGCACCGGGGGGGCCGCGGCGGCGCTCGGAGTGGCGCTCTCGATGACCCTCGGCGTCATCGTCATGATCGGCTCCTTCGAGCGCGAGGTGCGGCGGTGGATCGAGTCGACCCTGCTCGCCGACGTCTTCGTCGCGGACGCCTCCGAATCGGTGACCCGGCAGCCGGGGCGCATTCCGGCGGAGGCGGTGGCGGAGATGCGCGCGCTTCCCGGCGTGCGCGCCGTGGACACCCTGCGCGGCGTCGAGCTTCCCTACGCCGACCGCTCGATCTTCTTCACCGGCGCGGAGCTCCCGGTCGAGGAGAGCCGGCTCCGCTTCGAGTTCATCGAGGGGGAGCGCGACACCGCCGTCGATCTCGTCGAGCGCGGCGCGGTGATCATCTCCGAGCCGCTGTCGAACCGGTACGGTCTCGGCGTCGGCGACGAGCTCGTCGTCGACGGGCGTCGCGGCGAGGAGCGTTTCGAGATCGCCGGAGTCTTTCGCGACTTCTCGTTCGACCGCGGCTACGCCGTGACCTCGAGCGAGCGCTTCATCGCGGCGTTCGACGACCCCGGCGTCAAGAACGTCGCGCTCTATCTCGAGGAACCCGGGCGCTCGCAGGAATTCGCGGCGGCGCTGCGAGCGCGGCTGTCGGGGCGCTTCCTTCTCGAAGTGAGATCGAACGCCGAGCTCAGGACGCGGATCCTGGCGATCTTCCACCGCACCTTCGAGGTCACCTACGCGCTGCAGACCATCGCCACGGTGATGGCGCTCGCGGGGATCGCGGTGACGCTCGTCGGGCTCTTCATCGAGAGGTCGCGTGAGATCGCCACCGTGCGCGCGATCGGCTCGTCGATCGCGGCGGTCGGACGACTCTTCGGCGTCGAGTCGATCCTCATGGCGCTCTTTCCGATCATCATCGCCCTGCCCCTCGGCGCGCTGCTCGCATTGATCCTGATCACCATCGTCAACTTTCGGTCCTTCGGCTGGACGATCGACATGGCGTGGCCCTGGAGCTCGGTGCTCCTCACCTGCGCGCTCGCCGCGCTGGCGGGCCTGCTCGCCTCGGCGGCGCCGCTCTGGCTCGTCCGCCGCCAGTCGATCGCCCGGGCGCTGCGAGAGGAATGACCATGAGATCGTCCCTTCCCCAGCGACTCGTCCTCGTCCACGGACTCGCGATCGCCGCCGCGCTGGCGGCGGCCTCGCCGATCGGGGGTGACGACTTCGAGGCTGCCGACCGACCTCGCGAGCTCGTCTTCCCGGGGGACCATGGCGACCACCCCGAGTTCAAGACCGAGTGGTGGTACCTGACGGGCTCGGTGACGACTCCCGACGGCGAGCTGCTCGGATTCCAGGCGACGTGGTTCCGCTCGGCGCTGGTCGCGGCGGCGCCAGCGCGCCGCTCGAATCTGGCGACGCGCGATCTCTTCTTCTTCCACGGCGCCCTCACGGACGTCGCACGCAAGAGCTTCCACTTCGGCCAGGTCGGCTCGCGGGGCGCTCCGGACTGGGCGAGCGCCGAGCGCGGAAGTCTGGACGTCGCGGTGCTCGGGCGCCGCCTGACGAGCGACGCGGACGGTTCCTGGCGCGCGACCTTCGACGTCGATGGCCGGGCCGTCGAGCTCCGGCTGACGCCGACGCGAACGCCGCTCCTCCACGGCGAGGTTCCGGGACTGAGTCGCAAGGGTCCCCGGCCGGGCCAGGCGTCGTACTACTACTCACACACGCGACTGCGCGCCGAGGGCACCGTCCAGCGCTCCCCCGACTCCGAGCCGGTCGCGGTCGAGGGCACCGTCTGGTTCGACCACGAGTTCGGCAGCAACCAGCTCGCGGAGGATCAGGTCGGCTGGGACTGGTTCAGTGTCGCGCTCGACGACGGCAGCGACCTGATGCTCTACCTCCTGCGCCGCGAGGACGGCACGTTCGAGACGGAAAGCTCCGGGACCCTGCGCCGGCCGGACGGCACACGCGAGCACCTGCGGCTGGCGGACTTCCGGGTCGAGGTCCTCGAGACGTGGCGCAGCCCGCGCAGCGACGCGACGTATCCCGCGCGGTGGCGCCTGCGCGTTCCGGATCACGGCGTCGACCTCGAGGTCCGCCCGGTGATCGCCGATCAGGAGCTCGACACGAGGGACTCGACCGGCGTGACGTACTGGGAGGGCCTGTGCGAGTTCACGGGCAGGGTGGGCGAGCGGGGTGTCGGCGGGCGGGGGTATGTCGAGCTCGTCGGCTACGCGAGTCGTTTTCGGGCGAGGATTTGATGTCCGTTCCCGTTCCCGTTCCCGGCCCCGGCCCCGGCCCCGGCCCCGTGCCCGTGCCCGACTCCGACACCGATTCCGACTCCGACACCGATTCCGATTCCGACACCGATTCCGAGGACGAGCGGGGGCGGCGACGACGGTCGTTTGAAAGGATCGGGGGGCTCGGGTATCCTTCGCGGTTCGTTTCCCCTGTTCACGAGACTTCACGGAGAAACCGGTGACAGCCACGGCACGCAAGACTCGCGAGTGGGACGCGTCGGCGGATCACGATGAGATTCTCATCGGCATCTCGTCGTGCATCCTCGGTGAGAAGGTGCGTTTCGATGGCGGGCACAAGCGGGACGACTTTCTCGCCGAGACGCTCGCGAAGTTCGTGCGCTTCGTGCCGGTCTGTCCCGAGGTCGATATCGGACTCGGCGTGCCGCGCGAGACCATCCGGCTGGAGCGCGGCGAGCGGAAGGAGATCCGGCTGGTGGCGCCGAAGAGCGGGCTCGACCATACGACGACGATGAGCCGTTACTCCGACAGGAAGGCGCGCGAGCTCCAGGGTCTCGATCTCTCCGGATATGTGCTCAAGAGCGGGTCGCCGACGTGCGGCCTGTTTCGCGTCCGCGTCTACGACCATAACAACGTGCCGTCGAAGACCGGCCGCGGCCTCTACGCCGAGGCGCTCACCAGCCGTTTGCCAAACTTGCCGGTCGAGGAGGACGGACGCCTGCGCGACCCGCGCCTGCGCGAGAACTTCTTCGAGCGCGTCTTCGCGTACCGGCGGATCCGCAATCTCTTCCGCGGTCGCTGGACGCTCGGCGACCTGGTGCGCTTTCACACCAACGAGAAGTTCCTGCTCCTGGCGCACGACCGGGACGCCTACGCGGAGCTCGGGAGACTCGTCGCCAACGCCAGGGGCAAGCCGCGCCGCGAGCTCGCCGAGACGTACGAGAGCGTGTTCATGGGCGGGCTCTCGAAGATTGCCACGACGCGCAAGGCAGCCAACGTCCTCCAGCACATGGCCGGTCATCTGCGCAAGGTCATCGGCCAGCGCGAGCGCGCCGAGATCGCCACCGTCGTCGACGACTTCCGTCGCGGTCTCATCCCCCTCGTCGTCCCGGTGACCCTGATCCGGCACCACGCCCACCTGAACGACGTCGAGTACCTCGTCGGCCAGACCTTCCTCGAGCCGCATCCGAAGGAGCTGATGCTGCGGAATCACGTGTGAGGAGGAAGAGAAGGAGGCACGGGCGCTTTCTGAGGACGATTCACCAGGAACGCAGGAAGAGAATGAAAAAGGGGATGGTGAACCACAGAGCCGCGGGGCAGGCTGGCGCAGCGCCCGGTCGGGACGCACAGAGCATGCGACCGCTCGAGCGAACTTACGAAGCGGAAGCCCCCTCAGCCCTTCCGTCTCTTGCTTTCCTGAATTTCCTGTCTTCCTGCTAAGTCGTCGTCTTCGACCCTCACGCCATCCGCGTCGCCGGTGGAGTTCGGACTCTCGACAGTCCGCCGTCGACGCCGATTACCTGGCCGGTGACCCAACTCTGGGCCGGGTCGACGAGCCAGCAGACGGCGCTCGCGATGTCGGACGGCTCGCCGACGCGGCCGAGGGCGTGCATCTGCAGGCTTGCCTTGAGCGCGAGCTCGTTGCTCGTGATCGACTCGGTCAGCGGCGAGCGCGTCAGACCGGGGGCGACGCAGTTGACGCGGATGCCGTCTCTCGCGTGCGTCGCGGCGGCGGCGATCGCCAGGCCCTCGACGGCCGCCTTGGCGGCGGCGATCGCCTCGTGGTTGGTGAGGCCGACTCGCGCCGCGGCCGAGGAGAAGAGCACGATCGATCCGCCGTGCTTGCCCTTCCGCATCGCCTCGACGGACGTGCGTACGAGCGCGTTGGCGGTGTCGACGTTCGTGCGGAACGCGTCTCTCCACTCCTCCGGCGACGTCCGTTGAATCGGCTTCAGCAAAAGCGACCCCACGCAGTTGATGGCGCCGTCGACGCGCCCGAACCGGGACACGGCCTCGGCGACGCAGGCCTCGACCTCGTCAGGCTGCGTGGCGTCGACGGTGAACGCGACGGCGCCGAGCTCCTCGGCGAGCGCGCCCACCCGATCGCCATTGCGGCCGCCGAGCACCAGGCGGCACCCCGCACGCGCGAGCCTGGCGCTCACCTCGCGCCCGATGCCGCCCGTGGCGCCGAGAATGACGTGTACCGGCGCGTCGGAGTCGTCGTGCTGTTCGTCGCGCTCGCTCATGGGGACACCTCCTGCGGGGACATACTGGGTTCCCCGGGAGTATGAGTTGACAGTGCGCCGCTGCCAGGGAAAACTCCCGCAATGTCCACTCGGCCGAGCACGGGAAGAGGCGCGTGAACGAGAACGGCGTTTCAACGGACGTGATCGTCGTCGGCGCCGGCCTGGCCGGACTCTGCTGCGCCCGCGCGCTCGTCGAGGCCGGACTGGAGGTGGTGGTCCTCGAGGCCTCCGATCGCGCGGGGGGACGTGTTCGCACCGACGAGGTCGACGGGTTCCTGCTCGACCGCGGCTTTCAGGTGCTCCTCACGGCGTACCCGGAGGCGGCGCGCGTCCTCGATTACGCGGCGCTCGATCTGCGGCCCTTCTCTCCCGGGTCGCTGGTGCGCTGTGACGGCGCGTTTCACCGCCTCGCGGACCCCTGGCGCCGCCCGCTCGACGCGGCGCGTGGCCTTCTCGCGCCGGTGGGCTCGCTCGCGGACAAGCTCCGGATCCGCACGCTGCGCCGGGAGGTCACGCGACCTCCGCTCGACACGCTCTTCGAGCGTCCGGAGACGACCACGGAGGCGGCGTTGCGCACCCGCGGGTTCAGCGATCGCATGATCGATCGGTTCTTTCGACCGTTCCTCGGCGGCGTCTTCTTCGACCGCGAGCTGCGCACGTCGAGCCGCATGCTCGAGTTTGTCTTTCGCATGTTCAGCCTCGGCGACTCCGCGCTCCCGGCGCGAGGCATGGAGGCGATTCCGCGACAGCTCGCCGGAGCGCTGCCATCCGGGTCGCTTCGCCCCAACGCCCCGGTGGGGGCGATCGAGGGACGTGAGGTCGTTCTCGAGTCCGGCGAGCGGGTGCGCGGTCGGGCCGTGGTAGTCGCGACCGAGGCGCCGCGGGCAGCGCGGCTGATCGGCGTGCGCGATCCCGGGTCGCGAAGCGCGACCTGTGTCTACTTCGCGGCTCCGAGGGCGCCGATCGACGAGCCGATCCTGATCCTCGACGGCGACGAGGCCGGTCGCGTCAACAACGTCTGCTTTCCCTCGAGCGTGGCTCCGTCGTACGCTCCGGAGGGCCGCGCCCTCGTATCGGCGACCGTGATCGGGTCGGTGCAGGACGACGACGAGCAGCTCGCGCGCTCGATCGCTGGCGAACTGCGCGCGTGGTTCGGCGACGAGGTCGACTCATGGAAGCACCTGCGCACGTATCGGATCGAGCACGCGCAACCGGACCTCGCCTCGGTCCCGGGTCGACGCGACTCTGCGAGCTGCTCCGTCGCCGACGGCGTCTTCATCTGCGGAGACCACTGCGACACGGCGTCGATCCAGGGCGCCATGGTCTCGGGGCGGCGAGCAGCTGAGGCGGTGGCCCGGTCGCTGCCCGGCGGGGCGCGGACGACGTGATCGGGCCTCCCGTTCTCACCGGCAGCTGTCGAACGATGCGCAGTCGAGCGCGTCGGGCGTCGGATCCGGTCCGCAGGCCATGAGCGGCGCTGGCGGCGGGGGACCGCCGCGGAAGAGGAAGTCGAGCATCGTGATCGAGTCTGTGATGCTGATGGTGCCGCTGTCGTCCGTGTCGAGCGCGTCCAGACAGGTCGGCCGGACGTCGCCGAGGAAGAGGTGGGCGAGGGTGAAGATCGCATCGGAGAGATCACGCTCGCCGTCGTTGTTGGCGTCGGCGCGCACGAACGTCAGCGGCTCGCTGCATTCGTCGGGGACGCCATCGCGGTCGGCGTCCATCGAGACCGGATCGACGGTCATCAGCGTGCGCACCTGGAGCGCGCCGCCGCGGAAGGCCACCAGCTCGGGCGCGTCGTCCCCGTCGAGGTCGAGGAGGCGCGCCTGACGGGTGGTGTCGTGCGCCGCCTGCGTGTCGAGGCGCCCCGCCGCCGCGAACGAGCCGTCGCCGCGACTGGCGAGCACCTCCGCGCCCGAGTCGAAGCGGTCGATGACGAGATCGTCGTCGCCGTCACGGTCGAGGTCCGCCGCCAGAAGCGCACGCACGCCGATGCGGAAGACGTCGAGAGCGCCTCCGTCGGCCGGGGCCGCGAGCACGCCCGCGCCGTCGTTGATCAACACCTCGATGGTCGAAACACTCTCGGCGCACGCGAAGCACGTGAACGCCGTCGCCACGTCCGGCGCGCCATCGCCGTTGAAGTCGGCGACGATCAGGTCGGCCATCTGGAAGCGCCCCTCCAGCACGGTTCGTGGCGCCTCGAAAACGCCGCCACCGGCGTTCTGGTAGAAGAGCAGCCCGGTGGGACCGACGGGACCGCCGGAACGGCCGGCGATGAGGTCCGGTCGCCGATCGCCGTCGATGTCCGCCACGGCGAGCATCGGCCCGGTCGCCTCGCCGGCCCCGATGGCTCGCGGCGCTTCGAGCTTGCCGTCACCGGTGTTCCGGAGCCACACCGGGCCGGAGACCGCGACGATGTCGACGTGGCCATCGCCGTCGACGTCCGCGGCCGCGAAGCCGGTCGGTGGTGACACGACCGGGAACTCGTCGAGCCGCGCGAGGCGATCCACACCGTCGTTTCCGAGCACGGTGATCGCGTTGCCGTTGTCGCCGAACGACCCGATCACGAGATCGGCGTCGCCGTCGCCCTCGATGTCGAACGCCCCGACGCTGCGCGCGCCGTCGACACCCGGCACGACGACCGATCGCGCGAAGCGCAGCTCCCCCGTGGCGAGCGAGACGCGCAACCGGCCATCGGCATCGGCGGCGACGACGTCGACCGCGCCGTCTGCGTCGACGTCGGCATGCACGACGGTCGTCGCGCCGAGGAAGTCGAAGGGAAAGACGCCGGTGGCGGGGAAGGAAGGCCTCGAGAGCTGCGGTGGATCGGGAAAGAGCGCCACGCCCGCGCCTCGCATGACGAGGATGCTCTCGGGAAAGAGCAGCGTGGTCGCGAGGTCGAGCTCGCCGTCGCCGTCGAGATCGTCGATCGCCGTCGTGCGCGCCACCGATCCGGTGCGCCGCACGGCCCGGTCGAACGAGCGATCGCCGCGTCCGAGGAGGAGCAGGACGTCCTCGCCGGCGGTCGCCACGATGTCCGCGCGCGTGTCGCGGTCGAGGTCGACGACGGTGACGCTCGAGGCGTGCCCTCCCGGTCTCCCCAGGTCGCTGCGCTCTCCGAAGACACCGTTGCCGTCGTTCCAGAGCGCGCGGATCGACGTCGTCGACGCGTCCGCGGCGACGAGGTCCGCGTCGCCGTCACCATCGAGGTCGCCGGCCGCGAGCGAGCGCAGCGGTCTGTCGGCACCGAGGTCCCTCGCCGCCTCGAACGACCCGGCCCCGGCGTTGCGGAGAAGCGTCAGGAAAGGCGGGCGTCGCGATGCGACGACCAGGTCGACACGCCGGTCGCCATCCGCGTCGATCGGCAGCACGGCGTACGGTCCCGCGGCGCCCGCGTCGATCTCCACCGGCTCGAACGCGTGGCCACCGGTGTTGACGAGAAGCGCCAGCGCTCGCGTCTCGTCGTCGCCCGGCGCCACGAGGAGGTCGAGGTCCGCATCGCCATCCACGTCCGCCACGGCGAGCGTGTCCTGGCGCATCTCGACGCCGTTCAGGTTGACGAGCGAGTGCCGCACGCTGACATCGAATGATAGCGCGAGGGCGCCGTTGCCGTCGTCGCGGAAGCCGAGCACCGCGCCGCGCCCTGCGCTCCCCTCGACCAGCATCACGACATCGTCGAGTCCGTCCCCGTCGAGATCCGCGATGACGTGCCGAACGGGCTCGCGCCCGTCCGTGGGCAGCTCGCGCGCGACCGTGAAACCGGCGTCGCCGTCGTTCTCCAGCAGCGCCCGGCCGGCGAGCAGATCGACATCACCGTCTCGATCGAGATCCGCGGCCGAGACGAAGTGCGGTCGCGCCGTCTCGAAGTACGGCGGCGCCAGCCGGGCCGAGATCGACGGCGCCAGGTCGCATTCGTCCGGCACCCCGTTGGCGTTGCAGTCGGCCGCATCGCCGGCGGCGATCTCGACCTGGTCGTCGACGTGATTGTTGTTACAGTCGGCCCCCTGGGACGTCGGGACGCGGGCGAGGAGGGATACGGCGATGGCGGATACGGCGGCGAGCGCGAACCGATGGCGCGGCATGCGACGACACTTTCCGTGGCCCCCGAGGTCGTGCGCCCCCGATACCCTACTTACCGCTGTCGCCTCGCGGCAACGGGCGTCAAGACTACCACCGGATTCCGGGGCGCGCGAAGAAAGTTTCGGGAGAGTTTTCCCCGCAGTCGCATTCTGCTACCGTGGTCGCCATGACGCCAGGCGAGGATGACGGCGCGGCCGACGCCACCGATCCGGGGAGCGAGCTCGTCGATTTGATCGACGCCAACGACCGCGTCATCGGCACGGCGACGCGCCGCGAGGTCCGCACGCGCAACCTGCTCCATCGCGGCGTCGGGATCATCTGCTTCAACGGTCGCGGCGAGGTCCACGTCCACCGCAGGACCGAGACCAAGGACGTCTTTCCCGGCATGTACGACATGTTCGTCGGCGGCGTGGTGGCGAGCGGCGAGAGCTACGACGGCGCGGCGCGGCGGGAGATCGCCGAGGAGCTCGGCATCAGTGGACCGCGACCGGAGCGCCTCTTCGCCCACCTCTACGAGGGCGACAGGAACCGCAGCCTCATCCAGGTCTACCGCGTCGTCTGGGACGGGCCGATCGTCCACCAGGAGGAGGAGATCGCCTGGGGCGCGTGGATTCCGGAGCGAGACCTCGAGCGCTGGGCGGCGGAGCGCGAGATCGTCCCCGACGGGCTCTCCGTCTTCGAGCACTGGCTGTCGTGGCGGCGCGAGAACCCCTGAGCGGGCGCGCGCTGGAGCTTGATCCGGGCGGGCGGTAGCATCGGCTGAATGCGCACGTCCGATCGTCTCTCACGCACGACGCCGGCGCCCGACGCGCGAGGCTCGCTCGCCGCCGTGGGCGCCGTCCTCGCGATCGTCGCCGGCGTTGCCCTGTCGCGTGTCGCGATGGGTCACATCGTCGAGGGCGGTCTGCAGAAGCCGCTCGTCGAGCTCCGCGTGTCGATCGACGACGTGCGCGTGCTGCACGAGGCGCACGTGCCGATGCGGATCTTCATCGAGCGCGTGCTCGGGCTCGCCTCGCTCGAGGAGCTGCGGGCGCTCGATGACAGCCGCCGCGCCGAGCTCGTCACCGCGTTCTTCCACGAGACCTGTCCCGTGACCATCGACGGCGTCGCCGTGCGTCCCGTCCTCGAGTCGGTCGAGCAGCAGGTGCCGTCGCCCGCGCCTCCGGCATCGGGAGATCCGACGGCGAAGAAGGCGGGCCAGTCGCCGACCGACGGCGCGGAATCGTCCCGCGGAGAGTCACCGCCACGAGAATCGTCGGAGGACGCCACCGGCGATCCGATCGAGATCTCCGGCTCCCCGGCGCCGCCCACCGATCCCGACACGCTCGCGCTCGAGTACGGCGCCGTCGTCCTCCGCCTGCGCCACGACACCAAGGGCGCTCCGCAGCGCGTCTCGCTGGTCTGGCGCCTCTACGATCCCGACGGGCCCTCGTTTCTCTCCTACGGGAAGGAGGCCGTCGTCGCCGAGATCGACGCGGGGGGCACGCGACGGCTCGAGGTGTTCACCAGCGAGGAGCCCGAGGTGATCTGGCGCTCCCCGGACGCGTCGGTCCCGCCGGCCCCCGCCGGCCTGGTCGCCGGCGAGCCGGCGCCCCCCGGTGAGGCGATGCGAGTCCCGGCGCTGGCCGTCACGCTGATCCTCGCGGCGCTCGTCCTGGTGATCGTCCTGCGCCGCCGCCCGCTCGCGCAGCGCGTGCTCTGGCCGGCGATGCTCGCGGTGATCGGCGCGGTCGCGGGAGTATTCGACATCGGCGACGTCGCCATCGGCACGCGGCCTTCCGGAAGGACGCCGGACGCCGTGGAGGCGGTGGCGATCTTCCGGTCGCTGCACCGGAACATCTACCGAGCCTTCGACTACACGAGCGAACGGGAGATCTACGACACGCTCGCCGCGAGCGTCGCCGGCGAGCAGCTCGAATCGATCTACGCCGACGTCTACGAGAGCCTCATCAGCCGCGAGGACGGCGGCGCGGTGTGCCGCGTCCGCTCGGTCGAGGTGCTCGACGCGCGAATCGTGGAGAGCGCGGCGGACGTCGAGCCCGAGCCGGGCGGCTTCGCCGTGCGCTGCCGGTGGGTGGTCCACGGCCTCATCCGTCACTGGGGGCACACGCACGAGCGCTCGAGGAAGCTCGCGGCGGTCTACGCCGTCGCGCCTCGCGGCGGCTCGTGGAAGATCGTCGACACCGGCCCGGTCGAGCAGGAGGCCGCCGCCTCCGCGGGCGCGGGGGTGCGATGATCGAGGTCGTCGACCTGCGCTTCTCGTACGGCCCCGGCGGGTTCGCGCTGGACGTGCCGCGGCTGCGGATCGAGCCCGGCGAGGCGGTCGCGCTCGTCGGTCCGAGCGGCTCGGGGAAGTCGACGCTGCTCTACCTCATCGCCGGCATCCTCGCACCGCGCTCGGGAGCGGTGCGCGTCGGTGGAGAGAGCATCGTCGGGCGCGCCGACGCGTGGCGGCGACGCTTCCGGCTGGAGAACATCGGCTTCATCTTCCAGGAGTTCGAGCTCCTCGATTACCTCGACGCCCGCGACAACATCCTGCTGCCGTTTCGGATCAATCCGGCGCTGCGGCCGACGCCGGAGTGCCGCGACGAGGCGGCGCGACTCGCCGAGGCGGTGGGCATCTCGCCGCGCCTCGGCCACCGGCCGGACGCCCTCTCTCCCGGCGAGAAGCAGCGCGTGGCGATCTGTCGTGCGCTGGTGACGCGGCCGCGGGTCGTCCTCGCCGACGAGCCGACCAGCAACCTCGACGCCGCCAGCGCCGATGGCACCGTCGAGTGCATCTTCTCGCTCGTGCGCGAGCGTGGCGCGACCCTCGTCATGCTGACGCATGACCGGTCGCTCCTCGATCGCTTCGACCGCGTCCTCGAGATGCGCGAGCTCTGCGCGCCGGCGAACGGCGGGGGCGCGGCATGAGGTCGATCCTCTACCTCGCGTGGCGCTACGTGCTCCACAACCGGCTGAAGACGTCGATCCTCGTCGTCTGCCTGGCATCGACGGCGTTTCTGCCGCTCGCCGTGCAAATGCTGGTGCGCGCGTTCGACCGCCAGCTGATGGCGCGCGCCCGGGCCACGCCGCTGGTGCTCGGCTCCCGGGGGAACCGGTACGACCTGGTGCTGCAGACGCTCTACTTCCGCGCCGGCAAGCTCGACGAGGTGCCCGCGTCGCTGCTCGGGGAGATCGACGAGAGCGGCCACGGCCGCGCGATCCCGATCCACGCCCGTTTCACGGCCCGCGGGGCGCCGATCGTCGGCACGAGCCTCGACTACTTCGAGTTCCGCGGGCTGCGGTGCGCCGCGGGCAGGCTGCCCGCGCTGCTGGGGGAGGCCGTCGTCGGGAGCGAGGCCGCCGGCGCGCTCCGCGTCGGACCGGACGACGCCCTGATCTCCGACCAGCAGAACATCTACGACCTCTCGCGCACCGTGCCGGTGAGGCTGCGCGTCGTCGGCGTCCTCGAACCGAACGGCACGCCGGACGATCACGCGGTGTTCGTGGACGTCAAGACGGCGTGGGTGATCGAGGGGCTCGGCCACGGTCATGCCGACCTCGCCGTGAAGGAGTCGGCCGGTTTCGTGCTCGAGCGGCGCGAGGGGCACGTCACCGCCAACGCCGCGCTCGAGACGCTCGTCGAGATCACTCCCGAGACAATCGGCGACTTTCACTTCCACGGCGACCCGGGGCGGTTTCCGCTCTCGTCGGTCATCGTCGTCCCAGCGGACGTCAGGGGAGAAACGATCCTGGCGACGCGCTACAATGCCCGCGGCGAGTACCGCATGCTGTCGCCGGAGGACGTCGTCCTCGAGCTGATGGGCGTCGTCTTTCGCGTCAAGGTGTTCTTCGACGCGAATTTCGTCATGGTGGCGCTGTCGACGGCGCTCTTCCTGGCCCTCGTCGTCCTCCTGTCGTTGCGCATCCGGCGCCGGGAGCGCGCCACGCTGCATCGCATGGGCGGCAGCCGATCGGTGGTCTTCTGGCTGCAGTTCGCCGAGCTCGGCATCGTCGGCGCGGTCAGCGTGGCGGTGGCGACGGCGCTGGCGCTGGCGTTGCTCTGGCTCGGATTGGACCTGTTCGTGTTGCTGTGAGAGAGATGGCTGGAAGGAAAACAAACACTGCGCGGCGCCTCTCGATCGCGCCCGCGGGGCTCGTCGTGCTCTCCGTCCTCGCATCTGCGGGGTGTGACGACGCGAAGCCGGGCGCATCGGGAGGGAATGACCCGCGGGCCGGCCCGCCGGTGATCTTCACGACCTTCTACCCGACTCGCTACTTCGCCGAGCGCATCGGCGGCGACGCCGTGCGGGTGGTCTGTCCCGTGCCCGACGACGCCGACCCGATCTTCTGGACGCCCGACGCCGAGACCATCGGGCGGTACCAGTCGGCCGACCTGATCGTCCTCAACGGCGCGGGATTCGAGAAGTGGGTGGAGCGGGCGACTCTCCCTCGCGCCCGCACGGTCGACACCGCCAGGAGCTTCGAGAAGGAATTCATGCGGTACGAGCAGGGCGTGACGCACAGCCACGGCCCGGCGGGCGAGCACGCGCACGAGGGGCTCGACGGCCACACGTGGGTCGATCCGCTGAACGCCGTCCTCCAGGCGCGCGCCATCCGCGACGGTCTCGTCGAGCGCTTCCCGGAGCACGCCGAGGGCTTCCGCGAGCGGTTCTCGGCGCTCGAGCGAGATCTGCGCGAGCTCGACGCGGCGCTGCGGGCGGTGTCGAACGGCCAGACGCCGATCCTCTGCTCGCACCCGGCCTACAACTACATCGCGCGGCGGTACGGCTGGAGGATCCGCAACCTCGACCTCGATCCCGAGACCGTCCCGCCGGCGGAGACGCTCGACGGCATCCGCGAGCTGCTGCGGGAGTTTCCCGCCCGCGTCATCCTCTGGGAGTCGAAGCCAGCCGCCGAGGTGGCGCGCTCGATCGAGACCGCGCTCGGTCTCCGGAACGTCGTCTTCTCCCCGTGCGAGCTGCTCGCCGCGGAGAGGATCGCCTCGGGCGAGGACTACCTGAGCGTCATGCGAGCCAACATCGACGCGCTGCGCCCGGTGTTCGGCGCCGGCGGCGAGACGGAGGAGTCGAGGCCGTGACGTCGCTGATCGCGAGCATCCTGGCGCTCGGCGTCGGGCCGGTGCTCCACCGGCTGCTGCGCTCGAGCGGGCCGATGCTGTCTCTCCTCGATGGTTTCAACTTCGTCGCCATATCGGGGCTGATCCTGATCGGCGTGCTTCCCGATGCCGTCTCGCTCGGAGGGCCGCTGGTTCTCATCTTCGCGTTCGCCGGCCTGCTCGTCCCGGCGTTCCTGGAACGGCACTTCAAGCGCGCCGGCCGCGACTCGCACTTCGTCGCGCTGATGCTCGGCATGCTCGGGCTCTGCGTGCACTCGATCGTCGACGGCGCGGCGCTGATCGAGATGTCCGGCGTGCACGGCCACGCCCTCGGGACAGACGGCGCCTCCCACCGCCACATGCACCTCTCGTCCGCGGTCATCCTCCATCGGCTGCCGGTCGGGCTCACGGTGTGGTTGCTGCTGCGTCCGCGATACGGTTTCGGGGCCGCGAGCAGCGTTCTCTTGCTGGTGGCGCTCAACACCATCGTCGGCTACGGCTTCGGGGCGAGGATCTTCGAGTGGCTGCCGGCGCCCGCGGCGGGCTGTTTCCAGGCGCTGGTCGGCGGCTCGCTGATGCACGTGGTGTTTCACCGCCCGCACGATCGATCGACGATGACCGCCGCGCCGGCGCCTCGACGCTGGAGCTGGTACGAGGGGATCGGCGGCATTCTCGGTCTCGGCCTGCTGGCGCTGCTGCTCGGCGGCAGCGGCGGGCTCCTCGAGTCGGAGACGGTCTCGCGCATGGCGGAGACGTTCGTCTCGCTCGCGTTCGAGAGCGCCCCCGCGCTTCTCATCGCGTATCTGCTCGCCGGCGTCATGCACTCGTTCCTGCCGACCGGCTCGATCCGGTGGCTGAAGCGCGGCGGCGCGTTCTCGCAGTCGCTCCGGGGCATGGCGATCGGCCTGCCGCTGCCGGTGTGCTCGTGCGGCGTCGTGCCGCTCTACCGCACCCTGATCGAGCGCGGCGCGCCCGCGACGGCCGCGATGGCGTTCATGGTGGCGACGCCCGAGCTCGGCATCGACGCGATCGCCCTCTCGATCCCCCTCCTCGGCGTCGAGATGACCGTGGTGCGCGTCGTCGCGGCCGCGGCGGTGGCGCTCCTCGTCGGCCTGATCGTCGGCGGCCTGACGATGCGCCGTGCGCGGGGGACCTTCGTCGAGGTGCGCACCGCCGACGACAGCGACCGGCGACCCTTCGCCGTGCGAGTTCGTGAGGCGGCCGGCTTCGGTCTCGGCGAGCTCGTCGACAACACCGCGCCGTGGATCCTCCTCGGACTCGGGATCGCGGCGCTGGTCGAGCCGCTCGTCGACGGCGCCTGGCTCGGCGCCATGCACCCGGCCCTGAAGGTCGTCGTCTTCGCGGTCCTCGGCGTGCCGACCTACGTCTGCGCGTCAGGAGCCACGCCCTTCGTCGCGGTCCTCCTCGCCAAGGGAGTCTCTCCCGGGGCCGCGCTGGCGTTTCTGCTCACCGGGCCGGCGACCAACGTCACGACCTTCGGTGTCGTCGGCAGGCTCCACGGCCGCAGGACGGCGATCCAGTTCAGCCTGGCGATCCTCGGCCTGTCGATCGGCGCCGGCCTCGCCGTCAACTGGCTGCTGCCGGATCTCGGCGGCCCCCCTCTCGAGGCGATCACGGCGCACGAGGGCACCGTCCTGGAGATCATCTGCCTCGCGCTCCTGACCGGGATCTTCGTGCTCTCGGTCCTGCGCCGCGGACCGAGGCGATTCATCGGCGAGATCACCTCGGGGGGCGGGGCGCCGGGCGAGAGGAAGGACGAGGCGCACGAGCACGCGCACTCGCATTGAAGGGGAGCGAGATCAGAGACCGACATCGGTCTCGGTCATCTGACTCGGACTCGGTCATCGGAATCGGAATCGGAATCGGAGTCGGTCATCGGACTCCGCAGCCAGAGCCTTCGAGGACGAGGACGAGGACGGG